>NZ_JAAEQH010000062.1 GCF_024231755.1 Neptuniibacter sp.
CCATCTTTTCTTTCGAAAAGATATCTTAAGCATTAGCTCTACGAGCTAATCTGAGTGGCAATATAGCTCAGTTGGTTAGAGCATCGCATTCATAATGCGAGGGTCGCAGGTTCGAGTCCCGCTATTGCCACCATGCTTATCTACTGTTTCCATTTTCGGATACATCTTCTCTGTTGGGGTATCGCCAAGCGGTAAGGCACTGGATTCTGATTCCAGTATGCGGAGGTTCGAATCCTCCTACCCCAGCCACTTTCTCAGACACACTCACACTTCTAATCCAGTATTGATTTTTCATATAGCACTAAGAACCTCCAGGTTCGACAAATTGCACGGCAATTTGCGACGAGCATCTATTGCTGCGAAGCCCGAAGGGGACTTATCGTCACCTGACGATAAGGATCAATCCTCCCATCTACCTTAGCCCAGCCACTCCATCCGGTTCCTCCGTTCTCCTAGCGTATATTAATATTGTTGGAGCGATGTCATCATCGCGATTAAATCTGAAAAGAGCTTCGGCGTGAGGACACGCCTCCAACACGAAGCATTGAAGCCCACAGGGGACTCATCGTCACCAGACGATAAGGATCAATCCTCCCATCTACCTTAGCCCAGCCACTCCATCCAGTTCCTCCGTTCTCCTAGCGTATATTAATATTGTTGGAGCGATTGCCCCTTGCGGGTACATCGCGATTAAATCTGAAAAGAGCTTCGGCGTGAGGACACACCTCCAACAAAAAGCGTTTAAACCCTCAACGACCTAATAGATCAGAACCAAACCATTCTGTTTCTGTCCAATCACCTCCGGAAACCCCATAAGTACTAACCCTTATTTTTTAATTATTCTCATCAGGATAAAGCCTGACAGAACTGCCTAAAGCAGATAGACTTTAGAGATCACTAATAATCCATCGGATATTAAACCGTCTCTGCTCAAGGAACAGGATTAGGAGCTGCTTTTCATGCCACAAGCAATTGAAATTGATGGTAACGCCCTTCTGGAAAAATATGGCTCAGGGCACCATCGCAGACAGCGCCTTAGAAAAAACGTACAACTACTGTTTCTTGGCCTTAGCGCAGAAGAAACCGCGCCTCTGATCACTCTGCTCAGAACATCCCGTATATCCCCTAGAGGAAAGCAGGTTAACAACGAGCAAGAGTTCTTAGACGCACTGAGCGAACGCTCCTGGGATCTTATTCTCTGCACTATAGATAGAGGGGAATTTACCTCTAAGCATGCCATAAGCCATCTTAAGCGACTGCATAAAGACATTCCCATCATCCAGATCATCCCTAGCTCAGATAGCCAACTATTGCTTCAGGGCCTAAAGAACCATCTTCAAGCAGTGGTTCCATTAGATGAGAAAGAGCTGGTCTTAATTCATATTCGCAAAGAACTTGATAGCCTTGATCACCGACGCCGCTTACGACAAGCAGAGGCAGCTCTTGCAGAGGCAGAAAAACGCAACGTACAGCTAATGCAAAGCTCAAAGAATGCCATTGTCTGCAGTCAGGGTAATGATATTGTGTTCTGCAATGAAAGCTTTCTTGATCTCTTTGGCTATGACAACTCAGAGCAAGCTACGGAGAAAGGACTATCTAACCTTTTTACTTACGATGATCGGGCTGAATTCTCTGAACAACTTGCTTCTCTCAGCGAAGAACATTCAGGGGAAATAATTCTCCAATTAACAGCCCAACGTACAGACCGCTCTGAATTCACAGCCAACCTTGAACTTTCCAACATTGAATTCAATGGCGATAAGGCTGTTCGCGCACTGTTCCGTGTAGATGATCACCACATTGGGCACCTTCTAAGTGAAGATTTAGATTTCATTTCTGGGCTATATAACAAAGAACATCTGCACAAACAGCTGGAGCAAATTGTTCAGCAAGCTTTACATGGTGGTAACGACTGCAGTCTGCTGCATATTGAACTAGATCAGCTGGAACAGATTCGATCCAGATTTGGCAATGAAGGAAGTGACCAGGTCATCAGGGACATATCGGCCTTGTTGAGAAAGATGGTTAATAAAGCCCATCTACTCACTCATCCAGAAGATAACACCTTTGTGATCATCTTCCGTGACCCTAACGTAGAAAATGCTCAGGCATTTGCTGAGACATTATGTAAGAAAATTGCATCCAACACATCACAGGCAGCCGGGGTCAGTGCGCAAACAACCTGTTCAATAGGCATCTCGCTGATCAATGACAACACACCTCCTATGCAGGAGGTCTTAGCACGAGCAGAATCCGCAGCTAAGAGTCTGCATAGCGACACCAAGAAAGGCAACGGGGTACAACTGCATATTCCAGAGGCAACTGTAACCGAACAGCATAATGATGAATTTATGCGGATCTGCAAAGCAGTCGATGAGAAGGAGTTTAGGCTCCTGTTTCAGCCTATCGTTAACCTGACCTCCGAAAACGAAACCGAGCAACACTACGAAGTTTTGCTACGCTTACTCAGTGATGAAGAAAACGAACTATCCCCTAACGAGTTTATGAATGCTATAAGTGACCCGGCTATAGCGCTAAAAGTGGATAGATGGGTTATTGAGCACAGTTTAAGAAACCTAAAACGCTCACTGAAGCAAAAGCATAATAGCACCCTGTTTATCAACATCTCAGTGCACACCCTTAATGATCAAAAATTGTTAGTTTGGTTAGCAGAAGCGCTGCGACGTAACAATATTCCAGCAGACCGTTTGGTATTTCAGATCAGTGAAAACGATGTAACCATTTCACCAAAGCAAGCTCGCTTGTATACAGAGAAGCTGCACAAAATGCACTGCCGGGTGTGCATCAAACATTTTGGAAGTTCACCAGAAGAAAGCGACATCCTAAAACAAGTACGAGCAGATTTTATAAAACTGGATGGTTCCTATATCCAGGAGCTGGGGCAGGATACTAACCAAGATGAGCAGTTCTTTAATCTGGTACAGCAGCTGAGCAGCATGGACAAGATCACCATCGCCCCACTGGTAGAAAATACCAAAGCGATGGCAACACTATGGAAAGCGGGCGTGGATTATGTGCAGGGCTTCTACCTGCAACCTCCACGCGAGAAGATGGATTACGATTTCTTCGCTGAATAAAAACTAACGAAATAACTGAACAAATCAGATAAGAGTATCGCGATCACGGAAACCGATCAGGTATAAAATACCATCCAGTCCCAGGGTAGAAATCGCCTGTTTTGCACTCTCCCTCACTAAAGGCTTCGCACGGAATGCAATGCCTAAACCTGCAATAGATAGCATCGGTAGATCGTTTGCACCATCACCTACAGCAATTGTCTGCTCGAGACGGATACCTTCTTTTTCAGCAATCTCACGCAACAGCTCAGCCTTACGCTCACCGTTAACAACGGTGCCTTTGACTTCACCTGTCACCTTGCCATCGGCATCTATATCCAGCTCATTCGCATAGACATAATCGAAACCCAGTTTGTTCTGCAGATGAGATGCAAAGTAGTTGAAACCGCCAGAGAGAATAGCCGTTTTAAAGCCTAAAGCTTTAAGATTTGAAACCAGCTCTTCAGCACCTTCAGTCATTGGTAGGCGCTCTGCAATTTCATCTAAGACAGAAACATCCAACCCCTTGAGCAAAGCCATGCGACGACGGAAGCTTTCATTGAAATCAATCTCGCCACGCATTGCAGCCTCTGTGATCTCTGAAACCTGCTCACCAACACCCGCTTCTTTAGCCAGCTCATCAATAACTTCCGCTTCGATCAGAGTTGAATCCATATCAAACACAACAAGGCGACGGTTACGACGGAAAATATCATCTTTCTGGAACGCGATATCCACATCAAGATCACTAGCCGTTTTCAGGAATTCTGCTCTTAATGCGGCAGTATCAGCAGGCGCACCTCGAACTGAAAACTCAACGCAAGCCTTAGTCTTAGCGGGAGAATCATTCAGACTAACTCGACCAGAAAGACGATTGATATTATCAATATTGAGACCATGACTGGCTGCAATTTCAGTAACCGTAGCGATATGCTCCGAACTGAGCTTACGGGAAAGCAAAGTAATGATATGTCGGGATTTACCCTGTCCATCTACCCACTGCTCGTAATTTTCCTCATCTACCGGTTGGAAACGGATATTCATATTCAGCTCATGAGCCTTGAACAAAATATCGCGCAACAGCGGTGAAGATTCAGCCTCTTTCGGCACCTCAATTAAAATACCAAGGGACAGAGTATCGTGTATAACCGCCTGCCCTATATCCAGAATATTAATCTGATAAGCTGCCAGAATTTTTGTGATTGAGGAGGTAACTCCCGGTCGATCATCACCGGAAATGTTAAGCAGAATAATCTCTTTCATCGAGACAGGGCCCAAAGAATGTTCAAGTTGGGCGAATTATAGCAAAGGCTTGGTTTCTTGGGCATATCTATCCTCTAGGAAGAGCTCTAAGATATAAAGGCTCATGTACCGAAGGAAAAGTTGTGCTCAGCGAATCATTTTTTAATCTACTGCCAGAAAGTTCCAACCTGATTCTGATAATTGCTGGTATCGCTTTTCTGGAATCACTCGCCTTTGCCGGTATTTTTGTTCCCGGTGTAGCATTACTTTTTCTTGGTGCAACCTTGGCTGGCCAGCAGGGCATTGAACTTAACGCTCTGCTCATTTCAGCTTTTGCCGGTGCTGTTCTAGGCGATGGACTGAGTTTCATTGCTGGCCGCTATTTAGCGCAACCAGTTCGCCGCATGCCGATTATTCGAAATCACCCCGAATGGCTAAGCAAAGGGGAAACCTTTTTCGCCAGATATGGCATTATCAGCATCGTGATTGGCAGGTTTATCGGCCCTATACGCCCAGTAGTGCCTTTTGTGGCTGGAACATGCCAAATGAAGCCGCTAGCCTATTTTCCACTGAACCTAGCCTCAGCCCTGGTATGGAGCCCGGTTTATATTATTCCAGGATACCTTACCGGAGTTGCTGCAGAGAGCATCTCTATTAACTGGGCACTGTTAATTGAAACACTGATTATTATCGGGGTGATGCTCCTGATATTCAGCACGAGTCACAAATGGCTGACAGACAATAAACATTCCCTTACCGCTCCACTTGTAGCTCTTCTAACCGCCTCTGCCAGCTTTTCTGCACTGCTATTTATTCAGACAACCCAAACACTGCAGAAGTGGAATCAAGACACATTCTCACTACTTCATCCCACAAATAACTCATTCGGACATCTGATCAAAGATATTGCTGGGTTGATTACCAGCTTGGGTGACTCATTACTGGTTTTCAGCGCTGGTGCTGTAATCTGTTTCTG
Organism: Neptuniibacter sp.; assembly: GCF_024231755.1. Lineage (GTDB taxonomy): Bacteria > Pseudomonadota > Gammaproteobacteria > Pseudomonadales > Balneatricaceae > Neptuniibacter. The sequence continues at coordinate 5,296 of NZ_JAAEQH010000062.1, forward strand.
GCTCTACCGATACAGCAGCAAAACCCTCATGTTCACCTTTGCTGCCCTACTGGTTTCTGGAAAAGCGTTTAACAGCTTGCTTAAAATTATTTTTGCTAATCCAAGGCCTCCCTCAGGGCAACACCTAAGCACATTCAGCTTCCCCAGCGGCCATAGCAGTGCAGCAAGCACCCTGTTATTTCTCTGTGCGGTAATTTTCGCCTATGGTTATGCCACACCGTCAAGGCGCTGGATTTACCTTAGCGCTGCCTGTATAGCCGCTCTTGTAGCACTATCTAGAGTTGTACTAGGAGTGCACTGGCCATTAGATGTCATTACCGGCTTGATAGAAGGGATCATATTTGCAGCTATTTTTCGGTTACTATTGCCGAGATCAGAAAGTGGTTTATCAACCTCAAATAAAGGAAAAAGCCAGCTACTGATATGGCTGGCTTGTCTTTGTTCAGGCTATATACTGGTTAGCGCTTTTTCTTAACCTTAAGGCCCTTTTTCTTACCCTTTAGGGCTGGCTTTTTTAATTTAGGCTTAGCAGTGACCTTTCGTTTTTTCGCCTTATTGCTTTTACCCTTGCCACCACCGCTGAACTCCATAAGCTCCTGCTCTGCAGCAGACAAGTTATGTTTATTCGCAGGCTTAGCCTTATCGTCAACAATACGTTTCTTAGGCTTACCATTTGGGACTACATCGCGCTTTTTCCCTGAGCGCATCAAGGCTTCGCGCTGCGAACCCTTTTTCGGCTTCGAGCGTTCATCACGACGCGTAGGTTTATGGCCCCACTCATGCTTATGGCCCGGCAGTTTTCCAGAGGAAGAGGAACCATCCTGAGCACCTAGCTTACCTTCAGCCAACAGCTCACGCGTCGTTTTCTTCTTAGCTTGTTTTTTCTGTTCAACCAGTTCGAAATCAATCTTACGTTCATCAAGATCAACCCGGACCACTTTCACCAGTAGGCGATCACCTAGTTTAAAGACCTTGCGAGTTCGCTCACCAACTAAACGCTGCTTAGCCTGATCAAACACATAGTAGTCACCCGGCAGCGCCGTAATATGCACCAGCCCTTCCACAAATAGTTCATCCAGCTCAACAAACACACCAAAACCAGTTACAGCGGAGATGACACCTTCAAATTCATCACCCACATGCTCCTGCATGTATTCACATTTGAGCCACGCCACTACATCACGTGTAGCCTCATCGGAACGGCGCTCAGTCATCGAACAGTGCTCACCCAACTGCAGCAGTTGTTCCATGCTGTAGTTGCAAGCGAATGCTGAATTGATAGCAAAGTCATCCGGACGTTGCAGCGCTTTATCTTTTTTCTCCGAGTGGATTGCCGCACGGATCAAACGGTGTACCAGCAGATCCGGATAACGACGAATTGGGGAAGTGAAGTGGGTATAAGCTGGATAAGCCAGACCGAAATGCCCCTGGTTATCCGGGCTGTACACTGCCTGCTGCATTGAGCGCAGCATCATAGTCTGGATTAGGTGCCGATCAGGTCGTTCCTCAATCCACTCAGCCAATTCCTGATAGTCTTTTGGCTCAGGTTTTTCCCCGCCCCCCAAACTCAAACCCAGCTCCCTAAGGTATGAGCGTAGGTTCTCAAGCTTCTGTTCTTTTGGTCCCTCATGGACACGATAGATCGCTGGAATATCCAGCTTCTTCAGGAAACGTGCGGTGGCTACGTTTGCACAAAGCATGCACTCTTCAATTAGCTTATGCGCATCATTACGGTGGACTGGCACAATCTGCTCGATCTTACGGTCCTCACCAAACACCATACGGGTTTCAGTGGTTTCAAAATCGATAGCACCACGGATATCACGTGCCTTTCTTAACGCGAAATAGAGACTATAGAGATCTTCCAGATGAGGAACGATATTGTAGTAGTGCGCCCGCAACTGTTTAGACTCACCCTCATCCGGTTGCATCAACATCTTACCAACCTTGGTGTAGGTAAGACGGGCATGAGAACGGATCACAGCTTCATAGAATTTGTACCCAGAAAGCACACCTGCTTCACTGATGGTCATCTCACAAACCATCGCCAGACGATCTACATCAGGGTTGAGAGAGCACAAACCATTGGAGAGAAGCTCTGGTAACATCGGCACAACAAACTCTGGAAAGTATGTTGAGTTGGAGCGCTTAAACGCTTCTTTATCCAGCTCAGAGTTTGGTCGTACGTACCAGGACACATCGGCTATCGCGACCCATAGACGCCAACCACCAGATTTTTTCCGCTCAGCATAAACCGCATCATCGAAGTCTTTGGCATCTTCACCATCGATAGTGACCAACGGCAGATCACGCAAATCTACACGGTTTACCTTGGCGCTTTCCTCAACCTCAGCAGCCAACTCTCCCACTTCCTGACGTACTTCATCAGGCCATTCGTGGGGAATATCATAGTTATGGATAGCAACTGTGATCTCCATACCTGGCGCCATATGATCGCCCAGTACCTCGGTCACTTTAGCCTGAGGCATCTGACGCTTACCCGGCTGAGAGATCAGTTCTGCCACTACAAGCTGACCATCTTTGTATTGCAGAGGATTTTCAGGATCAGGAACAATCATAATTTCCTGAGTAATACGCTGATTCTCTGGACGCAGGTAACCAAAGCCTTCCTGACCACTGAAGCGCCCCACCAACTTGCGTGTATTTCGCTCCAGAATCTCTACAATTTTCCCTTCACGACGGCCTTTAAAATCGACATTTACTTCCTGTACCAGCACTCGATCGCCATCAAACACTTGGCGCATCTGGCGAGGACTCAGTTTTAGATCATCGCCGCCTTCATCTGGTTTTACGAAACCAAAACCATCTCTGTGACCGATGACACGTCCCTTGATCAGCGACATCTTGTCCAGCAACGCAAACTCATTACGGCGATTGCTCATCAACTGGCCGTCACGACACATTGCTTTAAGACGGAAAGAGAGTGCATCGCGGCTTTCCGGGTTCCAGACCCCCATCTCCTCACACAGCTGAGCATGACCTACAGGCGCCCCCCGCTCCTGCATAAACTGCAGGATATACTCGCGGCTTGGCACCGGGTTTTCGTATTTCTCAGCTTCCGCTGCTGCATCAGGGTCTTTTTTAGTCCAGTCGTTGCTCATAGGTCGTTCTCAAGGGGAACATAGATAAATTCAGCATATCACGCTGAACCATATAACGCGCAAATAAAAGAGCCGGCAGATGCCGGCTCCGGTAAAACTTATTAAGGAAGGTCGTCGACCTCTTCCTCTTTTTCCTCCGGCGGCATCAGGTCCTCTTTACAGATGCCCATCGCAACCAGCACGTTTGCAGCTACGTAGATTGATGAGTAAGTACCCACCAGCACACCGACCAGCAAAGCGATTGCGAAACCATGAATCATCTCACCACCAAATACCGCCAGTGCAACCAGCACCAACAACGTGGTCAAGGACGTCACCAAAGTACGACCCAGAGTCTGACTCAGTGAGGTATTCATAATCTCCAGAGGCGTACCCTTACGCATCTTACGGAAGTTTTCACGAATACGATCAGATACAACGATTGTATCGTTCAACGAGTAACCGATTACCGCCAATATCGCAGCCAATACAGTCAGGTCAAAATCGAGCCTGAACAAGGCAAAGAAACCCAGCACAATAAGAACGTCATGTGCCAGAGCGGCAACAGCACCCAGAGAGAATTTGATCTGGAAACGGAAAGCTACGTAAACCATGATCATGAACAGTGCCAGCAGCATGCCCATGCCACCCTGTTCACGCAGTTCTTCACCTACCTGCGCGCCCACAAACTCGTTACGGCGCAGATTCAACTGCTGGCCTTCATCAGCCTGCAGGGCAGATAGAACCTTGTCGCCCAGCTTAGGATCATGATCCTGGCCCAGACGGATCAGAATATCGGTAGGCGAACCAAAGGTCTGTACCACCGCATCTTCGTAACCAGCAGTTTTCAACTGACCGCGAATCTTATTCAGATCAGCAGGTTGCTCATAGCCGATTTCGACCAGACTACCACCGGTGAAATCTAGACCGAATTTAAGTCCATTAACTGCCAGAGCACCAATAGAGATAACCAGCAGAATAATTGAGCTCGCTGCAGCAATCTTGCGCAAGCCCATGAAGTTATAAATTTTCAACTCAGACATCATCGGCTCCTCAAATTGACAGCTTGCTAATCTGACGACCGCCATAAGTCAGGTTAACCAGCGCACGGGTAACCAGAATGGCCGTAAACATCGAAGTCAGAATACCGACGGACAGTGTAATCGCGAAGCCTTTAACCGGCCCGGTGCCCATCGCAAACAGAATGACAGCTGCAAGCAGAGTCGTGATATTGGCATCAAAGATAGTAGTGGTTGCGCCTTTAAAACCTGCATTGATTGCAGATTGCGGCGGTAGACCATTTTTCAATTCCTCTTTGATACGCGAGAAGATTAGTACGTTCGCATCCACCGCCATACCTACGGTCAATACGATACCCGCAATACCCGGCAAGGTCAGCGTGGCCGAGAGCATCGACATCACCGCCACCAGCAACATCAGGTTCAATGTCAAAGCGATGTTCGCCAATACACCGAATACACGGTAGTAGATCAGCATAAAGATCAGTACCAGCGCAAAGCCGATCTGAACCGAAGTCACACCCGTTTCAATATTCTGTGCACCCAGGCTAGGCCCAACGGTACGCTCCTCTACAAAGTAGATCGGCGCAGCCAGCGCACCTGCACGCAGCAACAGCGCTAGCTCAGATGATTCACCTGCACCATCAAGGCCAGTAATTCGGAACTGACTACCCAGTACAGCCTGGATCGTTGCCAGAGAGATAATACCCTTCTCTTGGTAACGAACTTTCTCAGCTACCTGTACGCCATCAACGGTCTTGTAAACTGTACGCTCTTTATCTTCCACGAAGATAACCGCCATACGACGCTGTACCGCATTCTTAGTGGTACGCGCCATCAGCTCACCACCCTTGGAATCCAGCGTGATGTTTACCTGAGGCTGACCGTTCTCATCGAAAGATGCCTGTGCGTTAGCAACATTATCACCTTTGATAATAATGTCTTTTTCAAGGGTTGCTTTACGACCTAACTCACTACGAAACTCATAAACTTCAGTACGCGCAGAGCTAGCGCTGCTTTTCGCTTCCAGTCGGAATTCTAGCGTCGCTGTTTTACCGATAATACGTTTTGCAGCTGCGGTATCCTGAATACCCGGCAGCTGAACCACAATACGGTTACGACCCTGACGCTGAACCAGCGGCTCTGCTACACCCAGTTCGTTAACACGGTTACGCAACGTAGTGAGGTTCTGCTTGATCGCATAGGTCTCAATATCTTTGATCGCCTGCTCAGTCAGATTCACAATCGTGTAGAAACCATCTTCACGATCATCTGCAGTAATCAGAAACTCCTGAAACTCTTTACGCAGCAGATCAACCGACTGATCACGGGCTTCCTGTTTAGGGAATTTAACCGCCAGCGCACCGTTCTCTTCGATATCCAGCTTACGATAACGCAGCTTTTCTTCACGCAGACGGCCTTTGATCTCAGACGCATAGTTTTCAAGCTTCTGGCTAACTGCCTTTGGCAGGTCTACTTCCAGCAGGAAGTGCACACCACCACGCAGGTCAAGGCCCAGTTTCATTGGACCCGCACCGATAGAGGTCAACCAATCAGGTGTTGTTGGGGCAAGGTTAAGCGCCACAACATAATCATCGCCTACAACCTTGGCGATAACATCCTTAGCCTTTAACTGAGATTCGCCATCATGAAAACGGATCAGGCCCGCTTTTTCGTCCAGCTCAACAGATTTAGATGGAATGCCTTCACGCTCCAGAGCGGAATTCACACGATCTACCAGCGGCTGATCGACTTTGAATACATCACGGCTGCCGGTCAGCTGAATAGCGTAATCATCGGGATACAGATTCGGCGCAGCATATAAGCCACCCAGAATCAGAACAAACAGAATTAGGAGATTCTTCCAGAGGGGGTATCGGTTGAGCATGGCGCCCTATTCCCTGACAAAACAAAAGCGCCGCCGCTTAGCAGTGGCGCTTGTTAAATTAGATGCTGTTGATAGTGCCTTTTGGCAGAGCAGCAGAAACATGAGTTTTCTGGAAAGTCAGTTCAGTGCCTTCACTCACTTCCAATACAATGTAGTCATCGTTCAGGTTTACAACCTTACCCAGGATGCCACCTGCAGTGATCACTTCATCACCTTTGCTCAGGCCACCCAGCAACTCTTTATGTTCTTTGGCACGTTTAGCCTGCGGACGCCACATAAAGAAGTAGAAGATCAGACCAAAACCAACCAGAAAGATCATGTTGAACATGCCGGAATCCATTGGCGCACCCGCCGCACCTTCAGCATACGCTGGGGAGATAAAGAAGCTCATTTAGCTACTCCTGAAAAAATATAAAAATCTTATTATCAATAGTTCTGACTTATATGGAGTCAAGCGGCGGCGTTTCAAGGCCTCGCTTACGATAAAATTCGTCCACAAAGTCGCCCAATTTACCCTGTTCGATAGCCTGACGCAATCCAGCCATGAGTACCTGATAGTAGTGCAGGTTATGAATGGTATTCAGCTGCGCGCCAAGGATCTCTTTACACTTATCCAGATGGTGCAGATAAGAGCGGCTAAAGTTGCGGCAAGTGTAACACTCACATGTTTCATCTAATGGACCGGTATCCGTTTTATGCACCGCATTACGGATTTTTACTACACCGCTATCGGTAAACAGGAATCCGTTGCGTGCATTACGTGTTGGGATAACACAATCAAACATATCCACACCACGGCGAACTGCCTCGACGATATCTTCCGGCTTACCCACACCCATGAGATAGCGCGGTTTATCTTCTGGCATTTTATGCGCCAGATGATCCAGCACTTTAACCATCTCATCTTTAGGTTCACCTACGGAAAGACCACCAATGGCATAACCATCAAAACCAATCTCTTCCAGACCGGCCATCGACTCATCACGCAGATGTGGGTACATACCGCCCTGAACAATACCAAACAGTGCGGACGGGCTATCGCCATGAGCATCCTTTGAACGTTTAGCCCAACGTAGTGAAAGGCGCATCGACTCAGCCGCTTCCATTTCAGTTGCCGGGTAAGGGGTACACTCATCGAAGATCATTACGATGTCAGAACCCAGTTCGCGCTGAACCTGCATCGATTCTTCCGGCCCCATAAACACTTTGCTACCATTAACCGGTGACTGGAAGGTCACACCTTTTTCGGTGATCTTGCGCATCGCGCCCAGACTGAACACCTGAAAACCACCCGAATCGGTCAGAATCGGACCTTTCCACTGCATAAAGTCATGCAGATCACCGTGCTGCTGAATGATCTCGGTTCCCGGGCGCAACATCAGGTGAAAGGTATTACCCAGAATAATATGCGCACCGGTCGCCTCAATATCTTTTGGCGTCATACCTTTTACGGTGCCGTATGTTCCCACTGGCATAAATGCAGGTGTTTCCACCGTACCACGTGGGAACTGAAGACGCGCGCGACGCGCCTTACCATCTTCTGCAATCTTTTCAAACTGCATAAAACACTGTCTGCTCATTCTTACCTCTAATCCTGCAGTTCGGTCTGACGTGTCAGAAACATCGCATCGCCATAACTAAAGAAACGGTATTTCTGCTCAACCGCTTCCTTGTAGGCCTGCTTAATATGATCAAAACCGGAAAACGCACTTACCAACATCAACAGAGTAGATTCTGGCAGGTGGAAATTAGTGATCATTGCATCAACCGATTTGAACTCATAACCTGGAAAGATAAAGATGTCGCTATCACCAAAGAAAGGCTCGATCTCACCTTTCTGACTAGCACTCTCCAGACTACGGACACTGGTGGTACCCACAGCAACAACGCGCTTGCCATTAGCACGCGTCTGCTTCACCAGTTCACAAACCTCTTCACTCACCTCGATATATTCAGAGTGCATCACATGCTCCTGAATATTATCCACCTTCACCGGCTGAAAGGTCCCCGCACCTACATGCAGAGTAACAAAAGCACGCTGAACACCCTTCTCGTCCAACTTAGCCAGCAACTCATCATCAAAGTGCAGACCAGCAGTTGGCGCAGCTACCGCACCTGGCTTTTTGTTATAAACCGTCTGATAGCGTTCACGATCAGATAACTGATCTTCACGATTCATATACGGCGGCAGAGGCATATGACCATACTGCTCAAGCGCTTCCACCAGATTGCCATCTATATTAAAGCGCAGCTCAAACAGGTTCTCATGACGACCAACCATCTCTGCTTCAATACCACCTTCCAGCAAAAGCTTCGCTCCAGGTTTAGGCGAACGGCTGGAACGCACATGAGTAAGCGCTCGCTTATCATCCAGCACACGTTCAACCAGCACTTCAACTTTACCGCCGGATTCTTTCTGACCAAAAAGTCGAGCCGGAATCACACGGGTATCGTTGAAAATCATCAGATCACCCGGCTGAATCATCTCCAACACATCGGTAAAGGTACCGTGATTAATCACCCCCGCATTGCCATCAACAGATAACAAACGGCTAGCACTACGCTGCTCCAGCGGGAAACTCGCGATCAACTCTTCCGGTAGATCAAAATGGAAATCTTTAACCTGCATTCAGGACGTTCTTCCGTTAAATTCAGAAAAATACAAAGGGCGCGCATTGTATACGAAAGCAGACTTTTTTTCAGTTTTTCTACAGTATCGATTGACGAAAGCTCACAGGTTTCTATAATACGCGTCTCTTAAGTGCCAGCGTGATGAAATTGGTAGACATGAGGGATTCAAAATCCCTTGTCCTCGCGGACGTGCCGGTTCGAGTCCGGCCGCTGGTACCATCCTCCTCAACCCTTTGAGGAATAAGAGAAAACCCTTGTAATACAAGGGCTCTGATAGAGAAGCGGAATCGAAAGATGGCCGCTTTTTTTGTGCCTAAATCACGCCCCCGGTCCATAACCTAAAAATTTCCTGTGCGGATTCTGTGCGCAGAGACATCCAACACACTCCATTGCTCTATACCAAGATTCACAACCTCGGTGTGAATCAAGTCCTGTTTTACGGTCAAAACGCAGGGTAATTACGCCCGAAGCTCAGGCGTTCAAGGGCAGCTAACGACACAGAGCTGCCGTTAACTAATAGGTAAAAATTCAAATCACTAGAGCCTGCTGTGTGCCAATTGCAGGCATTCAAGTAGAACAGAATACTGCTTATAAAAACGGTGGCAATTCAAACTATTATGGAGCAACCTACATGACAGAGAGCTGGTTCGATGTAAAAATAGCCTTATATTCCTCATGAGCTAGGAGAAGGAAAAAGTATGCACCGTGCGCATCAAACATTACTCGAGCAAATGAAGATTAGTGATGCTGAAATTCACAACAGACTGGAATTATCAGCGTTGACACCAATCCATTTTGAACACCTAAAAAATGCGTTGCCGATCATAGAAGAACAGCTTGAAACATTAGTTGATCAATTTTACGTTTCTCAACTAACCATTGACGATATTTCAGTATTAATCAGTGATGCTGACACATTGAACAGACTTAAAGCCGCTCAACATAACTACATCTTAGATTTATTCTCAGGCAAATATGATGGGGAGTATGTAAATAACCGCTTACGTATAGGTATGGTGCACAAACGAATTGGAGTTGAGCCAAAGTTATATCTCAGTGCCATCAGCTCATTAAAGAGAATTCTATTCGATGCATTGGCACAAGGCATTAACGATTCGAATACTTTGTCCGACACAAAGGACGCACTAGATAAACTACTCTATTTTGATACTACTCTGGTATTTGATACATATATTGACAGTCTGCTTTCTGAATTAGCGTTAGCTAACAAAAAAACTGAAAAATATGCTAATAGCCTTGAAGAAAAAGTTGCCGAAAGGACAATACAGTTAGAAGAACTAGCGCAGCAAGACCCTCTGACTGGCTTGAAAAATCAGCGATTTTTACGCCAGATTGCCAATCAGCAAATAGCATCAGTGAAACGCCGGGAAACCTTCTTATCTTTGATTTATATCGATGTGGATAACTTCAAACAGATCAACGATAAAATGGGTCATTTACATGGTGATGAGGTTTTAAAAGGTGTCAGTGTTTCAATAAACCAATGTATTCGGGAAGCCGATACTGCCTGTCGATATGGTGGTGACGAGTTCTGCATTCTACTACCCGATACAAACATTGATGCAGCGAGGATAGTTGGGCAGAGAATGATCGATTGTTTTTCCAATTGTTATCCAGAATATCATCTGAGTATGGGCATCGCAGAAACCGGAGCAGATCAATACATAGAGCTCGACCAACTTATTTCTGATGCTGATAAGAAAATGTACAATGCAAAGGGTATTGAAGGATCATTTATTGAAGTCTAATAAGCACAAGCGCGGAGAACACTTCTCAGAAGAGTAAAGTAAAACCCAGCGGTTACAATTCATACACCGTTACATAGCTTTCTTTTTGTCACTTGCAGGCCATCTTCACCGGAGATAGGTCTACAAATACAATACCATCCTACAGCACTGTGACCATAGTGTGAGAAACCGCATCAGTTTGACATTACAGTGCGCCGTTTTTTTCAATCGCCGGGATGACTGAATGCGCTTCAGATAACCATAGATGTAGAGTTATAGGAGTGTGGCAGGGTGATACTCCGGACGCCCGGTTGAATTGCTATGAGTTTCATCGATACCTCTCAGCCATGAACAGGAATGTCAGCTTTTGGCACATTTCTGCCGTCCCTGCATACCGTATTAAAGCTCTGAATGACTATATATGAAATCCCCGGATATCCAATTCCGGAGGTTTCATGAATACGAAATTCAAGTTCACTGATGCCCGCATCCGGGCTTTACCAACTAACCCATCAAACGCTAAAAGCACAGAGTTGGAGTTCTCCGATACGGAGATCACAGGACTAAAGTGCCTCTCTAGCAAGAAAGCTGGGAGCAAACGCTTTCTTTTGAGATACGTTTTTCAGTCGAGAAAGCGCAGCATCTCTTTAGGTCGATTCCCTGACATCAATGTGGCAACAGCACGTAAAGCCGCACAACGCTATAGAGCAATGCTTGCTGAGGGTATAGACCCTAAAGCAGAGAATGAAGAGATCAGTAACCACCCTACTGTCTCAGAGTTCTTCTGGAATACCTACCTGCCCTACCAGAAGAAGCACACACGCTCATGGAAGCATGAGATCACACGCTTCAGCCTTCATGCCGAACCCAAATTCGGCCATATGCTCTTTAAAGATCTGAAAGCATCTCACGTCCTACAACTTCAACTGGATCTGAACTCTGCCAATTCCCACAGGAAGGCTTTAGCTCCGGCCACATGTAATCGTGTGATAGCTGTATTGAAGTGCATGGGGCAACTGGCACTTCGCATGGATGTTATCGATAGCAATGAAGCCATGAAGGTGAAGCAACTCAGGGAGAACAATATCCGGATGCGCTTTCTGGATGCTAAAGAGTTGAAAGCAGTGATAACTGAGGCTCGCTGTTACCCCAATAAGCAGATTGGTGGAATTATTGCCCTACTTGCTGTCACTGGTTGCAGAAGTGGGGAGCTGAGATTAGCTAAGCATGAGCATCTGGATAAGGACAAACAGATCCTCTACTTACCGATGACTAAGAATGGCCAAAGCCGTGAAGTTTATCTCTCAGATCTTGCTATGGAGATTATTAACGAGACACCGCTGGTACCTGGCAACCCTTACCTGTTTGCTGGTCGAGTAACTGGTAATCCAATCTCCAGCTTCCGCATCGCCTTCTTAAAAGTGTTAAAAAATGCAGGCATTAAAGACTATGAAGGTCTAGTACCTCACCATCTCAGACACTCTGTAGCTTCATGCTTGGTCTCATCTGGTAAATCTCTGATCGATGTTCAATACCAACTGGGGCATCTCTGTATTCAATCGTCTGCCAGATACAGTAAGCAAACTGTCGAGAGGCAGAGAAATGTGAGCGATGCCTTCAGCGAGCTCGTGCGTTAACCATCAACCATTCATAACTAAAGGCCTTACTTGTTTCGGGTAAGGCCTTTTTTATTGCCCGGAGAAAACCATGCAAATCACAACGACTTGGCCTGATAAGGGCACGTTCAATTTAACTGAGGATATCTACTCTGAAACTATCAGGCACCTCATAGAGGGCTTTGATTCAGAAGATTTAGCTAAGCAGTACTGGTTAAAGATACCCACGGTCTTTATTCATCTAACAGCTGATGACAATCACAACACATTCAGAACCGCGACTGATGAAGTTCAGACGCAATTACAGTTTGCCTTGGACTATCCAGAGTTCGTGATACCGATCGGTGAAGATTATCAACTGGCATTAGCGGTGTTCTCTGATGAAGGCTCCGGTATCTACCTGTTGATACATAACGACTGTCCTCTCTGTCAGGAGTTAGCTGATGTTTGATCTATCAATAGACGAACTGCTCAGCAAACTTAAACAGATTAAAGGGGCAAAAGAGCTCCTTTATAAAGCCACATTGCTCTATGTCCTCATCACGGATGCTGACGTACCCGCTAAGACAAAAGCCATCATCGTAGCCGCTCTGGTCTATCTGGTTAATCCATTAGATGCAGTACCTGATATAGCACTCGTGGTTGGCCTATTAGATGACTTGGCAGTTATCACTGCTGCGCTAAAAGCTATCTCTGACCAAGTCCAGTCACACCATGAGTCACAAGCAAATTCACTAATAAATGAAATCTGAAGGAGATTATTATGTCCCCGCAAAAATCTATGCCATCTGCTGACAGCACTACAAAGCTTGAGCAGAAAGGAGAGACAAACAACCCCGATGAGAATTACAAAATACTGATTGAGCGAGGTGTTGCTGACAAGTTAAGCCCTAAATCGACCGGAAAGATCTACTTCCAGTTTGCCCGCCAGACTGAAGAGAAAAGGAACTATTTACAAATTTCAGATACCGATGGCGGTGGCTTACATTCACGAGAGATGATCCCCCTCGAGAAGATCATTACCATCTTGTCTGGGCAAGCTGGCCATCCATTTAAATCTTCAGTGCTGAAGGAATGCATGGTAGGTAAGTCATCCAATAACAGCTCCTTTCTTGCTGCCATTTTGCGAGCATCCGACATCCGGCTAATTAAGCCTTCGGAGAACAGTACATTTCTCCATGTCTTGGTTGATGATTTTGATAAACGTTCAACTGCGCTGCTGAAACGAAGTTCCTAGTTATTCCCCACACATACAACACACTCCAGCAACACCACCTTACACACTAAATCTAACAGGTTACTTGTATGAAACTGCCAATTTTAACGGACGGCTTAGTGCTGCCTGTTTCCCATCAACTGATCGAACTGTTGAACGATGAACTGGATAAGGCACATCCGAGCCTAGATCCGGTAAGTGATATAACTTCGGTTGTATTCAACTTCAGAGATCCTAACTATTCACCAGAGCTTGGAGGGTATCATCCTGTGGAGATTGGCCTGTCTCGCCATAAGGCAGGGTTTGAATTCGACTATCTAACCGATTTCTCTTACGTTGGTACAGGTTGGGCGACTGAACTGGCTAAAGAGATCGACTTTGATATCCACTCTGATCTTTGCGAGGTCCGATACGGGAAGTCAGTTGCTCTGGTTAAAGCTAAGGATCTATTTAGCCTATTCCAGGAGAACTTTATTGCCTATTACCAGATGGGTGTTTTTAGTGTCCAGATCACGCTAGAAACACCTTCCTAAACCCAATTTATGGACCGGAGCGAGCGCAAGCTCGCTCCCCTACTTCTTTTTTCTCTTGCGCCGCGCCAAGCGGCGCAACAAGATATGAAGGGCTTCTTCTCTCCTCAATTTATCCTTGAAGTGAATTTCTAATCCCTTGTCTTCGGCAGTTTATGACTCAGTCTCAGTCAGTCTAGCTAAGTAGCCTTTTTATTCATTATTTTTAAGGGAAACCGACTACCTGAAACTTATCAATTCCCCATGAACTGCATAGCGAGTCTGCCTTCTCTACAGCAGAGTTATAACTGATAACGGATGAACAGTAGCTCTTGAATAAAGCATGCCTGAATTGAACGTCCAGGTGCTCTTGAGCCTTTGGCTGGGTGTGAATGCCCACTAGTACCTCAGTGAACTACAGGGGTGCAAGTTTAGTACTAAACTTGGTCCCCACTAGCCCAACATATTAATAGCGGCAATTTCGCCATTCTATTAACTTGTCGGGTTATCAATATGAAGTATCTCGTAACCTCCATTAAAGGCGGGGTGGGTAAGAGCTCTATAGGTCTGAACCTTGCTATGCGCACTGGAAGTCAGTACATCACTAATGACATCACACCACCTGCGATAGAAGATGTCATACAAATTCCCATCAACAAGAAAAAGATTCCCGCTGATCTGGCTCAGCTGGAAAATGCGGTATTTGATCTTGGGGCTTTATCTACTCTTCTTGATCCCAAGATCGCGCATGCAGCTAGTTTCTGCGATGTGATTATCATCCCTACGCGTACCGATGCTCGTTCTGTTGCAGCGACATTAAAAACGTATGAGTTACTCCAGGATGCAGGTAAACCCATCGTAATCATCATCAATCATTTCACGGATGAGAGGAAGCGTGATACTGCACGTGATCGATTGTGGTCTGCTCTGGGGCGTATTCCTATCTTCTCGATGAAGAACACTACCCTATTTGATCGGGTTAGCGCTGATGGTATCGATTGGTACTTGAATGTCCTGAATATATGGGCACTGCATACACTCCATAAAACTATACATAAACACAATGATATTTATGACCGAATCACTGCCATCGGAGGACGCGGTTAATGAAGCTAAAGACTCTATCTGAGCTCGAACATTCCTTAGGCGGTAGGCCAAGAACAGCCAAGACAAAAGTTCGTATGAGCTTCTACCTGACTCAGGAGGAAGCAGAGTTGCTGAGGATTGCATCGGAGAATGAAGCTAGGCCTGTCAGCCAGCAAGTAAGATTGCTTATCCGCAAATTTATCGAACAGCAGCAATGATCCACACGGCTAAAATGTACTTAACCCGGAATCCGGGTTAAGTACATGGCTATCCATTAAGCGGCTGGCTTGATCCGACGAAGCCTTTTTACTTGTTTCTTCTTTTTAGTATCTATCCCTGATTCCACGATTCGGTATCTATAGCCATACGGGCCGATGCCATTGAATACGATCCTATCTTTGTTATTTGATCGTACCGGGCGTGTTGCTGTGTACTCACGGAAGATAAAGCGTACATAGCGATCCGTAACGTCGAAGTGATTGTTGCGCTTTACCGTAACGCCAGGAAGACTTGAGCTGGCTATAAGATCCTTGAAATTCGGATACTGCTTACTGACCTGACGCAACGAACTCAGTACACACTCTCTGGCTTCTGCCAATGTCATGACCGTACCGATAGGAAGTTGCTTTAACTGGAGTAATAACGGTTCGATGTATAGGTTACTTCGTGCAGAATTGTGGAACTGCCAGATCTTCACTGCTCGATCTTGCTCAATAGCATCAAATGCTTCCCACAGATCGGGCATCACTTCGGTATGCAGTTGCCACCAGTTCTGGAGGATTCCCAACTCCAATGATTCAGGAGAGAAACGCTTAGAGCAAGTTGCCAATACCTCGTTGGAATTCAGGGCTGATACGCCTGCATTCTTTTGCTTCGAGATTTCCTGACTGACAGCAGATTTACAATTATTCAATGCACCATACCAATCATCAGTAATAGCATCATATGCCGCATCGAAGGCAGCAGCATCTTTACAATTCCTTCCACAATCTACTTCTTTTACCTCCCACTCCATATGATGGAATATGCGCTTCATTGCGTTCTGCAACGTAGTGAGCGAGTGATAACAGTGATTGATATCTGCTTGGTACAGCTTAGCCATGGCACCTGCATCGTTCGCTGCAATCTTGCCATAGTTGAGGCGCAATGGTTCGAAGCCGAATAGTGCTTTCAATGTTTCATTAGCCTTACGTACCGCCTGTAGTGCATCACACTCCATCAAGATCACCTCTGCTAACTGTTCTGCAGCACTAACGACGCAGGCATTAGATTTCATCGCCTGATTAAGGTCTTTTGCTTTACCCGTCAGGAGATATTTAGCTAAGCAGAGTCGCACCTTCGGATTACAGTTCCTGAACCTGCCAACAAATTGCTTTAACTCTTCAGGGTGAATCTGGTTATTGAAGACAATCAGTTCGTTAATCACTTCATCCTGAATATTGATAGCTTCATCCAGAAGACTGGTAGTGAGTACCACATCATAACCGTCCAAGCTTTCAGTTTTTAGCATCGTAGATACAGCTTCTGTAGCCTGTAAATCGCGATTAACCGCTAGACAGTTCAGGCCTTTGCTCTCGAGTACTTGCTGATAGGCGATAATGTCTTTTTTGCTATTAATGCGAACAACTGTAGGCCCCTGTTCACTGCTATCGATATTGGAGATGACATGTTCTTCCATTGAATAGAGATCTGAGTAAAGCTCAAGTTCGATATGTCTATCTATCGCAGTGTTCCTGCTAACCTCTAGCCATGAATCTATGCGATAAGGGACTAGTTCAGGGGTAAATGTTGCGCTCATGGTCAGTACGTTATTAAACCCTTCTTCCATGATGGCATCGACTATCTGGGAGACGGCTTCTGTCCGATAGCTCGCGGCCTGATAGAGTTTATGAACCTCATCCACCACCAGCATGTAGTGGTGACTATGGATTTTCGATTGGATAGCCCGTAATTGGTCATATGTGCAGACAATATTGGATGGGTAATCACTTAACTCAGTGTTACCCCCGTAGATAAACTCGATGTCTTTTCGGTCACTGTATTTGTGTTCCAGCTGTTTAATCTGCGCCAGTTGGGGCACAACGAACAGGGTATTGCCCTGCTGGGAAAGATAATCAATCACCCATGTGGACTTACCCATGCCTGTATCTGCGCACAGATGGGTAAGATAACTATCAGGGTTGACTTGAAGGTTGAGATCACTGATGTACTGACTGTCGGTCAGCTTATAGTGGATAGGGTTCATGCTTAGCACCTGAAATGTCCTATAGAATCATTACAATCCCAGCCAGAGCCGGTTTGGCTCTGCTGAGCAGTTATAACGATTTGTTGTCTATTTCAGGCGCTAACTTCAGTCAAAGTCGGATATGTAAATATTTTCAAGCTGACTATGAGCTTCATGGCCCTTCTATTAGTAAGTCACTCCTTATCAAAACTATCCACAATGATAGCCCCCATTGATGCGGGCATAGTTATGACCACAAGTCTGCTAATTGCTGTGGAAGGGTCAGACAGCAGGGGAAATTTGTTGATTGAGAACAAAACAAGAATAACCACTAATGCGGTGATTACATAAGCTATTACGATACGTATAACAAACACTGGAACTCTGTATTTTATATCACCTTGGAAAATACTCTCATAAGCAAACAAGCAGAGAAAAGCGACTGATAGAGAGAAAAGTAATATGAGGTTTTCTATAGGAAGCGTCTCACCCAGTTTCCATGCTTCCTCTGAAAAAGAGATTGGAACAGCAAGAGCAAAAGCTCCAATCGCGACTTGACTTGCATCTTCAGTATTGAAGCTAATATTCATAACGAAAAGCTTTACTTATTTCTCAATATTGTCCTTTATGGTTTCCAAGCGCTCTTTCAATACTTCACTGTTAGGTATTTGTTTTAGCTTTACTTTTGATGCTTCAGGTTCGATACGATCGATTCTGTCTAACTCAGAAGTGAGGGAGGTTATCTTTTTTCTGATAGCTTTATAAAGATCTTTATCCAGTTGCCCTAATTCTTTTAAAGCACTTACTGATTGATCCAATACTCCGGGAAGCGCTTCTAATATGGTTATTTCGATAGGTCTTTCTTTCAACGCTTCCTGCAACTTTGACCTATCCTCTAACCACTGCTCAAGCTCAAATATTTCCTCAGATGATAAGGCTGACGCGACATGGGGGGCTACTCGATCAACATCAATGTGAAATGTTGCTACTGTTATAAGGTTTACGTGCTTTCCTTCCGGAATACGCCTAATACATTTCACTGTATCACCTTCAGTAATGAACTCCATATATCCCCTGAAATCGTTTAGCGATTAAAAAATATGCATAAAACAAGCTTAGCATATCAACTTGTTTCAGGACTGCTCAGTGCTCATTAGCACTTTGCAATACCCTTTTGACAAAGCTTTCATCTCCTAAGTTTGAACTCATCCATGACTATTAACACTCCCAAGTAGCTCCATAATTTTCTTATTGGGTAAGAACCGTTCCTCTTCAGCTGACTGAGCACGGTAATCCTCAGATATAGTTATGGCTTTGAGCAGATAATCATAAGCAATTTCAAAGGCTTGCAAATCAGAAAAAGCACAAGCAAGCTGGAAGTAAGCATGACCACTATCCGGTTCAATTTCTAATGCTTTATTACACAAAGCAATTGCTAATTGTGGCTGCCCTATTTCAATAGCAGCGTCCGCTTTATATGTCATGGCTTCTGCGCTTTCAGGCCTCAACTCAAGAATATGATCATAAATTTTAATTTTTTGTTCCCACGCAGATTCTTGGCCAGCTCTTAACCATAATGCCTGGATCTCGTTTGTGGTCTCAATTTCTGCTTGGTTTGCTTTAATAACAGCAGACTTAGAAACGAGGCTCTTCTCTAACTGGTCAAGACGAGCTTCATAGTCGACAATCAGCTTAGAAATCTTTGCTTCAGCATGCCCCTCAATATTTGAGCGGATATCGCGTAAAGAATTCCAGCCGACTAATAACAGCACTGAACTGGTCGCGGCGATCAAGTAGAAGAAATAAGTAACAGTGTCAGTAGCATAAGTAGCGGAAACTTCTGCTAATTTTAACTGGCGATCAGTCAGTTCTTTGTAAAATTCAATCTTAAGGTTTTGTTGATCCGTACGAAGCTGCTTCAGTTCATCAATTATATAACGCTCAATGAAAGGGCTATAAAGGGGCTCCTCCAGTGTTCCGACTGTGGCGTCAAGACCTTCAGTGTTTTCATCAGCTGATACACTGGCACAAAGCAATATCACAATTGCGTAAGAAAGATATTTTAGTTGTTTCAGCATTATGATCTTTTCACACATTAATCAGGTAATATCTAAGCGGTTGATCTAGAGAGTTTATTTTAAGCGTTCATCCTAAAGCTCGTACCACACACGTCATAATTAAGGGTGGCCTAACAGGGATCATGCAATTCATTGGATAGCTTACGAATGATGGTCTTGGCTTCGAATTCAAGTGAATTAAGCGCCTCATGATTAAGCCGATCAAGTTCATGCTGAGCCTCATTAAAACCTATTAGCAAAACTCTAATATCATCAACGCGATGCTTTGTTTGCTCATATAGCGCTTGCTTACTTTGAAATTCGGTTTCAGTTTCACGCAAATTTGTAATCTGCTCCCTCGCGTTCACCACTTCTGATATGCATTTATCAGGATCTAAACCTGTAAGGTTCTGTACTAGTACCTGCAAATTATCAATTGAGGCTTTAGCGCCCACAATTTCGGTTTTTATACGCTCACTGAGTGATGCACTACTCTGTGATAATCCGCGTACCTCTTGAGCAACTATAGAAAAGCCTTTTCCAGCTGCACCAGCACGTGCCGCCTCAATATTTGCATTTAGAGCAAGCAGGTTTGTTTTATTGGCAATGCTCTCAATACCATCAAGAAGCTCAAATACACCTTCAATACGTTCAACCATTTGCTCTATAACAACGGATGCTTCTTCTAAAAACTCAGAAACAAAGTTCAAAGATCGCTCTGTTTCAGTTAATTTTTGGTCCTCACTTGGAGTAGTCATCAAACCGTCTGTGTCTGCATATTCAATAGCTGTCAATTTCTCCAAGATCACACTGAGGTCTGCAGACCTAGAAAATGGCCGATCGTTTAGCGCTCTGAGGTTACTCTTTAATATATTCATTTCTTCAGAGAGCTCGGCTAATGCTTTGTGCAGTGATTCAATTTCAGGTCTGCTATCATTCTTTTCCTGATTATCGGTAGGTGCACCTCTATTTATTGTGACTAATAGAGAGATAGCAATTGCAATATTCACACTGATCATCCCCAGTGCTAGCCAGAACACATTGCGATTTTCACCCAGAATCAATACCACGAGTATTTCAAGCAATAATATCGCCAATAAACCCAAAGCCATTTTCATAACAGAATTCGTCATGACTAAGCCACTTCGGTTCTAATGACAGACCCGTGGTTTTCACTTTCTACCAAAGTTTGATGTAATGACTTAATAGCTAGATCATAGTCACTTTCAGCAACAACGCATTGCATCTCCACCTGACGCATAGTTTGGTGTAAGGCCAACACATTGATATCTGCTGCGGTGAGTGATGAGACCGTTTTCGATAAAATCCCTTTTACATTCAGGTCAGACCCTATCGCCGATACAAGTGCGACTTTGTCTAATTTAACTTCTGCGGTTTCAAATTTTTCTTCGATCAAGCGCACCAGACGGTTGATCATTTTGCGATTTCCAGAAAGGTAGAAAGTGATGCTGTTTGCATCTGCTTCTTTGTTAATCAACTGTATTTTTAGCTCTTTGACTAGGCGGCTAATAGCAATATCGTACTCAGGCGAACCAAGCATTTCCTGATCAAACACTTCTAATGCCTGTACATCCTTGCGACCTGCAATGATTTCGGCACAAGGTCTTGGGTTGCAATAAGCATTATCAATGATCGTTCCGTGATGCTCTGGTTCGAATGTATTTTTTACCCTGAGCTTAATATTGGCTTTTCGAATGCCTTGAGCCGCTTTAGGGTGAATAGCTTCCATGCCTAAGTTTGACAGCTGATCGGCTACATCAAAGTTCGTCATACCAATCGCGACAGCATTCTCCTCGCCAACAATTCGAGGATCAGCACTACTGAGGTGGAACTCTTTGTGTATAACTGCTTCCCGGGCTTTAGTGATTGAAGCAATTTTTGAGAATGTCATCTCACTATAACCACGGTCGAATGTTTGCATGAGCTTTTCTGCACAGTTGGTGTAACCTGTAACGACCAACAGCTCTTCAGCACAAGTGTTGTCAGCAAAGGCTTGCTCGATAAGTTCGTTGATCGGCAAAACAACCTCTTGCTTCCAGCCAGTAAGATCTACAAAACGGGCACTTATCCCTTCTGATTTAAGCAACAAAACAGAGTTAAACGCACTATGAGCCTCACCAATCGACGCCAGCATTTCGCGCACTGTTGATAGGTGTTGTTTCAACTGAAAATGCCCAAAAGAACACAAGTTCTGCAAACTCGTCATACACTCTTCTACATCTGCAATGCGTACATCAATGAATGTATTCGCTGCTTCCAGAAGCTGACCTGTGAACATGTCTTCATTTATGTTGCGAAGGTATTGGTGCACCTGTTTCAATCGCTCAAGCCAAGCATCCTTTTCCTCAGCTTCGATAAAGCTGCTATAGACACCGGCATCGCCTGTTTTTTTATGCTCGAGAAGCATATCGGTGACACCTGCATATGCAGAGACAACAAAAATTCTATTGTATGGGCTGCCCTTTTTCTTTTGCCGCCAGATATTGTTTAAAACTTCTCTGTAGCGGCTCATGGATGTACCGCCAATTTTTTCTACTGTATGAGTCATATTTATGATGCTCGGGGGATTAACTCCCCCCTGCATTTAGATAGTTTTGATAGTTTCGCGAGAACAAATAAATTCTGGGCGCGGGGATTTACCGCAGAACGGATCAAATACCATATTGTCAATATGGTTGTAGACGAAGAAAAGATTGCTACGCGGATCTGGAGTGATATTGCTGTTGGAGCCATGCATTACATTACAATCAAAAAACAGCACTGAACCGGCCTTAGCCTCAGCGCAATCGATTCCATACTTTTCACTGAGGTACTTCAAACTCTCATCACTAGGGACACCGTATTCCTGCTTTTTCAAAGAGGATAGGTAGTGATTATCCGGTGTTTCGCCGACACAGGTAACATACTCTTTATGTGACCCGGGCATGAGCATCAACGCACCATTTTTTGCATCATTATCTGTAAGCAAGATCGAACAACTAACAGCACGCATCCGCGGCATCCCATCTTCTACATGCCAAGTTTCAAAATCAGAGTGCCAATAAAACTCTCTTCCTCGGTATCCAGGTTTAAAGTTGAGGCGTGACTGATGAATATAAACATCTCCACCCAGAATAAAGCGCGCGATGTCAGCAATTCGAGAGTCTTTTGCAACTTTTGAAAAGACAGGGTGATCTTTGTGAACCTGAAATACAGAACGTAATTCGCCGTTATCTGGCTCTGTTATAGCTTCAGGGGAATCTAGTAACGATATGTCATACTGCATTCGTTCCAGTTCAGCCCTGAACGTTTCGACTTCAGATGCCGAAAACTCATTAGGCAGTAACAAATATCCTTTTTCCTGGAAGCTCTTAATGTCAGCCTCATCCAGTAGTTCAGAACCGTCAATATCAGACGGATGGATTACTGGATCAAGACGAGGTAAAACTTCAGCAGAATCTTTTATTCTCGAAGGGTAAACATCTTCGGGCTTTAACATTTAAGGCTCCTTAACTCTCTTCTATTGGATAAACGCCATTTTCGTCATGTACTTCTTTGCCGTTAAGGGCAGGGTTAAATACACAGGCAAGCTTTAGCTCTGTATGTGCACGCAAGAGGTGTTCATCGTTTTTATCCAGAATGTAAATAGAGCCCGGTTTTATCGGGTGAATTGCAGCATCATCTAATGTTTCAACTTCACCTTCTCCGCTGATGCAATAGACCGACTCAAGATGGTTTTGATACCAAATATGGCTTTCAGTACCTGCATAAATAGTCGTGATATGGAAAGAGAAGCCCATATTGTCGTCTTTGAGTAGCAGCCGAGTACTCTCCCAATTTCCATCCGGGGATACAACACGGCGCTCTGATTTTTCAGCTTCTTGTAAAGTACGTAGGATCATCTGTTTATGGCCTTATGCTGACTGGTGATATACCGCGTCGAAGTAATCGTTATCTTCCGGAATGCTATTTGCTGCGTCACAAACATCTTTAATTGCCTGCTCAACAATATCGATTCCTTTTGCTAGGTTCTCTTGCTTGATTACAAGGGGGCAGAGGAACTTAACAACCTGATCGTCTGCACCACTGGTTTCAATAATCAAACCACTCTGGAAGCACTGCTTGGTAATCTTAGATGCCAGTTCACCGCTAACACAGTTAATGCCCTGGAACATTCCGCGTCCACGGGTAGTGAAGTTACCTTCGCCGTATTTTGCTACTATTTTTTCCAGACGTTCTGATACGTACTGACCTTTCTGTTTGATCTCTTTTGAGAACTGATCATCCGACCAATAATGGTCAATCGCAGCTTTTGCTGTAACAAACGCAAAATTGTTGCCGCGGAAAGTGCCGTTATGTTCGCCCGGTTTCCATTGATCAAGCTCTGGCTTAAATAAAACAACAGCGAATGGCAAGCCGAAGCCACCTAGCGATTTGGAGAGGGTAACAATATCCGGTGTTATGCCAGCTTCTTCAAAGCTAAAGTAAGTACCAGTACGTCCACAGCCCGCCTGTATATCATCTATAATCAGAAGAATTTTATGCTTACGGCAGATAGCTTCCAGGTTTTTTAGCCATTCAAAGCTAGCAGCGTTAATTCCTCCCTCACCCTGAACAGTTTCAACAATAACTGCCGCTGGAAGATCTACGCCGCTACTGGTGTCTGAAAGCACTTTTTCCAGATACTCTGTAGTATCAATTTCATCACCCAAGTAACCATCATAAGGTACTCGTGTTACACCACTCAGGCTTACCCCTGCCGCACCACGATGGTGGGAGTTACCGGTAGCAGCCAAGGAACCAAGACTTACCCCATGAAACCCATTGGTAAACGCGATTATGTTCTCTCGGCCAGTCACATTTCGTGCAAGCTTCATTGCGGCTTCAACAGCATTTGTGCCTGTAGGCCCTGTAAACTGCATTACATAATCCAGTTCACGTGGTTTCAGGATCTTTTCATTAAAAGATTCCATGAACTCACCTTTTGCCTTGGTATGCATGTCGAGGCCATGAGTGATGCCATCTTCTTCAATGTACTTAAGCAACGCTGGTTTAAAGAGGTCATTATTGTGACCGTAGTTTAGTGTCCCTGCACCCGCCAAAAAATCTAAGTACTCATTGCCTTCTTCATCGTATAGGAACTCACCTTTTGCCCGGTTAAACACACGGGGAAAGGAACGCGCATAAGACTGAACTTCTGATTCAATCTCTTCAAAAATTTTCATTATTAGCCTCCAAAAGGCTCATTGGGTTTTCAAAATTGATATAGGTAAAAACTAAACTGCATGGATAGGAGCAAACTGCTTGGCTGGGCCTGCCCTATATAGGACTTCATTTTCATGATCATCCGCAAAGTGAGTACCCCTTTCGAAAAGAGTACGGGTCTCAAGCGCCATATGATGTGTAGTGAAGAAGTTTTTAAACAACTTATGAGAAGCTGTATTGCTTGGGGAAATAGTGGTTTCCATGTATCGCAGGTCACTATCTCGGCTAAACAGCCTAGACAGCATTTCAGATGCCACACCCAGCCCTCGATATTCTGAATCCAAGGCTACCTGCCAAATAAACAAGGTTCTTGGGCGCTTTGGTGGGATATAACCAGATATA
Source organism: Neptuniibacter sp. (assembly GCF_024231755.1). GTDB lineage: Bacteria > Pseudomonadota > Gammaproteobacteria > Pseudomonadales > Balneatricaceae > Neptuniibacter. The sequence goes on from NZ_JAAEQH010000062.1 coordinate 29,998, forward strand.
AATCCGACAATTTCCCCCTTCTTGTTCTGCGCAACAATCGATGTTTCCGCAAAATCCAAGCATTGGAGCAGATTGCAATAAACAGAATTGGTATCAAGTGGAGGGCAGCGTTCGATTAAAGCGTGCACCTGAGCGCCATCCGTATGCTCAGGCTTTCTATAAGATATTTCGATAGACATTCTAATATTTAGTAAGACTATTATTTAGCAAGGCTATATATTATAAAACACCAATCCGGCTCAAATTCAACCCGAACCCATTAAAATCAACTAAAATCATGCTGAGCAGGCACTAAATAAGTGCAACAACTCCATTAAAATACTTAGTAACACTATTCTTTTTTAAAATTATGACAACAGATACAAGCTCAGATAAAATCCAACCTTAATTAAAACTAGGTTAGATAAGATGGATAAAAGCCAAGACGCCCTTGTTCTTCTACGTCAGATAATCAGATCTACAGATATGCAGGAAAAAGAGATTAGTCGACTTACCGGGCTAACTCTCCCGCAATTAATGACTATGCAAGCGCTAAGACAAGCTGCACCAGTTACTACCGGTGAGTTAGCTAAAGAAGTCTCCCTAACGCAGGCTACCGTTACCAGCATTCTTGATCGACTGGAGAAGAAAGGTTTAATCACACGAGAGCGCGGCGTTGATGACAAACGAAAAGTTTGGATTTCACTTAGTCCAAATGGTCTTGAGTTAATGAAAGGTGCTCCAACGACTCAACAGGATATGTTCACTCGCCGTTTTGACGATATGCAAGATTGGGAACAATCCATGATTATATCGGCTCTGGAGAGAGTTTCCTTTATGCTGGATGCCCAGCACCTTGATGCAGCACCAATGCTGGATATCGGCCAAATTGACCGCCCTTCAGCTGAAGTTGATAACTAATTATTTGTAACACGAAGCAAAGCCCCCCCAATATATCGCTATTAATTAGTTTCAATAGTGATTATGTAGAGCTTATAGCTACCAATGTCCTCATTAGGCTTTCTTCAGGGCAGGGACGTTCAAACCAACCGCCAATATTTCGCATATGTGTCTAACTAGCACTTTGTCAAAACAGTAAATAGAGGCTTAATTCATGCTCTCTGAAGAACCAAGCTCTAGGAGTGTAACCTCCAACCTACGGAAACCGATAAACATCAACATCGACGACACCGAGGCCTGAAATTCAGTAGAAGTTACGAGATAATCATTGACCTACCTTAGACAGCTGTGTATTGTTTGATCAGCTTGATGCTTTATCACCTATTTATGCACGCCATTTCGAAGTCTTTCCCAATTCCTCGTCCTGTTTTCATAAGTACAACGTAAAAATTCCTGCATTTTTCTGCCTACATTCAGGCGGTTCATTTATTTCCGAAAATAGGATTAAAAATTATGTCCAATACAATTACTGGCACAGTGAAATGGTTTAACGACGAAAAAGGCTTTGGCTTTATTGAACAACAGTCAGGCCCTGACGTTTTTGCTCATTTCAGCGCCATTGCTGGTGATGGTTTCAAAAGCCTTCAAGAAGGTCAGCAGGTTGAATTTTCTCTGACGCAAGGCCAGAAAGGCCCTCAGGCTGAGAATATCCAGGCTATATAAATCTAAATAGCTTTACGCATTATATAGAGTATGGCTCACAGGCCGTACTCTTACGTAAAACGCCTTCTGTTATCTTCTCTTCCCTCTGTCTGTATAAATCCAATTCTGTACAGCAATCTTAAGTTACTGAAGCTGCCGGCGAATTTATCTTTATCAGAGCCAGGCAAGTGGCTTTCAACCGAATGGCCAATGACGGCTCTATCGAAGTTAAAGGAATCACTCATTATGCTAGAACATATTAACGATGCCTTGTGTGTATCTCGTTTTTCGAGGCAAGGACATGACTTATGGGCATGCTACAAACCTTCCCCTGGCTGCACCAACCATAAACGGCAAACCTGGAAGCGTATAACTTTATTGCTTTCTACCACTGAAATGCAGGACTATCTTCGCCAAAATTTTCAAGAAGAGATCGTTACTAAAAATTTCATCCAGATAACGACTAACTAAAGAGTACTCGGAAAATCCGTATTGAAGCTGGGTTAGTCCAGTGTTTATTTACATACACTACTAAGAAACATCTAAGGCCTTACTTGGGGGAACTTAACTTATCGACAGCAGGCTGATAGCTTTGCTTTGCTGACTTTTCTAACCAATACTCAGCCTGAACTCTATCCTGTTTTTGACCTATTCCCGTTTCATACATTACCGAGATTGCATATTGAGCTTCAGCATTACCTTCTTCTGCCGCGCGTTTAAATAACTCAGCAGCTCTGCCAATATCTTGATCTACCCCTAGACCTGCTTCATACAACCAAGCGAGCCGTGTCAGAGCCTCTATATTTGGAGGTTCCTGCTCGGATAGGAAAATCAGTTTTTGCAGAGCATATTCCAATTCACCTTTCGCTATTAGCTGCCGAATTTCCAAAATCGGATCGTTAGTTTGGTCTGTGCCTGATTGAATAGCCTGCATAAGCTCAGCCGCATCAGTTTCAAGCGCTGCAATAGTGAGCCAGTGAACAGCCACATCCGCTTTAATCAGATCTGGATGATTCATATGCATTAAACCCACCTGATAAGCTCCTGCACGACTTCATTCTTCTGCGGCGCTCAAGTAAAAATATTTTGCTTGTTGTAAGTTTTGCTCTGTAGCTTAAGCCCTACAATTAAGGAATTTTTCTTATAACCTTTTCTGGTTCTTTGCAGATGTTTTTGCCACGCAAGCGCCTTCTATGACCGATGGTTTCCATTAGATAGACACGTAGATTAACCCAGAACTGGGTTGGTATTAACAATCGATAGAGAATTATTGAGATTAATCGTGTTTCACCTATCTCTTCACACCCTCATGTCTGCTAGAAACAAATATGCCCCGCAAATGCGAGGCATATTATGTAATTAAACAACGTTAAATGAGGAAATCAGATTCACACAAAGTAGGGTATCGCTCTTTCAAAGCACTCAACCCTCTTCTCACTTTCTCAGTATTAGGCACAGTGTTTTTAATTGGAAAAGCATCCTTTTTTGCAGCGGCGTTCAAGTCTCCCCTCTTTGCAGGAATCCCATGCTCATTTAACCACTGCACCATATCCTTATATGTCATATCTTTTTCAATCCCCCACATATTCTTTACCCATGCTCGAAGGAACATACGTTTCAAAATCACAGTAGAATCTTCTCCTTCGTTCAAGCGCATGTTCAACTTACGCAGGGCAAGCTTAGTCAGGTAGAAGTCTTCAAAATCATAGAAATCTTCTAGCGTTTTCAGACAGCGTGTTTCACGCCACTGATCAAACATACCTCGCGCTATCCGTGCATCTTCAACTGTTCGCCAAGGAACTGTATCAAACGTCAGATGTGCCCCTACAGGTGAATCAACCATCCTAGGGTTAACTGGCCTTCGCTTGAAATCATACTCTAAGTTGAGCTTCCTCTCCTTACGATGCATCACCATATCGGATTCGGTGAACCACTGCTCTCGAATTGATATCAAATGACTGTTATCAATTTTCTGACCAGCTTCCCGGTTCATATACAGATCAACCATATACGCATTTTTATCATCCACATCATCAGGAGGTCTGACGCCCCCTTTAGCAAGTACGGGCTCAAACTCAGGGTTTGGATGTTTTTGGACAGTAAACTGGGCCCTAGTCTTGGCACAGATCAGTTGCTTCGTCGCATGTTTAAGTTCCAACATCATTTTCCCTCCTCGTCAAGCAAGTCCAATAAGCTTTGAAAGCGTTTGTACATAGTCCCAGAAGTGTCTATGCGGGACGGCTCTGTACTCGTCAGAAAGCCGTCAACCGTTGCACTATAAATCACTTCGCCTTCAGGTATTTTCCACAATAGTTCCGACAAAACTGCGCGAACAAAGCCTGTTACATATGCCGCAAAGTAAGGGTTTGTTAACGGACTGGGACCTATCTTCTTCGATCCCATTTCACGTGTATCAAAGGCAGACTTGCCCCTGAGCGATTGTCCACACTTTCCATAGATTGAGTTCAACATCAACTTGTATAGCTCATTTTCTATGGATTTCGGGGGATGCTCTTTACGCTTGGCCCTTACCTTCCTGACAAATGGCTCAAAGACCCTATTATCATTCGCCCACGGAACCACCACACCGGTTCTAATATTAATTTTTGCTCCCATTTCTAGAGCTAACTCCAACTCAGGGGCGGTAAAGTAACTTGTACCTTGCAGCGGAAAGAACAACCCGCGTGTCCCATCTGGGACCTGAATACAGGGATATTGAGTCCCTTCAGGAAACTCAAAGTCGGCATAAACAAAACCCATCACCTCACCGCAGAAATCCTTTAGATCTTTAGTTAGGTAAGCTCCTGCATAATCAGGCTCTCTTAGGATCAATAAAGTAGTAGAATACGCCCCAGATAAATCCACGTCATACTGTGCAACTCCCTCTCCATCTTCACTAAGCCCACAAACAAAAGCTTCACTTCTTCCACCCCGAAAACAACGTGCAACAAAGTCATAGAACACAAGTGCTTCAGGTGTAATGCTTTTTATAGTTCGTGAACAAAACTTCTGCTTTTCAATATGCCAGTAATATTCCTTTTCAATGCTTTGTCCGAACACTTTCCTGAAGTGCTCAGGATCTCCAAATTGTTTAACGAAGTAACGCACCGCAGCACTACCAATCGTCGTAGGAATCCCATCCAATTCAAACTCTTCACTAAATACGTTGATAACGTGTTTACCAAAGCGCAGAGTGGCTTGTGAGTCCCTAAGTCCATAAGCCTCAGCCTCAGCTGGTTCTTCAGAAAAGAATTTCTTCATTCTGCTAATATGTTGGCCTTCCGGAAGCGACAGCTTTTTCAATCCGATTAAATGTCCAACATGATCTAACGACTTACCTCCAGGCACCAAGGGCATGGTATCTATCAGCTTCACCTTGCAAAGCCGGGGCTTTCGATTTTGATCCCTCAAAACCAAAACCTTTTTATCTACTGCCCCCTTCTCAGATTTCTGCTTTTGCTTACGCTTCTTTGCCTTAGTCTTGGTACTCACCTTCTTCATCCCTCGCTTTGAGCCCCAAAGAACCAATCGTGCCAGCATTGGAATTAGTGCTCTGCTTAACAGTCCAGAAGTCTTTGAAATTCACAATATCGGCTCTCATAAAGTGGCAAAACACCACAATATCTTTGGGCCATACGGGAATCTGCCCTTCCTTCTTTGCCTGATGAACTACATGTCCCAGGAATTTCTCCAGAGATAACCTATCTGCTTTCGTAGGCCCATCTGGGTAAACGATGTACCCCTTTTCAAAACCACCAGCATCAATAACAGCGGTGTAACAGATTACTTCGTTCTGGCCGGTTTCAGGATCGTATTCCCACTCGCTATCAATACCAACAAAGAGTGTCTCTCCCTCACCAGGTAACACCGCTAATGGGTCCCCTTCAGCTTCGTTAAGCTCAGAAGCTAAAAGTCTCTCTATATCAACAGGATCAGCATCATCAGTAATTACCTGCTCAGGCAGATCAAATGCTTTTACATGCGCCATAAATATGTACCTATACAGTTAAAAAAATAGCCCCATCATGAGGGACTATTTCTGTTCACTCTCATTCGATTACTTTGCTTCACTGTCCGCAGCGTCAACAAAACTCCAGTCTGGCTGATAAAACTTACCCTTCTCCGCTTCGAACATGATCTTGTTGATTTCATCGCGCACCAACTCATTAACTTCATCGTTGGTGTTTTTGATGTAAGTGATCATGTTGCCGTTTTCACCCTTAACCATGACACCTTTTGAACGAAACAAAGTCACCATAGCGATCAGTTCGTTCTTACATGTATCATCATTGGGAAACACAACTGCTTTCATACGACCATCCTCCTCTTCATTGGATGCAGGTGCTCAATCTCACTAACAGAATCAGCACCCGCTGGTTTCTGTTACCTGACAGGCATAACGCCTGTCAGAACCGGATTTTCCTGTTCGGAATGAACATCCACTGTCTGAAGCTCTTCGAAAGCTTCAACGTCCTGTAGGTCAAACCGAATACGCCCACCCAGTTTCTTGAACCGGGGTAGCAACCTACGATTGCGACTTGCGTTGGTTGAAATTGTCGAAGCCTTAATGCCCCAACGCTCAGCTAAGTCAGCTGGTGAGAGATAAACCTTTTTGTTGTCCATGTGAGATACCCCTGTGTTTCTCGTTAAATACAGGGGTATCTTGCGTTTTATGGGATCGAAAGGATTTCAGAAAGGAGTGACTGTCTTTAGGAGGCAACTTTTGAGTCAAGCATGGTTAAACCCACTCGCTCAGATACATCGGTCTGATATTGGTCGTTATAGTGAGCATAACGATCAGCAGTGTGCTGAATACTAGAGTGGTTCATCATTTTACTGGTCGTCTCCATATCAGACTGAGACAAACAATAATGGCTCCATGTTCTACGAAGATCATGGATAATCAGGGGCTCTCCTGTACCTTTAAACTGGCGTACAGATATACCAGCACGTTTACAGATACGCTGGAAAGTAACGTACGGATGCCCTATATGCCGACCATCGTTAACCTCAGACGGAAACAGAAACTCATTCCAGGTTTCAGACAGTCGACGGCGAATGATCTCCTTAGCCGGGGTATTCAGGTATACACGATGATCTCGCTTCGATTTTGTCTTCCTGAGCAGAATACTTGATAGATCTGGTGCGACCTGGCTAATAGTCAATGAATAACTCTCCATCGCCCGCAAACCCAGAAACAAGCACAGCAATATCGCATCAGTTCGAACAGAATCTTCATCAGCAAAACAACTCTCTACAAACAGTGGCAACTCTGTAGGCGTAAGAATTCGGTACCTTTTATTATCTTCATCAAGGTTAGGTATCTTTGCTGCGATATTTTTAACCAGAATTTCGTGCTCTACCGCGAGAGATAACAGCTTCGAAATTCCTGACTTCATTCGATTAACAGTCGAGTTGGCACAATCCTCCGCCATCAGATACAGCAGACGCTCAACATGTATACGCTTTAATTCACGAAGCTGAATTTGCCCAATATATGGCAATGCCCATTTATTGAACTTTGACTCCTCTGAACCCGTGTTCTTCTTATGCTTACGCAAATAGGGAAGATAATATTGGTAGTAAAATTCCTCGACAGTCATTTTGCTCTCAGAGCAAAATCCACCTGTCTCAACATCATTGCAAAACTGGATAGCTAACTGACGAGCCTTATCAATTGGAAAAGGATAATCTGCGATACGGCTGTAGTGTCGTTGATTTTGATAGCACTTCCTAACTATCAAAACGATCTTAGTCTGAAGAATTAACGCCCTGAGATTAGGCACCTGAGTGTCCCGGATCTCACGCTGACCTGTAAGTGGTTTCTCGACATTATCTAAGAATGCTTTGGTTAGCTTATGCTGATTACTCATATCAAATCCCTCAATTGTTCAGATATGGGATACAGATATAAGGAAATCCAAAATTCTCCTCAGTATGATAGGAATCACTGTCGCAGGAAGGGAAATAACATCAAGTGCCTGAATCACCTAATACAGACCGCATATTACAGGTCCACACACAGAGCTTATGGATAGCCCGCTTACTGGGTCTGCCAGTGATATCAGAGAAGGGAATCCTACCCAATCCTCATGATTTAACAGCCCAACTGCATATGTTCGAGGAGCAATATAAGGGAAAAAACGAAACCCCGCTGACAAACTCACTGGCGGCTTACCTATACCGTGAGTCCCCTAACTTTGGTGATAAGTACAGTAAGTTGTTCTATGGAGAGGAACTAGCTTCATCAGATCCGTTTGCTGCACTAAACAAGAAAGATTGTGAACCAAACAGAGTCAAAGTAAGCACCTACACACTGTCAGATACCTGTAAAGAGGAATCTAATTACATCTACAACCATGATGCTATTCAGAAAATATGCCATGAAATAGCACCTGATTATCAAGAACTCCCAAGCGACAAAGTCCCATTATCTTTAATCCTCCCGGTGAACCTTCCTCAACAAATGATCGAAGATCAATGCCTCAAATGGGAAATTTTCACGTTAAATAAACAGTCACTCGACAATAGAACTGAGGCAGCCCCTCTCTGGCCTATACGTATTGCATATGCACTTCAAATAGCTGGCCTATCCTGGCTCTCCCCTGATAAAAACACTACTGCGGGGCGCATAATTCAAGCATTAGAACTACGTGAGCACTTTCAAAGCTGGCAAAACGATTACGGGGTGAGCAGCATTGGTGTAAATGTAGACAACGATCTACGTAAGATCGTGGCGGAAACGTTGAAAAAAACACATAGATCGTTGTCACCAGAGGCAAAGTTCTACCCTAAATGTTACCTCAACCATCACAGCCCACTCAGATCTATAAATATATTACAAAACCAACAAGGCAAAACTCACAACACTTCAAACGACCTGAAATCCATTCGAGAATCTCTAGTTAGAATTCTCAGGATGTACAGCGGAATCATCGTCAATATCGAACTACCGATAAGTAACTATCCAGGCTCTCCACACGATCTACCAACCCTAGTTTGCCCTCAAGAAATCTTCGACTTAATCCAAGCAAAGCGCCCTTTATCAGACACGAAGTTGAAAGATCCAGTAAGTAGGAAACGTCGTGATGACTTCACGAATGCAACTGATCAAAATAGGATTTTTCAGGATAAAGAAGCATTTTCAGACCCACACCCAGATCAAGTTGACTGGTTAGAGTACTTTTATCAACAAGCCACTAAGTTACGTAGATATCTATTTAAAACATACAAAAAACCTAATAAACAGTTACCAGATCTCCTAAATCCAAATTCTCCGTACTTAAGCACCATAATGGGGAAGTTCTTCCTAGAAGATTCATACATAACAATCCCTACTGCGGATGGTGGGAAGGATTCATATCAATATTTAGCAGTCATGAAAGGGATAAACCATCACAGCGGTGAACCCAGGGTCCATTATTGGTTAGAAATTAAAGGCTACATCATAGATTTTGCTATCAAAACCTATGATGAAAACGCCCCCGCTACGCTTGCTACCGCAAACTCACGCTGGCATGAACAGTTCAAATCAGTAAGGAAACATAGAAACTTCGAGTCATTGGGCCTATCGGATGAAGAGTTAGAGTACACGGACAAAATAACCAAGAGAGCGAAGAAGTCCTTATTCCCCCCCGAGAAGAAAAAGGCAAAGACAACTAATATGAGTGAGTAGTATATATGTGTTACCCATATACGCTTATCACACCATAAGAATAAACCTACAGAATCAAACAGTTACCTACATAACAACTGTCACAAGAGGCCCCTCCTGTGACGAAGTTAGCCTGTTAGAGGATTAAACAACATACAGGCAATGGAAGAACAGTTTTTTTCCTGATCATCTATCGGCTAAGGGAAGATAGGTAATAAATTGCCTGTGCGGATCCTGGTCTCAAACAACGACAAGCATCTCTATGAAGATCCTAAAAAACCATTCCCATGAGTTATTTTCTCCCACCTTACATCCTAGTAAATCCCTTTAGATACAAAAGGTTACGATTGATTCAAAATCCCTTGCCTTCACGGGCGTGCCGGTTCGAGTCCGGCCGCTGGTACCATCCTCCTCAACCCTTTGAGGAACCAGAGAAAACCCTTGTATTACAAGGGCTCTGATAGAGAAGCGGAATCAAAAGATGGCCGCTTTTTTTGTGCCTAATTTTCACCTCCGGTCCATAACCCGAAAATTTCCTGTGCGGATTATGTGCGCAAAGATATCCAATACACTCCATTGCCCTACATCAATATTCACAACCTTTGTAAGAGCCAAGTTCGGGTTTACGGTCAAACGCAGGTAAATTTATCACTAAGCTCAAGCAGTCAAGCATGCTATCGCACTGCAGACCTTAGTTGTTTGGATTCCTACCAACCACACCGCGACTGTTTAATTTTGATTAACAGCGTGTTTTCAAGCGCTGTCTTTTGTACACGTAATAAATACAGCACGGAGTTAATATATGAAGTCTTTTACTGCTCTTGTGAATTCATCAGCTTTTTCTATTTGCACCCAATGACCACATTGTTCAAAGATTAATAGCTCTGAATTTGGTAGCGTTTTGTCTAAGTGCTTACTGCAGGTAATTGGTATCACCTGATCATTTATTCCGTGGACAAGAAGTGAAGGGCACGAGATGCTCATTAACTCTTCATCAGTTAGAGCCATAGCATCGATCCAGCGCTGGCGAGGGGCAGGAAACATAGCTGAGAAAGATTCCTGTACTCCTTCCCGAATACTTGCGTTATAACGTAATTCAGCAAGTTCATCTGTCACCAATTCACGGCTAAACGCGAAAATATCCAGTAAGTGACGCATGTTTGAAATTGAAGGTTGATAGCCCCATACCGCGTCCAAACCTTCTGTTAATGCAAACCTCGATCCCACACTGCCCATAAGAATAAGCCTCTTCACTCTATTTGGACACTGCTTTGCCAGGTGCAGCGCTAGAGCCCCACCGAACGAATTTCCAATCAGGCTGACTTGTGGTATTTCGAAATGATCCAGTATAGAAAGTAAGTGGTTAACAAAAGCTGATAATTCAAATGGTTGATTAAGCTTTGAAGAGTATCCAAAGCCCACCATATCGGGTGCTAGCGTGTAGAAGTTTTGGGAAAGTTCGGGGAGTACTTTACGCCAGTTTGCATATGCTGAAACCCCAGGGCCGGACCCATGGATCAGAAGAACCGGTTCCCCGTCACCGGAGAGATGAATATTGGTTTCAATGCCATTAATACTTACTATGTGTCCGATTTCGGGGTTATCCATTACTTAATCCTATATTTTAAAATTCGGTAATCCAATTGAGATCGAGACATACCCAAATCTTTTGCAGATTGGCTTTTATTTCCGTTGTTCTGTTGAAGTGTTGAACTGATTAGATCGTTAATAACACGGTCTAACTTAGTGCCACTCTGGCTAAGCTGTTTGATACATTGCTCATAGCTTAATTGTTGAACTGAGTCATGTTGCTCCAAACTTACCAACTGCTCTTGTACTTCTTGCATAGTAATGTCGTCATTGCCTGAGAGAATGACTAACCTTTCGATAATATTCTTAAGTTCTCGGATATTCCCTGGCCAGCTCTGTTGCTCAAGAAGCTTCATGGCAGAGTCCGTTAACCTTATACCTGGCTTGTGATACTTAACCCTGTAATGCCTCAGAAATAGTTCAGATAGAGGATGTATATCACTTTTACGTTCTCTTAAAGGAGGAATAACCAATGGGATCGTCATTAATCTGTAATAGAGATCTTCACGAAAAAGTTTTTGTTCCACCAGTTCTAAAAGGTTTTTATGGGTAGCGGCAATAATACGGACATCAATAGATATAGGTACTGAACCGCCAAGACGCTCAACCTCCCCTTCCTGTATCACCCTTAAAAGCTTTGCTTGTGCGTTAGGGCTTAGTTCGGCGATCTCATCTAGAAAAATGGTTCCGTTATGGGCTCTCTCGAATTTGCCAATACGGGTTGATGTAGCACCTGTATAGGCTCCTTTTTCGACACCAAACAATTCTGATTCGATCAACCCTTCTGGTAACGCAGAGCAATTGATACTGATAAGAGGGGCATTGGAACGTTGTGATTTAGAATGTAAGCGACGAGCAACAAGTTCCTTTCCGACACCAGTCTCTCCTAAAACCATTACAGAAGCAGCGGTTGGGGCCACTCTATCAACCATTTCAATAGACTCTTTTATAAGCGCGCTATTTCCAATTATTTCGTTAAATGAAAAACTAAAGTTTTCTGTGTTGATATTATCTAGTCGGGTTTGCAGCCAGTTGATTTGATCCGAAATACAGTGGGTTTCAAAATCAGCCAGATTGACTTCATTTTCATCCCATTCAGAGAGCGGCTTCCCTACAATTGTACAAACATCATCTCCCGCTCCGGAGCATGTAGTTTCCTTAAAGTAGATAAAATCATTCACTAAAGTTGAACAAAAACCCATGGCATAACCGAGTTGCATCCAACACGTTGGTTCGTCGGCTACCCCATTGGCTTTCAGCGAAACCTCTGCTTCATAAGAGTTTTTCCATAGAAAGGAGCCTTTGATATAACCTTTATTAATATCTATTTCCATCTCTAGCGGTTCAACAACCACAAGACCTTCAATAGCATGTAATTCCGGGCCCAGCGAGAATAATTCTAAATCAGTAAGATTTTCCCTTTCTTGCAGAGCAACTTCAGCATCATGGCAACCGGAGGCAAACCCCATTCTTTTAAACAACCCTCTGGCTGTTTTAACTCCCAGAGAATGGACAAGCTCTTCACGCAACCCATAAAAGGCAGTGTCATGCAGCATGATCATTCTGAAACGGTTATGCAGGATAGTTCCACGATCAAGATCATGGGTAATTTTATTTCGTAGTTCTTCGAGGTACTTCTTATGCATAACCGTTCCAAAGATAAGCACATATAGAGTGCGGCAGTTATTATAAATTAACTATTTTCTTTCCATATTTTAAGATCTTCTGAATCATTAATATCTCCACCAGCCCCTGTTGGAATCTTGAAATAGTTCTCTACTGTATCAGCCAGGTCAGCGCCCATATTGCCTTGTAAAACCTGGTTAACCGGCAACCAAGCCTGTACATATTTTTCCGGTTCGTGCTCAAAGATATCTTTACATCCGTCCGAACAGAAATGATAGTTTTCTTCGTTATATGTGATCTGACGGTAAGAAGTTTGAGTTGGGTTATCCATCTCTGTGAATATCATTGGTAACTGACACACCTGACACAATTGAGGAAGACCGGAAGTAAAGTAACGTTTACCTTCAGCCTCCATCTTCTTCGCCATTTCCCAACGGGGTCGATAGTATTTATCAAAGGTCTCAGGGTATTTCTCTGACAACCAATCTAACTCTTCATCAGTCGGTATCCATGTGTGGAATCCTGTCGCATGACCATACTGGTAAAAGGTCCACCATGCCTGGTGACTGACATGCTGTTTTTCTTTCTCAATAAGATCAGCATATTTAGGAGGTTTGATACCATATCGAGCTAAATCTTTAAAAAGCGCGCCCCCCGCTTCTTCATAATAAACCTCCCATGCTTCAGCCCAACTCATAACCTTTTTCGGCAGCATATAATCCATCATCATAGCTACTACAGTCAGTAATCGGGTACCTCTCCAAAACCATTTATCCAGAATTCTCTGTACAATCGGGACATTGTCTTCATGCTGTTCTAAGAGGAACTTGATAACTTCTAAACCGAGCGTCATGTGACGCGCTTCATCAGACTGAGCCGAGAAACCGAAGGTAACAGTAGCCATATCCGAGTTATGTGCTGCCCCTGACATAAAGGGAACGAACAAAAGATTGGTGAGAACGTACTCAAAGGAAAAGCCTACGGCTAACAAAAACTCAAAGGGACCTGACGTTCTCGCATCGTGAAAGAATGATACCGGCACGGATAAGTACCAGGTTCTATCCTGCATGTCTGCAAAATTTGAAAAACCATTAAAGTGTTTATTGTAATGGCTCATCGCGTGTATTTGAGTCTGCACATGACGTAGCTCATCAATAGCTTGCATCTGACATGCAACCCGAGCACCGACACCTGAAAGCTGTCTACCCGCATGAGCGAAACCAATACCCGCTTGATATTCCTGAGGTGAAATAGCGGTCAAAAAGATTTTAATCGCATTCAAATACCGGGGATCAGAAACACTAAGCTGGGAATTATTTTGCGCAAAAGCATCTAATATTGCATATAGTTTCTTTTCTTTCTCTGCTTGGTATTTCCAATATGTATCCATTGTCAGTTTGAAGGGGTCTTCCCATTTATCCCAATCAACTATTTTAAGGCCTTCGAACTCTTCATAGGGAAAAGCTTCTTTTTTATCCTCATAGCTGTATTCCCAATCCAGATCACGGGTTAAAAGACGATACTTTTCCTTCGACGAAAGTTTTTTCATGATTTTTACCTTAATGAATTTTATTTTTATTTCCTGGTAGCGCTGAGTCGCTGAACATAGCCTTTGAAAGGTTGTACTCAATCTCCCTTACCAAACCTGATAGGTGATAATCTGGATCGACTTGCTTCAAAATTTTTATCAAGGGCATCAGAGCTTGTTGCAAATCGCCTGTGTTGTAACAATGAAGCGTCTCGACTGTTTTTCTGAATGACTGGAATTGCTCATTCTGCTGCCAGTCGTTTTTAGCGTCCGCTATTCGGAGTAAGGAAGTGGATTCTTTATCGTTTCTTATGAAATGTTTTGTTATCTCTGACGATAGCTCTATCAACAAAAACGATGTTTCACTCAGAACAGCTTTATCCTGCTCTGATAGAGCTTTGCATGAATGGTCTCTTAATATTTTTGAAAAACCATAGAAGAAATGCCTCATGGGCAGGGAGCAAAGTAAATCTTGATCAGTTGGTAGTATCATCAGCGCCGCCGGTAATTGACTAGTCAATCTTTACTAAGCACCAGCCATGCCAAATTTCAACCAATTGATATATAAGGATAATATTTCGTATTTATTTATATATATGTAGATGGTTCAGAAAATTTGATCATGTTTAATCAAATGCTCTAACTAAAGTAATTAATCTTTACTCGGATAAAATAGACATAGGCGCCGCCATTGATACATACGCTTTCGGCACTTTTCTCCAGTCTCTGAATACCGCAATAAACTGCTGAATAACTTTATATAACATCTCCGGATATCCACTTCCGGAGGTTTCATGAATACGAAATTCAAGTTCACTGATGCCCGTATCAGGGCTTTACCCACTAACCCACCAACCTCTAAAAGCACTGAACTGGAGTTCTCTGATACAGAGATCACTGGTCTGAAGTGCCTCTCCAGCAAGAAAGCTGGGAGTAAACGCTTTCTTCTGCGATATGTTTTTCAATCCAGAAAACGCAGCATCTCTTTAGGTAGATTCCCTGACATTAATGTGGCGACAGCTCGTAAAGCTGCGCAACGCTACAGGGCAATGCTTGCAGAAGGGGTTGACCCTAAAGCAGAGAAAGAAGAGGTCAGTAATCACCCGACTGTTTCAGAGTTCTTCTGGAATACCTACCTGCCCTACCAGAAGAAACACACGCGATCCTGGAAGCATGAAATCACACGTTTCAGCCGACATGCTGAACCTCGATTCGGCCATATGCTCTTTAAAGACCTGAAGGCTTCTCATGTTCTGCAGCTTCAGCTTGATCTCAACTCTGCCAACTCTCACAGGAAAGCTTTAGCTCCTGCCACCTGCAATCGAGTAATAGCTGTTTTGAAGTGTATGGGGCAACTGGCACTTCGCATGGATGTTATCGATAGCAATGAAGCTATGAAGGTGAAACAACTCAGGGAGAACAACATCCGAATGCGTTTTCTGGATGCTAAAGAGTTGAAAGCTGTGATAACTGAGGCTCGCTGTTACCCCAATAAGCAGATTGGCGGCATTATCGCCTTACTTGCTGTCACTGGATGCAGAAGTGGAGAGCTCAGATTAGCCAAGCATGAGCACCTGGATAAGCACAATCAGATTCTCTATCTACCGATGACTAAGAACGGCCAAAGCCGTGAAGTTTATCTCTCAGATCTAGCTATGGAGATTATTAACGAGACACCGCTGGTACCGGGCAACCCTTACCTGTTTGCTGGTCGAGTACCTGGCAATCCAATCTCCAGCTTCCGCATCGCCTTTTTGAAAGTATTAAAGAATGCAGGCATTAAAGACTTTGAAGGCTTAGTTCCGCATCATCTCAGACATTCTGTAGCTTCGTGTTTGGTGTCATCTGGTAAATCTCTGATCGATGTTCAATACCAACTGGGGCACCTCTGTATTCAATCGTCTGCCAGATACAGTAAGCAAACCGTTGAAAGGCAGAGAAATGTCAGCGATGCCTTCAGCGAGCTCGTGCGTTAACCATCAACCAATCATAACTAAGGGCCTTACCTGTTTCGGGTAAGGCCTTTTTTATTGTCTGGAGAACACCATGCAAATCATAACGACTTGGCCTGATAAGGGCGCATTAAATTTAACTGAGGATATCTACTATGAAGCTATCAGGCACCTCATAGAGGGTTTTGATTCAGAAGATTTAGCTAAGCAGTACTGGCAGGACATACCCACCGTTTTTATTCACCTTACAGCTGATGACAATCACAGCGCTGTCGGAACCATGTCCGATGAAGTTCGTGGGCAAATACAGTTTGCCTTGGACTATCCGGAATTCGTTGTACCGATTGGTGAAGATTATCAGTTGGCATTAGCGGTGTTCTCAGATGAAGGTTCCGGTATCTACCTGCTGATACATAACAACTGCCCTCTGTGTCAGGAGTTGGCCGATGTCTGATTTATCAATAGACGAATTACTCTGCAAACTAAAACAGATTAAAGGCGCGAAAGAGCTCCTTTATAAAGCCACCTTACTCTATGTCCTCATCACGGATGCTGACGTTCCCGCTAAGACGAAAGCAATCATTGTTGCCGCTTTGATCTATCTGGTTAATCCATTAGATGCAGTACCTGATGTGGCACCCGTGATTGGCCTATTAGATGACTTGGCGGTTATCACTGCAGCACTAAAAGCAATCTCCAGCCAAGTCCGAACTCACCATGAATCCCAAGCACATTCACTAATAAATGAAACCTGAAGGTAATTATTATGTCCCCGCGAAAATCTATGTCATCTGCTGACAACGCTACAAAGCTTGAGCAGAGAAGAGAGACAAGCAACCCCGATGAGAATTACAAAATCCTGATAGAACAAGGTGTTGCTGACAAGTTAAGTCCTAAATCGACCGGAAAGATCTACTTCCAGTTTGCCCGCCAGACTGAAGAGAAAAGGAACTACTTACAAATGTCAGAAACCGATGGCGGTGGTTTGCATACACGAGAGATGATCCCTCTAGAGAAGATCATTACCACCTTGTCTGGGCAAGCTGGCCATCCGTTTAAATCTTCAGTATTGAAGGAATGCATGGTAGGTAAGTCATCCAATAACAGCTCCTTTCTCGCTGCCATTTTGCGAGCATCCGACATCCGGTTAATTAAGCCTTCGGAGAACAGTACATTTCTCCATGTTCTGGTTGATGATTTTGATAAACGTTCAACTGCGCTGCTGAAGCGAAGTTCTTAGTTATTCCCCGCACATACCACACACTTCGGCAACACCACCTTACACACTAAATCTAACAGGTTACTTGTATGAAACTGCCAATTCTAACGGACGGCTTAGTGCTGCCTGTTTCCCATCAATTGATCGAACTATTGAACGATGAACTAGATAAGGTTTATCCCACTCTAGATCCTCTGAGCGGTACGGAGACAATTGTGTTCAACTTCAGAGACCCTGACTATTCAGCAGAGCTAGGAGGCTATCATCCTGTGGAGATCGGCCTCTCTCGTCATCAGTCCGGATTCGAGCTGGATTACCTGACTGACTTCTCCTTCGTGGGATCTGGCTGGGATACCGAGTTAGCTAAGGAGATCGACTTCGATGTTCATGCTGACATCTGCACGGTTCGTTATGCCAAACCCGTATCACTCATAGAAGCAAAAGAGCTCTTCAATATTTTTCAGGAGAACTTCATCAGCTACTACCACCTAAACGTTTTCAACGTTGAAGTAACAGCGGAGAAGATTGATGAGCGATAATCCTCTGATTGCAGATATGCCAGTTGATACCTATATCAATGTAATTAGTGCGTTGTCTGCTTTAAAAGAGCTTCAATCGGGTGATGACTCTGGTCGGTTAGAATTATCCCCCAGAGCCACTTTTGGGCTTTCGTTATTGATGAGCTGTATCATTGAAGCAATGAACTTCGAGCAACAGAAGCAAGCAAAAAAACGGACCTGAAAAAGTAAGTTAATAGACCGGAGCGAGCGCCAGCTCGCTCCCCTACTTCTTTTTTCTCTTGCGCCGCGCCAAGCGGCGCAACAAGATATGAAGAGCTTCTTCTCTCCTCAATTCATCCTTGAAGTGAATTTTTAATCCCTTGTCTTCGGCAACTTATCGCTCAGTCTCAGTCAGTCCCGCTAAGTAGTCTTTTTAATCATTATTTTTAAGGGAAGCTGACTACCTGAAACGTAGCAATTCCCCATCAGCTGTATAGAGAATCTGCCTTCTCGGCGGCTGAGTTATAACTGGTAACAGAGGAACATTAGCTCATTAATACAGAGAACCTGGGTTAAACGCCCAGATGGTCTTTGCTCCCTGAATACATACAAATATTCAGCAGCAGCTCTGTGACTCACTGGGGTATCAGTTTAGTACTAAACTTGGTCCCCATTGGCCCAACAAATTAATAGCGGCAATTTCGCCATTCAATTAATTTGTCAGGTTATCACCATAAAGTATCTCGTAACCTCCATGAAAGGAGGAGTTGGCAAGAGCTCGATCTCCGTTAACTTGTCTGTCCACACGGGTAGTCAGTACATCACTAATGACATCACACCACCTTCGATAGAAGATTTCATACAGATTCCTCCCAACAAGAAAAAAATCCCCGCTGATCTAACTAAACTGGAGAATGCTGTATTTGATCTTGGAGCACTATCTACTCTGCTTGATCCTAAGGTCGCGCATGCTGCCAGTTTCTGCGATGTAATCATCATTCCTACGCGTACAGATTCTCGCAGTATCGCAGCTACGCTAAAAACATATGAATTGCTCCAAGATGCCGGTAAACCCATTGTGATTATCATTAACCACTTCAGGGACCAGAAGAAATTTGAAGCAACAAGAGATCAGTTATGGTCTACCTTAGGGCGGGTACCTGTTGCCTCCATCAGAGAAACTACATTGTTCGATAGGATTAGTAACGCAGGAATCGTATTCGCTTTAAATATCCAGAATGCTAAAGGTCTTCATATGCTCCAGAAAACAGTACAAAAACATAATGCTGTTTATGACCGTATCACTGCGATCGGAGAGCATGGTAAATGAAGTTACAGACCCTATCTCAACTCGAGCATTCAATAGGCGGCAGGCCAAAAACCGCGAAGACCAAGGTACGCATGAGCTTCTATCTGACAGAACAGGAGGCAGAGCTTCTAAGAATTGCATCAGAGAATGAAGCTAGACCTGTCAGCCAGCAAGTCAGGCTGCTTATCCGCCAATTCCTCGAACAGCAGTAAAACCCATACAGTGATAAAGTACTTAACCCGGAATCCGGGTTAAGTACATGATTGACCATTAGACTGCTGGCTTGATCCTACGAAGCCTTTTCACGGGTTTCTTATTCTTTTTAGTATCTACCCCTGATTCCACGATTCGATATCTATAGCCATACGGGCCGATACCATTGAATACGATTCTATCCTTGTTATTTGATCGCACCGGGCGCGTTGCTGTGTACTCACGGAAGATAAAGCGTACATATCGATCCGTAACATCAAAGTGATTGTTCCGCTTTACAGTCACGCCGGAGAGACTTGAACTGGCTACAAGATCCTTAAAATTAGGATATTGTTTACTGACCTGACGTAATGCATTCAGTATGCATTCCCTGGCTTCAACCAGGGTCATAGCAGTACCTAGAGGGACTTGCTTTAACTGGATCAATAGCGGCTCTATGTAGAGATTACTTCGAGCAGAATTGTGAAACTGCCAGACCTTCACTGCTCGCTCCTGTTCTATGGCATCGAATGCTTCCCACAGATCGGGCATCACTTCAGTATGTAACTGCCACCAGTTCTGGAGTATCCCGAGCTCCAATGACTCAGGAGAGAACCGTTTACAGCAGGCACCTAATACCTCACTTGTATTCAGTACGCCCGCTTCCTCCTTTTTTTGTTTTGCCATTTCCTGAGTGACGGCAGATTTACAATTGTTCAATGCACCAAACCAATTATCGGTAATGGCATCATATGCAGCATCAAATGCTTCAGAGTTTTTACCCTGCGCCCGACAATCTATTTCTTGAACATCCCAAGTCATATTGATGAAGGCTCGCTTCATGGCATTCTGCAATGTATTGAGGGAGTGGTAGCAATGACTGATATCTGCTTGGTACAGCTTCGCCATAATGCCTGCATCATTCGCGACGATCTTCCCGTATTTAATACGTAAAGGTTCAAATCCGAACAGAGCTTTTAATGTTTCATTAGCTTTACGCACTGTCTGTAATACATCGCACTCCATCAGGATCACTTCAGCCAACTTTTCTGCCGCATTAACGATGCTGGTATTAGATTTCATCACCAGATTAAGGTCTTTAGATTTCCCGGTTAGCAGATACTTCGGTAAACAGAGCCTGACCTCGGGGTTACAGTTCCTGAATCGACCGACAAACTGCTTTAGTTCTTCAGGATGGATCTGGTTATTAAAGACAATCAGCTCATTAATGACGTCATCCTGAATATTAATCGCCTCATCCAGCAAACTGGTGGTAAGTACCACGTCATAGCCTTCCAAGCTTTCAGCTTTGAGCATCGTTGATACAGCTTCTGTAGCTTGTAGATCGCGATTAACGGCTAGGCAGTTCAGTCCTTTGTTCTCCAGCACCTTCTGATAAGCGATGATGTCTTTCTTGCTATTGATGCGAACAACTGTGGGGCCTTGTTCACTGCTATCGATCTTTGAGATCACATGCTCTTCCATGGAATAGAGATCAGAGTACAGTTCTAGCTGAACACTCCTTTCAATCTCCGTCGTTCTACTGACTTCAATCCATGAATCAATGCGGTAAGGTACTAAGTCAGGTGAAAAAGTTGCGCTCATCGTCAGCACACTGTTAAACCGTTCTTCCATAATCGCGTCCACCAATCTGGAAATGGCTTCGGTGCGATAACTTGCTGCCTGATAAAGCTTATGAACTTCATCCACGACCAGATTGTAATGGTGGCAATGGATTTTTGATTGAATCAAACTTAGCTGGTCATAGGTACAGACAATATTAGATGGGGTATCGCTCAGTTCCGTTTTACCGCCGTAGATAAACTCAATGTCTACTCGTTCGGAGTACTTGTGTTCAAGTTGTTTAATCTGCGCCAGCTGAGGCACAACAAACAAGATGTTTCCTTGCTGGAACAAGTGATCCATAACCCATGATGATTTTCCCATGCCAGTATCTGCACACAGGTGAGTAACGTAGCTGTCAGGGTTTATTTGAAGATTGAGATCGCTGATGTGCTGACCGTCGGTCAGCTTGTAGTGGATAGGGTTCATAGTTAGCACCTAAAACGTCCAATAGAATCATTACAATCCCAGTCAGAACCGGTTTGGCTCTGCTGGGCAGTTATAACGATTTGTTGGTAATTTCAGGTGCTAACTTCAGTCAAAGTTGAATGGTACTGATTTTTATAATCGACTGTTAATTCCTACTTAGAAAATCACCTTGGCAAAGGAGCGACCGATAGAGAGAAAAACAACCTATAAATCACAGGCCGACTTGATTTTTAGGCCGACGATCATTTTATTAGTCCTTACTTTTCAACGAATTATAAGTTTTTTGAATTATTGTATAGGGGTATATATACATGTATTCAAAATTCTTTCGGTTGCGGCCCCCACACGGTTGGGATTAGACGTAATAATTCACCCTGCTTTGATATGTACGACCCGTAAATAGCAGCGATATAGTCCTTCTTCAGATTGTCAGATGCATAATCATCATCCGACATGGATGGCGTACCTGCATTCTCATACTGTTTTAACCCTAGAGCTAACTTTGCCCACGAATCCGGCAATATCAATGTGGGAGAGTTTTTCCCAGTTACCGACTGATATTTCGCTTTATCGACATAGAATGTAATTGCAGTGCCACTTGTCATAGAGCACAGGTAACACAGCATAAATCTTAATTTATCTGTTGAACGCTTTGCTCTATGTCGATCAGTAGGTTTGGCGCTATCAACGCAGACTGTTGTGTATTTGAGCTTTGGTTTGGATTTAATTTTGAGTGTAGGGAAGCAATACGGTTTATCTTCCGGCAACTCCAGCTCCACCCGAAGTTCTTTCGGTATAGCAAAATAATAGCTTTTGGTTTCAGGACTAGGAGTTGCTTGTAGAGGTGATATGTCGATGTCTGACAGCTTTTCTTTGAGGTTTGCTATATCGCTCTGTACTTGATTCCGTTTCTCACGAGTTTTCTTTATCTGCCCCGGTGTTCCAGAAGTAATGAGCTTATAAAGCTCCGAATCCTTTTCTTGTAGCGTATCGATTCGAGAAGAGATACGGCAATGCTCTTTATATTGCTTACTCCATTCCGTCAGCTTTTTATGATCCAGAAAATCAAACTGTCCGGACATGCTTAATGATTCCAGAAGATCTGTGACTATCCGGCTGTTATTGTTTGCAGGCTTCAGTGTATCCACCAGTCCTAAAAACTTGAATGCTAGGAACAGCCGTAAAGGGTAAGCCATATCCAGCTCATCTCTCAGTCCCTGCAAGCCTAGTTGGTAGCTCTTATCATCCTGTTTATCCTCTTCCTTTAGCGTAATGAATTCCCATTCTGAAGGGCTATCAGTGAGCTTGAATTCATCTTGTTTAATCGCCGATGGCAACAGAATTGTCACAGGTACTTTATCTGCTAGGGGTGACGGTTCAGGATAGATGGACATGATCGCTTCATACAGTTTATCTGCATACTCATCATCGCCCACTGCGTAATAGCCATCCTGTTCATGCCATCGCCCTTCAACATTGATCCTGTCCGTATGGAGATTGAGCGTCGGCAACTGGCTAAAATGATGAGCTGTGAACTGATCATATAGTTCATCAAGCAGCTTCACGGAACCATTGCTCAGGAGTTTATCCAGTTCTTCAGGTATAGGAGCTAACCCTAGAGCGAACATGATCAAGCCGTGATCGCTTTGCTTCATGCACAGCTTTCTTAATTCCTTTTCATGCGGTTTCAACTTCTCAGTACTACCAACACGCCCCATCTTGCTCCCCAATCTGCCCAGAACCCACTCAGGATCAAAAGATAGCATGAGTAAATTTTGTATTTCACTGATTTGAACAGGAGATACGAGATGTATTACGACATCAAACTGACGAAGAAAGCTCTGGATAATATTGAGCGGATTGATGGTAGGGATACGGAGTATAGGGTTATCGGCAAATCCCACCTACGCGTGAGAGCCTATAAAAACAGGGTTTCACTGGCTGTAAGAGCGCATATTAATAACCGCCGTCCCAGTAAAACTCTGGGCACATACCCTGAAATGGATCTTAAGATTTTTGAGAGGCTGGGTGATGAGTGGTATCGAACCCAGATGAATCTAACAGGTCCAGACTATAGCCGATTAACTTTTGATCAAGTTTTTTTTGAGTTGCATGTACCCATCTCTGAGAAGAAGAATAAACCGAGCGGTGTGAAGAAGAACATTTCTGATTATCGTCGCTTAGTTCAGCCGACTCTGGGCTCAATGCTTTTCCAGGAAGTCACTACATTCAATATACAGAAGGTGTTGAATTCACAGCCTGACACGCGGGGGGCTGCAGCTAGCTATAACCGAATTCGTTCACTGATCAATCGTACCTGTAATTTAGCGGTGAAGTATGGAATCCGAAGTGACAATCCTTGCTCACCTATCGAGAAGCTGGAAGAGGATAACGTTGTTGAAAGAGTTCCTTCTGAGCAAGAGGCTGCGGCCTTTATTACTGCTGCTTTAGAAGAACTGAATTCGCAGACAGTTCTATGTTTATTAGCGGAAGTATTTTCAGGCTCACGTATTGGGAATGTAACTCACTTAAAGAAGTCAGAACTAACGACTGATCTAGGTGAGATGCATTTCGTAACAAAAACGCGACGAAAAACATTCCCAGTATCAGCCCCTCTCCAATGGGTACTAAAAAGGGCTATCAGTCTATCTCCATCTGACTGTCCTTATGTTTTCCACTCTAATCAAAGCGAGTCCGGACACGTCGAGTATCCTGATAGTGCGTTTAAACGCATTTGTAGAAAAGCAGGGCTTGCATACACTAATTGCACGCACCCCATAAAGGAGGGCTTCTCCACAGAACCTCTCACCCCACACTGCTTCCGTAAAAATGTAGCCAGTATTGTTCTTAACGAAACTGAGGACCCTCACTTAGCAGCTGAGGTAATAGGGGATAGTACTGCTGTTACATTGGAACGGTATGCGTTCGTTAAGATGAAACGTAAAACAAAGGCGGTTAACACTGTCGCTGATGTACTTACTAAAGATCTCCCCAATTTCCCCAAAATCAACTCAGGATCTCACTAGCTCTCCATCAAACTAGCCCCTGTTTTCAACATGGAGGCAGGAAATGTGTAGCTGTGAAGACGAGATCCTATATCTGGACGGAGTCTCTGAAATAACAGGGATTCCCGTCTCGACACTCAGGACGAATCACTCAAGAAGACCGTGGGATAGCCCCCCGTTCTTCAAACTTGGCGGGGCTAAAAACTCCCCGTTAGTTATCAGGAAATCCGCTCTCTGGAAGTGGGTTAAAGAACAGGAGGAGAAACAGCAGCAAAGGGTTGAAGAGCTCAAGCTGCAACGAGGTAAACCGGATCTTTCAGCTCTGCTAGAGAGTAGTTCCAGGAAATGAAAATAAGAAATGCAGTGGTTATAAATTAAATTTTAGGAGAAAAAATCATGCCACGTAAAAAGAACACTATGCTTCGTACCCCTGATGGGATCATTGACCTGTTAGAACTTAACACTGTTCAACCAACTGAAACTGGTGTAGCTATGCTCAGAGGAGATATGCTGCAATGCTTCATTAAGATTTCTGATGAACAGCTGCGACGAAAAATCAGTAAACTAGTATCCGACTGTTTGTATGCAGCCAAAAACGGTGAAAAATTCGATGAAATAGACTGGGCCAAGTACGGCCTTTATTTTGATGTAGAAGAAACTGTGTAACAGAGTTAACTTCAGAAACAACTCAATCACTGCATTTTGATACGGCCCATTACGGGCCGTTTTTCTTTTTCTTCTGCTTGCGTTTTACGGTTTTCTTTTTTGCCTTCTTCTCTTCAGGAACTGATACATCAACCACAACCACATCAATTAAGCCTGATGATGATTCAGGTACCAGCGTTTCCAACGCCTCTTTCATCTGTTTAGCGTTTTCCGGTTTGGTTAATCTGCTTGGTGGCTGTTTGCCAAACTTTCCATCAAACCAGAAAACAAGGTAGATGCCATTTCCCTCTGAAGCGGGGTCACGAGTGTATAACCTCTCGAGTTGGTTCTCAGCAGCGGACCACACTTCTTTGTGATCGTCTCTCTTTATCTCTATCGGTAGTTTCATACCTTTGCTGTAAACAGCAATATCTGCTCTTTTCTCATCTGCATACTGTGCCTCTGGCTCAGCTACGATCTCTAAGTGCTGCGTTTTACTCCGAAGGTACTCTAGGATTCTATCGCGAGCCGTATTTTCATTAACGTGGTCATCCGTCGCTTTACCGTTATCTAAATTCCAAAATGCCTTATATCCATCAGTGTTACCGTGACGGATATCTTCAGCTATTTCTTTAAGTGCATCTAGAATCAAAGCCTTTAAATCAGACGGGTTAGCTGGCTCTCGGTTTGATAACGTGCCAACAACTTTGGATACATCAGGATATGTAAACTTGGCTTCACGTGCAGTTCTAACTTGTCCAATAGAAGCAAATCGAATATCAACACTCCATTCTGTCAGCTTCGGATTCCTCGACAAACTATCTAGAGCTAATGCAGCACTGTCCGATGCTTCCTGGGAGAACGAATTAATCATTCTTCTTACTTCATCAGCTGCAGAGGGCTCATCATGACTACCTATCCAATGAGCAGTTCGATTACGCTCATACCTAACATTCTTAAAATGTTCTGCCAGTAGTTCAATTATCTCTTTTCGGTGCTCTACTTGGAGCTGGAAGCTACCTTCTTCATTTTGCCCCCAGAAGTAAGGTATCAGGATATCTCGAGCTAGCCACTTATCACTATCTCTCTCTAACAACCGCCCCTTCAACTTTTGAAAGTAAATATTTGGCGAGGTCCTGTAACCTGCGGCCAGCCACAAAGTAACTCGGCCATCACAAGTGCGGATTTTCTTCAATGCTCTTTCAACAATCGTAGTTTGAACGTTTATGTCGACAAACTTAAACATGTTCATTAGCGTTGTTTTCAACAGGTCGGTCGATAAGTTCGGATAAAATTTCAAAACTATAGGAAGGATTTCAGGTAGCCCCTTACACAGTAGTTCATCACCATTAAATTCATAAAATCCTGTCAGACGCTCAGCACCTACTTTTAGCTCTCGAAGCCAGTATTTTACGACTGTCTTAGATGCCAACTCGGTTTTACTTTCCCACACCCACTTTAGCCATTCCGGCTCATTAATTGAGGAAGGGGACATGGAATAGGCAACCGCTAATTTCAGCACCTCGTCACTTAATCCTAACACCGCATCCTTACCCTGCTGTTCAATAAGTTCCATTGCTGTGCACATCAAGTAGGCGCGGTAATAATGCGAGTTCTTTGCAGATTGGTCTGCAATTTCATACAAAGAGTGGAAATTCTCGAGGTAATTTACAGAGTTTTTAATTCCCGTGGTTATACTTTGATACCAATCAGGTCCAACCTCTTCTCTTAGCCTTTCTTCAGGTGGGATATCATTACTGATATCTGTAAACATACCTCTCCATATTCTGGAGTAATATTCCAAAATTCCGGCAGCTTTCCCTGACTCAATATCAAACTTGCGCGGTGTTATATTCTCTATACTTTGGATTCTACGTTGGGCTACCTCTTCTAATCGTTTTTGCCTTCGCTTCGCTTCTTCTTGTCTCCACCCCTCTAGTTCACAGGTTATATGTTTAACATATATGTCTCTTAACTCGTCATACCTATCGGCGAGATTACTGAGCTGATCTAG
>NZ_JAAEQH010000063.1 GCF_024231755.1 Neptuniibacter sp.
CAAAGCCAGAACCAAAGCCAGAACCAAAGCCAGAACCAAAGCCAGAACCAAAGCCAGAACCAAAGCCAGAACCAAAGCCAGAACCAAAGCCAGAACCAAAGCCAGAACCAAAACCGGAACCAAAACCGGAACCAAAACCGGAACCAAAACCGGAACCAAAACCGGAACCAAAACCGGAACCAAAGCCGGAACCAAAACCGGAACCAAAGCCGGAACCAAAGCCGGAACCAAAGCCGGAACCAAAACCGGAACCAAAGCCGGAACCAAAACCGGAACCAAAACCAGAACCAAAACCAGAACCAAAACCAGAACCAAAACCGGAACCAAAACCGGCACCTGACCTTATTGCAAATGCTGTAGTTAAGGCTGACGCAGAACTTTTGAAAGGTGTTACTGATGGAGTCCTGGATAAGGTGGTTACCTCACCACAATACCAAGGCACGCCTAGACCACCCAAATACCCGCGTAAGGCTCAGAGAAAACGTCAGGAAGGAACGGTGTTAGTGAGAGTTCTGGTTGACGCATTTGGTCAAAATGAAGATGTCGTTCTACACAAAAGTAGTGGGTACGAAAGCCTGGATGAAGCGGCTCTTAAAGCTGTAACAGGCTGGCAAATAAAACCTGCTGTTGTTGCAGGTAAAGCGGTTTCTTCTTGGGTTGAAATACCTGTGGTTTTTTCTCTTAGATAGATTTCCTGTCACCTCTGCAAAGTAAGATGCTTTTAACCCTGTAAAATAAAAGGGTATGATGTCCGTGTCCCATTTTCGCTCATGATCCTCATTTTTAATCTCAAGGCTTTGAATGATAGTAAAACTGTCGACTACAAGTTCTGTTTCTGCTGGTGAGGCCATGGCGAAGACCTGATGAGATGGATTTTATGAGATTTTTGCTGAATGTATTGGTTCTGAGCTTCATTGCCCCTTTTAAGGTATATGCCCAGCCATTAGAGACGATCTACCTGCCCGCAGGAGTGTTGGCAACGGTTACGGAGCGAGGTGTAGAGGGAGCATTCCCCGAAATTTTAAATGAAGCAGCAAGGCGTCTTGATTGTGACATTAAACTCCAGCCCTTAACCTGGCGCCGTTCGCAGCTGTTTGCTAAATCCGAGCAAGGAGCCGGCATCGCTCCATTAACGCGTGTTGCTCCCCGAGAACATCAGTATGTCTGGATTGCTGAGTTGATGCCGCTAAACCTCACCTTTCTGGTTAAGAAAGAAGGAGGTTCTAATCCCCAGTCGATTAAGGACCTTTCTGGTTTGCGAGTTGCTGTAAAGAGTGGATCAGTTGCTGATGTTATTACCAAAAATATGCAGCTGGAGAATGTTAATCTTTTTCATACCGGAAATGATGAATCCATTCTTAAAATGTTAAACATGGGGCGGGTTGATGGTTGGTTGATCTGGGATATTCTAGGATTTGAAAGCGCGAAAAAGCTTGGGATGTTTCAGAACTTAAGGAGAACGTTTACTTACACTGTAGGGCCGCTTTATCTAGCGACAAATAAATCTGTATCTCGTGCAGAAATTGAAAGATGGAAGAAAGTATTGTGGGAGATGAAGCAGGATGGATTTATAAAAACTACATTGGAAAGAAAATATGGGCCCGTTCTGGATATGGCATACGGGGCCTATAGAGATTAATCCCGCCTGCTTTAATCGAAAAGCAGGCGAGTCAAGTCATGCTAATTTAATAGTTACTGCATTCTCTGCAGAGCTTCAATTCGTTTGTCTAGTGGAGGATGGCTAGCCATCAGTTCCATAAGACCTGATTTCATGTGACTGCTGATACCAAAGGCGGTCAACTGACCTGGCATCTGATCAGGCATATCATATTCTGCTTTCAGGCGTTGTAGTGCGCCAATCATTGCGTGGTTACTGGAAAGGCGTGCACCTGCTTCGTCTGCACGGTATTCGCGGTAACGGGAGAACCAGGAGACGATGAACGATGCTAGGATGCCGAAGATAATTTCAAAGACAATGACTGTGATGAAGTAGCCAATACCAGTACCTGCTTGGCTCTCTTCGTCATCGCTTTTCAGGAAGCTATCCACAGCATAGCCTGCGATACGTGCGAAGAACATTACAAAGGTATTAATTACACCCTGTACCAGTGTCATGGTAACCATGTCGCCATTTGCTACGTGACCGATCTCGTGAGCCATTACCGCGCGTACTTCCTCTTTCTGGAAGCGCTGTAGCAAACCAAGGCTAACTGCAACAAGTGCATCATTCTTATTCCAGCCAGTAGCAAATGCGTTTGCCTGTTGAGCAGGGAAGATACCTACTTCTGGCATTTTGATACCGGCTTCCTGTGCTAGCTCAGCTACTGTATCCAACAGCCATTGTTCATCTGAGTTTCTTGCCTGAGAAATGATCTCAGTTCCTGTGGACATTTTTGCCATCTTTTTGGAGAGGAACAGGGAGATAAATGAGCCGGCAAAGCCAAATACCGCGCAGAAGATAAGCAGGCTTGTCATATTCAGACCTGCACCAGAGACGTAATGTTCTACGCCCAGCAGGTTCAACGTGATACTGGCAACAATCAGTACCGCAATGTTTGTAATAAGAAAAAGACCAATTCGCATCATGATAAAAGTTCGCTCAATAAGTGATTCTGCAATCTTAGATAAGGGTGTTTACTAAAAGTTTCAAGTCCTGAACCGTTGTAAAGTTCTGTTAAATTCTGGTGCATCAAATAACCCAAGCCTATAATCTAGCACCTCTTTCTTACGGCGATATAACCATCAGGTTTTACACAGGAAATTTATGCAACAGGTTCTCGAAGAAGTAAAGAAACAGATTAACCTTGCTAAGGGTGAATCGCGCAGAATATTTCACGGACGAGGTCATTGCTTCGCTGGATTTGAGCACCTGGTAATTGATTGGTTTCCTCCTTATGCCGTGGCTCGATTCTACAAGGAAGTGGAGCCTGATTGGGTAAATGAATTAACCCAGTGTCTGCGGAATGTTCCAGAAATAGAAGCGTTAGTGGTACAGCAGCGTTCCCGTGGTAAAGAGTCCCAGCAGGATATTGCCTGGGGTGAAGTGCCTGAACAGATGAACACGATGGAACTGGGGCTGTTTTATCAGGTCAAACCGCAACGTAACCAGAACAGCGGTCTGTTTCTGGATATGCGGGAAGGGCGTCGCTGGGTAATGCACAATGCTGGTGGGAAACGAGTTCTGAACCTTTTCTCCTATACATGTGCTTTTTCGGTTGCTGCACTCGCGGGTGGTGCAGATCACGTGGTTAACGTTGATATGTCCCGTGGCGCTATTAATACGGGAAGAGATAACCACCGCCTGAATGGTCTTCCGGGGGATAAAGTTACATTTCTGGCTTATGATCTGTTTCGTTCTTGGAAAAGAGTCCGTCAATTGGGAACTTACGATCTGATCGTAATAGATCCGCCTAGCTTTCAGCCGGGAAGTTTTGTTGCTGAGAAGGATTACCGTAAGGTTATTCGTCGCTTAAATGAGCTAACCCATGCGGGTAGTCAGGTTCTGGCATGCCATAATGATCCTAAAAATGGGACAGAATTTCTAAAACAGCTTATGCTTGAAGAGTG
>NZ_JAAEQH010000064.1 GCF_024231755.1 Neptuniibacter sp.
CAAAGACGGCGCTGCTGGAGCTACTATACACACCATTTCACAGATCTCGATTCAATATAATATTTGGTCACCCCTATTACCTTTCGAATTCGTCTCTATATCACTTTGACTGTATTGATTGTGTTGCAAGGCAGCATAACGATAAAATTGAGCCGCTGGGCGGGTATCGTGAAAGAGCATTCGCCACAATACCCACTAAAAGCGCGTGGAGCAGTTGGATTGGCGTAAGATAGCCCAGTCGGACTCCAATGTGGGTTAGCCAGCGATCTCAGTTCGGTCACAAATTTATCACATCACCGACTCTCGCAATCCGAACCATCAACTACCGAAGCTGCTTTGGCGGGGATAAAAATTCGATTTACAGCACTACTTGATGCCTAGGCAGCGCTGCTAATCTTCATGAAATCAACTTCATTCAAACAGATATATTGAGCAATTACACGGTAAACAATATTACTAAAAATCCTCACTCCCTGCTAGCTCCCTCCGAAATCAGGGGAGAACGGCGGTCTGCGATCCCGCTAAATCCCCCCGCCTGCACGGGGATTTAGCGGGGTAACGAAAAGACAAGAAACTTTAGTTATGTTTATCGATGCACAAAATTGGAGTCAACCTCTTAACGTTTTTTTCCAATAGTCTTTTACACCACCATCTTTGCTTTCGCTCAGTAATGAACTCAACTCACCGATATGAAATAGACTATGCCGCAATAAAAACAGGACCACGCTTAAGTTTGTTTCTCCAGTCCACGGAAATGGTTTATTTTCAGCGGAATAATCCAGGTTGGTCAACCATTCTTCCGTCTTCAGCTGCACTTCCTGAATACAGGTCACAATATCATTTTGCGTTGGCAGGTCAGCTATTTTCACTTTTTGCCAATCATAATTAAATGGCTTTCCGGATGGATAATGCATTGGCGTGTCGAAATCATCAAGATAATATTTGGTGCCCATTAAGATATGCAATGACAACCGCGCTGGCCTAATTTTGCCACGTCCAGCTTTTAGCCATGCATCTTCATCAAAATCTTTCACTAAACGTTCAAAGATTCTCCAAGCATGCGCATATTGGTTGATAAATTCGTTTTTGTTCATTTTATTCCTTTTGATCTTTGTAGTGTTTAAATTTGACACAACCGATGAATTTCGTTGATTACCGGCCATGTACACACCCAAACCAAATATAGATCAATTGTTCTATTTTGTCAAGAAATGGAATCGCACATCAATCTTGTTTTGCTGGCTAACGGTGAAATTCACCCGCCGTGCGGCTCTAGCGTGAGAGACTCGACCAGAAACCACTGTTTCAGACCACGGAGCCGCCGATTTGCACGCGCATAGCACGGTCGGGTGGAATGACGGTTAGCACGCCTACCTCACTTTTCACGAAACCTCTGCTACCGCGAAAATTCTGCCCTGCACAACAATGATATTTACCTAATCAATAATCCAACAAGAATAATGATCAATGTGACAACGAGGATCATCACCGTGCGTGTAGATCAATTCGTTGCCAATCCACACGTTCAGTTCGTTAGTTTTCTCATCAACAATCAACTCAGTGGGTTCAGGATAATAGTCTCCGATGTAAAAAGAGTGACGGTCGCAGAAAGTACCTGTGCTTTCACATTCACAAAGCCAATATTTAGTCAGCCCGTTCCTCATAGTATCATAGGCAAGATGGTATACTTGGTTACCCAATCTGGCACTGTCCAAATGGTACAGACCATAGAATGCAAAAAGAGTGCCAGCGACAACGCACAGGCTTGTTACTAGAAGCAGTACCACACGACACCATTCCCGAATCTGAAGTTGTGTGAGAATAATGAGAAGCACAATCAGACTTGCAAACATTCCCAACGTTCCATTGTAGGATATCGGGTAGTGGACTGGCCAGTAAAGAGGCCCCATAGCACCGAACCACCCCCAGACACAGTACAGAATGCTGAGAGCAGGCACCAGGATGATCAGCAATAAACCCCACTTCCTAAAAGACCTTAAATCTCGAAGCATTGTTACTCTACAAGTATGCTTGCCCTTTACACTTCGGCGTGCTAACGACTAGCATCAGCCGCCGGGCGGTTGCGGGCTAGAGCCATCGCTACAAGACACATTGAAAGCGCGTGTGACCGCCGATGTGCGCGGGCACTAGCCCGGTCGGCTGGATGCAGGGTTAGGCGCAATACGGTACAGTTAAGAACAATCCGAGCTTGACTTCTGGAGCCAAGGAGCATAATAATATGCAATCCTTGGAAGCAGGAGGCAAACTATGGGATTCAGTTTACGGACAATTACAGACAACATCAGATTTCCCGAGGCAGTGAGTTTGAATGCACTAGAGCAAGTGATACCCCAAGCCACAGTCGAAGCAGTCATTATCGACTTGGGAGTACAAGAGCAACGTGTAAGAAAGTTACCTGCTACGATGGTGCTTATGTTATGCGTTGCTATGGGACTGTTCACGAATATGTCCTTGGAACAAGTGTTGATCAAAATGGTTAAAGGGCTGCGGTACATTTGGCCAGATGACGAAGACTATCAAACAGCGAACAAGAGTGCGATTAGTCAAGCTCGCTATCGGCTAGGAGCCCAATCCACAGTAGAGTTGTTCCACCGCGTCTGCAAACCGATAGCCACTGAACAAACACCTGGCGCGTTTCTGTTTGGCTTGCGTTTGATGTCGATAGATGGTGATGTTGAAGATGTTCCTGACACACCAGCCAACGAGGCCTTTTTCGGTCGACACCGCGGTGGTCGAGGCGACAGTGCTTTTCCACAGACACGAGCGGTGTATCTGTGTGAGTCAGGCACTCATACCATCTGTGATGCTGGATTCTGGCCTTGCCACACTAGTGAACGCGTCGGTGGTCTACGGATGTTACGCTCGGTGAAGGCAGGTATGCTCGTGATGTGGGATTGCGGCTTTCATAGCTTTGATATGGCAGTCCAAACATATCTGCTACGCCAAACCCACTTTCTTGGTCGCTTGCCTGCACACGTCAAGCCCAAGTTCGTAAAAGCACTACCTGACGGTTCTTACCTGGCATACATCTATCCCTCTGATTATCATCGCAAGAAACGCGGTGAACGTCTCTTGGTACGCATTATCAAGTATACCATTGATGACCCCCATCGAAATGGACATGGTGAGCTTCATCGTCTGATTACTTCATTGTTGGACCCAGACTTGTACCCAGCTCACACGTTGGCTTGTGAGTATCATCAACGCTGGGAAATTGAAATCACCATCGATGAGGTGAATACCCATCAACGTTTACCTAACATCCCCTTACGTAGTCAGAAACCCATTGGGGTTATCCAAGAAGCCTACGGTTTATTGATTGCCCACTACGCGGTGCGATCTGTTATGCACCAAGCTGCTGTACAAGCTGGACTCGATCCCGATCGATTGAGTTTTATCAATGCTGTACGGATCATTCGTGATGCTATCTCAGAGTTTCAGATGACAGTGCCACAACAGTTGCCCCGCTTGTATCAACGTCTACTCAATGATATTGTTCGTCACCGCTTGCCTGAACGCGATGATCGTTCCAACCCGCGAGTCGTCAAACGCAAAATGTCAAAGTTCAAATTGAAACGTAAACAACACTGGCATTGGCCTCAGCCTTCCAAACCATTCCCGGAGGCTGTTACTATCCTTAACTGAACCGTATTGGGGTTAGGCGGCTTTTTCACTTGTGCAAGACCAACCTTTTGCCTTCCTCAGAAAGCATTCTTGGGTTAAGAATAGATAACTACAAGATCAATCGTCCAAGTAGATATACCAGTTCTCGTCGATCTGTCGATAGCACGGTAACTGTTTACAAGTCCCTTCTGTGCTTTCCACGACCTCGCCCCGCAAATCCAGTGGGTCGCTCGTGTAGGAATATCCTCTTCTTATGGCACTTACACTCAAACCTTCAGAGTGCACAGACAAATACAGTGGTTCGTCTCCGCTATAAGCCCATTCTAGTCCAAGCAACTTGAATGACTTTACATACTCGTTGCATCTTTGATCAACCGCATCCATAATCGATTGATCCAAGTTCTCAGATATATTACATTTTTCATCGTCAGGGAAGACGATCAGGATATCCGCTTCATCGACTAGCATTTGCGCCAACTGATTAAACTCTATCTCGTACTGCATATAGTGACTGATCATTTGTTCATCTGTAGGTAAGGGCGGACTACTTAGAAACCATAGCCCACCTATTCCGAGCACTCCCAGCAGTACAGTCAAAACACCAATAACAATGACGACAACTATGAAAATTGCACCCGCCAGCAGAAATGTTCTTGAAAAGTGATTCATTGTGCCACTCTTATCGTACCAAATAGATTGCTTCCTCTGAACTTTGCCGGTCGGGTAGCCAGGGGTCATTGCTGGCCCCCAGCCCCCTAGGAACGGCCCGTGACACTTTCGCGTCAGACCGCTCGAGCCACTCAAAAGCCCCTTGGTAGGACCCGCTATGCTAATCATACCACATTATCACAACTTCACGATACTAACTTGGAGCCACTATGTGGACTTTCGTCACACTAGAGGGCGCACCAGCTAAGGCCGAAGCCCGCCGTCATCTGCCTTCCCTCATAAAAGTGGTTTGCCAAACTTTTTCGTGATGAGCGACCTGGATAGGAAGTCAGCCCGCTTTCGCGTGGAGTGATGTACCCTCTTGGCTGCACTCACGGTACAGCCGCCTGGTTCA
>NZ_JAAEQH010000065.1 GCF_024231755.1 Neptuniibacter sp.
CGATTGTATTATCGATACCTGCAATAGTGCGTCGTTACCTCCGGTGAAAATCTCTACAGCATTTAGTTCTACCTATGCTCATGAACTCTTGGCTGAGAATGAGTTTTCTCTTCTCATTGTTGGAGTAGGTGAAGAACTGATGTTAGATCAGATACAAGCCTTGGCTGAACAACATGCGCCTAAGCCTCTTATTGCTATTCTTCCACCTGAGAGAGACGAATGGGTTCTCAGAGCTTTGCGTTTAGGGGCTGCTGATGTCTTTGTTCAGAATACTCTTTGTGACGAAACAGATGCTTTTGCCCATTCCGTGGCTAAGTTTCTTGCCCAGGCAGAATTGATAGAGAAAAACTTTCATTATCGTGATGAGCTTGAAAAAAGCCTGAGTGAACTGCAGGCTGACCAGCAGGCGGCACTACAGATCCAGCAGAATATGCTGCCGGACCGGCAGTTTCAGTCAGGAGTGATCAGTGCTCGTTACTTGTTGATCCCATCACTGTACTTAAGTGGCGATTTTGTTGATGTTATTGCCATTGATGAACATCGAACGCTGTTTTATCTGGCTGATGTGTCAGGGCATGGTGCTTCGTCGGCTCTGGTCACCGTTCTACTGAAAAATATGACAAACCGCCTGTTAAGAAATTTTCGGCGTGAATCCAGTTTTGACATCTTGTCACCCATAGACACTTTGTACCGAATAAACACTGAACTGCTGGATACCGAACTTGGTAAACATCTCAGTATTTTTATTGGGTTATATGATAGTGAAACCTCCAAACTAACCTATGCTGTAGGGGGGCATCACCCAATGCCTGTTCTGCGCAAAGGTGAAGAGGCTTGTTTTCTTGAGGGTAGAGGGATGCCGGTTGGGCTTTTCCCGGAGCCTTTGTTTGAAGAAAAGTCACTCCATCTGCCTTCTGAGTTTGAAATTACTCTGTTTTCGGACGGTATTCTGGAGATGCTTCCTGAAAAAGGTATGGAAGCTCAGGAAAATCGGTTATTAAATGCTGTTATTGATACTAAAGGATCAGGCCCGGAGGAGATCAAAGAGCGCTTACTTCCCGGTATAATCGATGATGCACCTGATGATATTGCGATTATGACGATTTGCAGGCAGTAACAGATAATGCAGGAAGGTTCTATTTACTCAGCGCTGGTTGACGGCAGTTATGTCCTGAAGTTTTTCGGAGACGTAAGGTTAACTCTGTGTTCATCGCTGGATTGCCATTTGGAAGAATCTCTGGCTTCTCCTGAGGTTAAAGAGATCCTCATTGATCTAACTCAGACAGAGGGAATCGATAGCACTTCCCTTGGTTTGATTGCCAAGCTGTCTATCAAAGCTCAAAAGCGCGGTCTGGAAAAACCGGCGTTGGTATCTACAAACCCGGATATTACCCGTATTCTTCTGACGATGGGTTTTGATCATGTCTTTGTATTGCTTGATCAACTGCCATCAAGTGTTCAGGAATTGAAGAAACTTCCACTGGTGCAAGAATCTGTGGAAGAGATGCAACAGCGAATCATTGCTGCACACCGTGTGTTGATGGATCTGAATGAATCCAATCGTGAAGCGTTTCAGGATTTGGTATCTACACTCGAATCAATCGATAAATAAGCATGATCGGTTAGTTAGCGACTTGCCCCTTTGATTCATACCCTTATTGCTTGCCGCTTAGCTCCCCAGCTTCCTGGTTGTTTTTCAAAAACGCCATGCAGAGCTGTTCTGCACTTTAGGCATCTACCGTGGCTGTCCAGATTCCATCTGCCCAGCTCATACCAACAGCGCTCTATCAGTAGCTCACCACAGTTATGGCAGTAGGTGCTGCTACCCGAAGTGTCATAGACATTTCCGGTATAGGGGTAATAAATACCGTTTTTTATCGCGATCTCTCTGGCGCGGGTTAGTGTTTCTGGTGATGTTCTGGGTTTATCCAGCATCTTCCAGTCCGGGTGGAACGCGGTGAAATGTACAGGGACTTCTGGCCCTAGATTTTCTCTGACCCAGCCACAAAGCGCTTCCAATTCTTGATTGCTGTCGTTTTCATCTGGGATAAGCAATGTTGTGATTTCAAACCAGATATCAGTTTCATGTTTCAGGTAGAGAAGGGTATCTAGAGCAGTTTTGAGATCTCCCCCACAGATTCTCTTGTAGAACTTTTCATTGAAAGCTTTCAGATCAATATTGGCAGCGTCCATACCGGAGAAAAAAAATTTGCGCGGATCTTCACAAATATAACCGGCGCTTACAGCCACAGTTTTAAGCTGTTTTTCATGGCATGCTTCAGCAATATCCAGAGCATATTCCATAAAGATAACCGGATCGTTATAGGTGAATGCCACGCCCATACAACCGTAGTTTAATGCTGCTTCAGCTATTTGCTCTGGGAGCGCCTTGCCAGTCAGGGTGTCCATCTCCCGGGATTTACTCATATCCCAGTTCTGACAGAATTTGCAGGTCAGATTACAGCCGGCGGTTCCAAAGGAGAGAATAGGTTGCCCTGGAAGGTAATGGTTGAGAGGTTTTTTTTCTACTGGATCAATGCAAAAGCCACTGGAGCGTCCCCAGGTGTAGAGCTTTATTGAGCTGTCCTCGCAACCCCGCACGAAACAAAGCCCCCTTTGTCCCTCTTTCAGTCGACAAAACCGAGGGCATAGATCACATTGAATTCTGCCGTCTTCCAAAGTGTGCCAGAACTGGGTAGGGTGGGGAGCAGACATAAAGCATTATTCCTAGATACTCTCTGCTTAAGTATAGGATTGAAAGGTGGGAGTGAGGAATTAGATAAGGGTATACAGAATGTTGTTACGTTTAATTTGCTTATTGAGTCTGGGTTTATTTTCACTATCTGTATGCGCGGATGGACGTTACAGCTCTAAAGTTTATATTCCTAACCAATACCAGCCAGATGATTCGTTAATTAGTTTTACCTCCCAATTAGACAAGTTGGCTGAGAAAAAAGACCTTTCTATGCTGCTGACGCGAGTTGATAAGCGGTTTTATATTTCCCGTGATTTTGGTGGGATGTTCAACCCGGAACACAGTCATGAACAAAATTTCATCAATATATTTTCATTGGATGACTCTAAACTTCGCGAGGAGTTTAGAGGTTCCGGTTGGGCTATGTTTAAGAAACTTCTGAATGAGAGAAGCTTTCAGAAGGTGAAAGGAGATATCTGCTCTCCAGCAAATGTGCTTCCGGTTAAGGATAATCTTCCTGATGAGTTCTGGTTAAGTTGGGGTTATGTAGCCGGCGAGGATGTTTTTGTGAGGTCTGAACCCAATCTGCAAGCTGAGCCTATTGATAGCCTTTCTTATGAGGTTATTGAGCCGGTAGAGGGGATGCAGGGGGATCGTGTAAAAGGGCTAAATGGCCAAGGTTTATGGATTAAGGTTAATACTCCCCGTGGTAAACAGGGGTATATGTATTCAACCTATTTCGACAATTTCCTTAAAGCACAAATCTGTTATAGGCAAGTTTCTGGGCAGTGGAAAATTATCGGTTTTGTTGGTGGCGGTGATTAAAGGCACTTACACAGATATTTTTCTCTTTAGTGCTTAACGGACCTTCTTTGGTTCTGTTTCGGTGCTATTTTGGTTCTGTTTTGTTGTTGTAGGCGTGTCGCTGTGCCGATATTTGCAGTGACCTCGTTTATAGTTTGGTTAAGGAACAGAAATCTGGGATAAGTTTATGCCATCGTCCAGTTCGTATCGGATCTTTTTATACTGGTTATTGTTAGCCGGTTTGATAGTTTCAGCTGTATTTGTCAGCTGGGATCTTGGTGTACTGGAAAAAATCCTAGTAGAAGACATTACACGGATCAGTGTTATCGTCTTGTTGCTACTCTTTCTTGCTTCCATGCATTGTGGTTACCGCAGTTGGTACCTGACTCGCCAGTTGCTGATGCATGAACATCTTCGTACAAATTTCAGTGGTTTAACCGATGAAAACTATCCTCCTTTCCCTAAAGGGGTATCAGTCATTCAGGACTATCTTACCGGTCTAAGCAATGGGGATTCTGAACAGGATAAAACGCTTTTATCTGAGGTTATGGCTGAATCTTTGAGGGGATCGCATCAGGTAGGTTGGTTTATTTCCGGCCTGGTTATTAAATTGGGTTTGCTTGGTACCGTAATCGGCTTTGTGTTGATGCTGGGTTCTATATCTGGATTAGAGAATCTGGATATCTCGGATATTAAGCAACTTATGACGCAAATGACCCAGGGTATGGGAGTAGCGATGAACACCACTATGGTGGGATTAGTCAGTAGTATGTTACTTGGGTTGCAGTATCTGCTTTTGGATCGTTGTGCTGATGGCGTCGTTGCAGAAGGTGTCAGTTTAGGCCAGGAGTTCTGCAATCAAAATCAGGATGATAATGAGTAATCCTCATGGCTCTTTTTCAGCGTAAGTCCAGTTTTGATATTGATCCCTTTACGGATCTGCTGTTCAACGCGCTGTTGACGTTCACCTTTCTCTTTCTAATCGCTCTGTTGTTGCTTAATCCTCCAGCAAAAACCGGAATCATTGATCCTAAAGCTGAGTTTCTGATTACAGTCAGTTGGCCAGATGGTGACCCGAATGATATCGACGTCTGGGCCACGGGCCCCAATGGTAAGAAAGTCTGGTACAAGCGTACACAGGACGGTTTGATGCATCTGGATAGGGATGATCGGGGGCTGGCCAATGATACGCAGGTCGTAAATGGCAAAGAGATTATTAATCCTCTGAATCAGGAAGTGTTAACCCTCCGCGGTCGTCCGCCGGGAGAATATATTATTAACGTGCATTACTTTAAAACTGAAAACCAGGTAGAGGTTCCAGTGACGGTATATCTGGCAGAGGTTAATCCCCAAATGAAGGTGTTGCATTACCACACCTCTTTGTTGGCGAAAGAGGGGGATGAAGCGACAGCTATTCGTTTTACCCTGACCCCGTCTGGCAAAGTGACCAATATTAATCAGCTACAGAAAAGTTTAGTGAAGGCGAACGCAAAATGAGTGAAGTGTTGCTGAGTTTGAGTATTGCGTATGTGTTTTTGGCAGCGCTGCTGCTACTTGCATTGATCTATAGCCGTTTACACTGGTTATTGAAAGTGGGTTTGGTAACCGTGGCTTTAGTTTTTTATTGGTTAAGTTATCAGGGCTGGAAAGAGACGCAGGGCTGGCCTACCACCACTGCATTGCCTGAGCGTTTCCTGCTGCATTCTGCTGTTATTGAAGAGCCTGATAAGGAGTTGGGAACACAGGGGAGTATTTTTATCTGGGTTTCTGATCTAAAAACGTTTAAGCCTGCTGAACAACCTCGTTCCTATCGCCTTGAATACGACCAGGGGACTCATGGGAAGGTAGAGGATGCACTGCGAGAGATGCAAAACGGCAATCTGCAGATTGGTGAGATAAATCCAGCGGCAGAATTGAAAGAGAGTAGTAAAGACCAGAAACGTATGGGGCTAAAATATCCTGGCCTTGAATTCGTCAAACTACCTGACCCTGCACTTCCGGAGAAGTGACATGAGAAGTGATATGAGAAGTGGGGTTAAGAGTCTTCTAGTCTTAATATTGTTAGGTGCTCTTTCTGCTTGTCAGTCAGATATTCCTGAGAACGATTACTTCCCGTTGCATAAGGGAGTTGTTTGGCATTATGAAGTGACTAACCAGTGGGCTGATCAGGTAGATATTGAGCAATTTTCTATCACCAATTTGGGGCCAGTGCAGATGTCGGGTGACTATGCGGATCAACCGGTCTCGGTGCGTAGAAGTAGTGATGGCACTGATTACTACATCCTGCAGGATGATACAGGAAGCCATCGCATAGGTAAGCGGACAGTTGTTGAGCTGAAACCTGTTATTGATAAAGCTGAGCGAAAAATACTTCCGGGATATGCTGATCTGGAGGAGGGGCGCTTCTGGACGTTGGAGAGCCAGCCTTTTATCTTACGTGGCACAGGTTTTCATTCGTTACCTGATCCCAGCCTGAAAAAGTTTACCATGACTAATGAGATTACCGAGGTTGACGCTACGGTGACGGTTCCGGCCGGAACCTTTAGTGGTTGTGTAGTCATTACCGGTGTCGGAATAATCAGTATCTATGCAGACCCCCGTCTTGGTTATCAGGATATCGAAATCGTTCAAACTGAGTGGTATGCACCAGGGGTAGGCTTGGTTAAACTGCTGCGGGAAGAGCCCATGGATTTGCCGATGTTTAAGGGCGGTACGGTTAGTTTTGAGCTGGAACGTTTTGAGCCTTAAAAAGTGCAAAAATGTGCAAGTAATGGGACCTATGTTGATTGTCTTTGGCTATCCGCCAGTATTAATGTAATTCTTTCATAGTGCCCAGAACCCAATTCAGGCTTTCCTCCTGAACAGCAGCTAAGGCTTCAATATTTTCTTCACTTAGCTGATCCCATTCTGCAGCCATATAGTGTTTAACTTCCTCCAGCTGTTGGCCGAGAGGGCCTTCGTGGGAAAGTAGTGCTTGCTGTATTTCGGTTGAGATGGGTAACTGAACCATGACCTCTTCCAGTTCAAGGTTCAGCATCGCGTCAATGCCGGATAACATACCGGTCATAAAAGCTGAGCATGGATTGACGTTGGAATAGCATTTAGCACTGAGTTCACACATGCGAGCCCGGGTCAGGATTTCGCGGATAAGCTCATTTGCGTTGCTGTTGCTTTGGGTAACTGTGATTAACAGAGCCCACTTTTTTAATTCATCCAGGCCCAGTGCAATGATGGCTTCATTGATGCTGGAGATCTCCCTGGATAGGGCAAATCGGGCTGAGTTTACAATCTTGAGTATGCGCAATACCAGTTCAGGATCACGGCTGATTATCTCTTGAAGTGATTCTGGACTTGCATCGGGATTATCCAGTTCTGCCAGCAACAGAATCATCGTTGCATCATTAGCCGTCAGTTTTCGACCTTCTACAAGCTGAGGGTGGCAGAAGAAGTATCCCTGAAAAAGCTTGAAGCCCAGACTTTTGCAATACTCAAACTCCTGGTGGGTTTCTACCTTTTCAGCAAGCAAGGTTACATTGTGTTTTTTTAGCTCACCTATGTGACGGATAAGCTGAGCGGGGGATAGCTGT
Organism: Neptuniibacter sp.; assembly: GCF_024231755.1. GTDB lineage: Bacteria > Pseudomonadota > Gammaproteobacteria > Pseudomonadales > Balneatricaceae > Neptuniibacter. Next base: position 7,087 of record NZ_JAAEQH010000065.1, read on the forward strand.
TGTATATCAATTTTTACGATCTTGGCTAGCTGTAGTGCTGGGTTCCAACTCTCATCGTAAATAAAATCATCCAACGCTAGGCGATAGCCTGCGTCAGTTATAAGCCTCATGCGCTGCAGAATATCGTCAGTGAGCGATACATCTTCTAGTACTTCAAGCACAAGTGCTTCAGGCTTTAGTGCGGGGAGATTACCGTTGTATAACCAATCAGCATTGAAGTTGATAAATGCAGGAAGAGTTTTGACTTTGCCATTCTGCAATATGCTGCTGTAAGCATGAAGCAGGACCTCAGCAGTAGCTTGGGTGCCGTTGAACGGAATTCCCGGGCCACTACCTTCTGCATCACGGTAAAGTAGCTCATACGCGATAGTATTAAGGTCTTTATCGAATATCGGTTGCCGAGCTAATAAAATTGAAGAGGCCACAATCCCTAAGTTCTCTACAGCATCAATGTCATTGTTATTATTTTTGTTTAAAACATCATAGAGGGTAATTTTTTGAAATGCGAGGTTTTGTTGGAGAGCATTATGTTTACGAGGATAGGTTTAAACCTATCCTCGTTCAGATGAATCAATTCATCGATTTCAGGTGGCGCTGAATTACCTCCCAAGCTTCTTGCCCTTTATTGCGCAGATCAGCCAGAACCTCTTCACTGAAGTCGCTAGATACTGCTTCCTGGTAGGATTGTCGCTGCGAACATTTTTCAAACCAGGCGGCAACCTTTGGACAATCGGCATACATGCCCTGCCAGCCAAACTGATAGATGGTTTGGAAGTAGGGAGCCATACAGATATCGGCCAAGGATATCTGGTCACCTATTAGCCATTCATGCTGCTGTAGAGCCTTCTCCATCTGGAGAATAGTTTTTCGATAGATGGCAACCGAATCTACTACATCAGGAGCTTCCAGACCCATTGATACCAAGCGTTTTTGGCGCTCTCGACGCGGTTTCTCCGGAATCTGGTCAAGTAGGCGCTGACGTTCTTCCTCACTTTTTTCCATCATGCTAGGGCGCATAACCAGTGGCCACTGAAGGGCACCACATGAAGGATGGAGTTTTACGTCGATATGTTTCATCCAAAAACGCATCTGGGAACGTTGGTAATCATCTTCTGGATTTAAGCGCGGTTCGGGGAAAGCATCATCGAGGTATTCGCAAATGATGCTGGATTCGATAATAGGTTTTTCGTCGTGCACCAGAGTAGGTACAACGCCCAGCGGATTGAGTTTTAAATATTCCGGTTGCAGATTTTCCTTCTGTGCCAGGTCAACATGTACTGCATTCCAGTCCAATCCTTTTTCCGCAAGAACGATTCTGACTTTTTGAGCGCAGGGTGACATGGGATGGGTGTATAACTTAATCATGGTTTGGTCTCACTTTTTTCTATGAGAATAGGTAGATTGAACTTGTTGATAAATGGCATAGATGTCATATGATTTATGAAATAAATTCAAAAGTGTGGAATGTGCTGTGAATCGTTGGTCAGAGATGCAAGCGTTTGTGGAATCTGTAAAAGAAGGAAGCTTTACTGCAGCGGGCCAAAATCTTCAGTTGTCACCCTCTGCGGTGAGTAAATTGATTAGCCGTTTAGAAGCTAGGTTGGCTGTTCGGTTATTGAATCGAACAACGCGGCAGATCAGTCTTACGGAAGCAGGGCAAAGCTTTTATCAACGTTGCTGCGAAATTTTGCATGAACTCGACGATGCGGAGACTGAGTTAACTGAGTTGGGGCAAACGCCCCGAGGCCGTTTAAAAGTCAACTGCTCGCCAGGTTTTGCTAAGCATCAGGTTCTACCGTTATTACCTGAGTTTCAGCTACTTTATCCTGATCTCTCCATCGAACTGCAATTAACCGGACAGGCCGTTGATTTGGTTTCAGAAGGTATTGATCTGGCGATACGTTTGGGCAACCTTGAAGATAGCAGTCTTGTCGCCCGTTCATTAGGTAAGTCGAAGCGTTTTATCTGTGCAAGTCCGGCTTATATTGAGTGCAAAGGTAAACCCAGTATCCCTGATGAGTTACAACAACATAACTGTCTTCGCCTATCTACCAGTGAGGTGTTTAATCAATGGCGTTTTACCGCGGAGGACAAGGAACACTTTGTCAGCGCGAAAGGTAACTTTATTACTGATAATGTTGAGGCGCTTTACGAGTATGCGCTGCAGGGTGGTGGGATTGTACGCTTATCCGGTTTTATGGTGGAAGAAGATATATCTCAAGGGCGCTTAATTCCGTTGCTGACCGAGTATGAAACGGATCCGCAGTGGGTAAATGTTCTTTATCCCCACCGTACTTTTTTGCCTGTAAAAGTAAAAGTGTTTATTGAATTTCTGCAGCAGAGATTGGCTAATGCCAGTTGGTCTGTAGCAGGGGGCGAACTTAATTGAGTTGCTGGTTGCTATGTATAAGAGATGTTTGCAGTAATGAAGCTTGGTAGAATGCCCAGTTATAAATCCCGGAACAGAACCCTATAGAAAAAGGCGGATTGATTTGACCAAGTTTAGACCCTGTATAGATCTGCATCAGGGGCAGGTAAAACAGATTGTAGGTGGTAGTTTAAATGATCAGGGTGCTGATACTAATTATGTCAGTCCCTATGATGCCAAGTACTATGCAGACCTATATCGCCAGCATGATCTGACGGGTGGTCATGTGATCGCTTTGGGGCCCGGGAACAAAGAACAGGCGTTGCTAGCGCTGAAAACCTGGCCAGGTGGGTTACAGTTTGGCGGAGGTGTTAATGCGGATAATGCTGCAGATTTTCTTGATGCTGGCGCCTCTCACGTCATCGTTACGTCTTATCTTTTTGAGAATGGTCAATTCAGCTGGCAACGTCTGGAACAGGTTAAAGCTGTAACGGGTGCGGAGCGCTTAATCCTTGACCTGAGTTGTCGTCGTACGGAGTCGGGCTGGAATATAGCAACAGACCGTTGGCAGACTGTGACGGAAACTGCCGTAAACAGCGATACGCTAGAGCAGCTTAGTGAACACTGTGCAGAGTTTTTGATCCATGCTGCAGATGTGGAAGGCTTGCAGGCGGGGATCGATCAAGAGCTGGTAGAGATGCTAGGTCAGCATTGCTCAATTCCTGTTACCTATGCTGGTGGCGCGAGAGCTCTGCAAGATCTGGAGCTGGTTGATCAGTTATCCGGTGGTAAGGTCGATCTTACAATCGGCAGCGCATTAGATATTTTTGGTGGTGATGGGGTCACTCTGGAAGAGTGTATTGCTTGGAATAATCGATAATATATAACGGGGCAGTGAAAAACTGCCCCGTTATTTCATTCCTATTTTTCGAACAGATCTAAATACTTCTCATACCCTCTTTGAGTTAATTCCTCTTTCGGAATAAAACTCAGGGATGCCGAATTAATGCAGTAACGTAAACCTGTTGGAGCTGGGCCGTCTGGGAAGACATGTCCCAGATGTGAATCGGCGATTGGGCTGCGCACTTCCACTCGCTTCATGAACAATGTGTTGTCGGCTTTTTCTACAATAGATACGCCTTGTATCGGCTGCGTAAAGCTAGGCCAGCCTGTACCTGATTTATATTTGTCTGTGGATGAGAACAGGGGTTCGCCACTAACAATATCTACATAGATACCTTCACGTTTCTCATCCCAGAACTCGTTACTGAAGGCGCGTTCAGTACCATCTTCCTGAGTGACCTTATATTGTAACTCTGACAATGTTTTGCGCAGATACAGCTCCGATGGTTTAACGTATTTCGTAGCTGGTTCATCTGCAGTTGAAGCCTGATTTCTGAATTTGGAGTAATCAAATTTATAATCTTCACCCCAGACCTTTGCCAGAAACTGATCGCGGCCAGAACCGTTGCGGTAGTACTTGTAGCGGAGAGGATTTTTTACATGGTAATCCTGGTGATACTCCTCAGCAGGGTAGAAGCTCTTGAACGGAGCTATTTCTGTAGCAAGTTTTATGGTGTACGCGCCGCTATCTTTCAGGGATTGAATTGATCTGCTGATCGCTTCTTTTTGTGCATCATTATGATAATAAACGGCAGGGCGGTATTGTTTGCCTCTGTCGACAAACTGCCCATCACCATCGCCGGGGTTCATTACACGCCACAGTCTATGCAGCAAACCTTCATAGGAGATTACATCTGGGTTGTAGTAGATCTGAATCGCCTCTGTATGTTTGGTTTTTCCGCCGGAGACTTCTTTGTAAGTTGGGTTGGCTTTTTCACCGCCGCTATAGCCGGATATAACTTGTACTACGCCATCCAACTTTTCAAAGTCAGATTCGGTACACCAGAAACAACCACCGGCGAAAGTAGCAACAGCGGTCTTATGGGAAGGTGTGGTGCTTTCTGCATGTGCTTGTAGATTAGCTCCCAGTACACAAGCGAGAGCCAATGGCAGTATTAACCGGTTATTCATAACGATCTACCCAAGTGGATTAGTTAACAGAGTTCTTCTCAATATGGATCGTTAGAGGGTGGATGTGGTGATTGGTTCAATATCGATCATTGCAGGAAAGGTAATTGGTGTTTTAATGAACAGTTGTGTTTGCATCCAAAAGCGTTGCTTAAAACAACTGGTCGCAAGACTGTTTATTCTTCCGTTTAATACTAAAAAAGTACTTTGAATTCATGTATCTTCATCTAAAAGCCTTTGACATATTGCTGTAGTTAAGCGAGTTTTATAATACAGAAAAAGCTTAGGGATTTTACTTACCCTCATTTGATTGGGTATTAAGCAGATCTGAGCGAGTGAATAAGGATAATATTATGAGCGCCGAGAGTACTCTGAAACTGCCAGAAGAGTTATCCATTGCTAACGTGGCTGAGTGGAAAAGTAAGCTTTCCTCTTTACTGCATGAATCATCTCCTCTGACGTTGGATGCTGAAGAGCTGTCCCGGGTGGATACGGCTGCAATTCAATTGCTCGCGGCCTTTACTGTAAAAGTGCAAGGTTCAGATATGGAACTACACTGGAGTAACCCATCTGAAGCATTAAAGAAAACAGCACAGCAGTTAGGTATGCTTGAGAGTTTAGTGTTGGACTGACCGCAATGCGGCAGGAAAAAATTGGAGAAACATGAATGGCTTCCATTCTAGTAGTAGATGATTCTGCTTCATTAAGAAATATGGTGACTTTTACCCTTAAACAGGAGGGTTACCAGGTTGTTGAAGCAGGTGATGGTAAAGAGGCATTGGATAAAGCCAGAACCGGTCGCTTTGATCTGGTATTGACTGATGTGAACATGCCAGTGATGGACGGTATAACCTTCTGTACTGAACTGCGCAAACTACCTGCCTTTAAGTTTACGCCTGTACTGGTTCTGACTACTGAAAGTTCACCAGAGATGAAGCAGCGTGGTAAAGCTGCGGGAGCAACTGGATGGTTAGTTAAGCCATTCAACCCTGAAAAATTACTGAGCACTATTAAACGCGTTGTACGGTAATACCCAATATGAGTATTGATCTATCCCAGTTTATAGCGACTTTCCTCGAGGAGAGTTACGAAGGTCTGGAAATAATGGAGTCCAGCCTGCTCAATTTGGATTCAGCAGATGAAGAAACGATCAATACTATCTTCAGGGCAGCGCATTCCATAAAAGGTGGTGCAGGTACCTTCGGTTTTAATGAGGTTGCGGACTTTACCCATGTAGTGGAAACACTTCTGGATGAGTTGCGAAGTGGCAAGCAGAATACAACACCTGATCTGGTAAACCTGCTTCTTGAGTCTGTTGACTGTATTAAGGCTTTGCTGGAAGCCGCTCAGGATGGCCCGGATGCTGATCCAGGAATGATCCAAAATGTACATGATCGTTTGCAGCAAGCCTTAGGGGCTGAGCCATCACCTGCGCCAGATAGTGTTTCTGTTGGTTCAGAAGAACGCACTGATACCAGCGACAGTGCTGGAAATAATGGAAAAGAAGCTTGGGAAATTATTTTTATTCCCAATACTGATCTCCTACAGTGTGGCCATGAGCCTGCCTTTATGTTTGAAGCGCTGGCAGATCTTGGCGATTTAAATGCAGAACCTAATCTCAATAAACTCCCAGATTACTCAACGCTGAACCCTGAAGAGGTTCATATTAGTTGGAGACTTGTTCTCGAATCTGATTGCAGCGAAGACGATGTACGTGAGGTCTTCGAATGGGTCGAGGATGAGTGTGAGCTGCAGGTTAACCGAATTACTATTGATGCTTGCGTTACGGCTACTGAGATTGCTGAATCTGGCTGGAAGATCTCCTTTGTACCGGAATCGACTCTTTTAGAAACCGGTAACGAGCCAAGCTTTATGTTTGAGGCTCTTGCTGATCTGGGTGATATTTCGGTTGATGTTCATACCTCTAAACTGCCAGTGTGGGATCAGTTGGATCCAGAAAAGGTCTATCTGTCATGGGATATCACCCTGATATCCGATTGTACAGAGGAAGAGGTTCGTGAGGTCTTTGAATGGGTAGAGGACGAGTGCGAGCTTAGCGTAACGGCAATAGAAAGCAGTTCTTCTGTACAACAGGTTGAAACTCCAGCAGGGGCTACTCAGCCTGCTGAAGTAGAAATTGCACCAGCTATTGATACTGCAACATCACTCGAAACTTCTACTCCAACACCTGCACCAGTAGCAGCTCAACCTGCGCCTGCTAAACCCGCTTCGAAATCTGCAGCTAGTACAGCCGCCCGTAAACCTAAAGCAGCTGCTGAAAGTAGTTCTATTCGAGTAGATACAGATAAGATTGATGCCCTGATTAACCGTGTTGGCGAGTTGGTTATTACCCAGGCGATGCTGGGTCAGGTCGGAGAAGAGTTGGCAGAGATTGCAGCAGGATCTGAAGTCGAGCGTCTTCAGTCCGGTTTGGATCAGTTGGAGCGTAATACACGAGACCTGCAGGAAGATGTCATGCGGGTTCGTATGCTGCCAATCAGTTTTGTGTTTAATCGCTTCCCGCGGCTGGTTCACGATGTCAGTGGCAAGTTGGGTAAGAAAGTTGAGCTGGTTATTACCGGTGAACAGACCGAGATCGACAAAACTGTGATGGAAAAGATTGGTGACCCTATGGTTCATCTGATCCGTAATTCACTTGATCATGGTCTAGAGTCTCCTGAAGAACGCTTGGCGGCAGGTAAACCTGAAACAGGCAAAGTACAACTTGATGCGTACCATCAGGGTGGCTTTATCATCATTGATATTATTGATGATGGTCGGGGTTTGAATACCCAGAAAATCTACGAAAAAGCGCTGGAAAATGGCTTAATTACTGCGGATCAACAACTCTCTGATAGTGAAATAAATGAGCTGATTTTCAAAGCCGGTTTCTCAACCGCCGATGCTGTAAGCGACCTGTCTGGACGTGGTGTCGGCATGGACGTAGTGCGGCGAAATATTGAGTCCCTGGGTGGACATGTACGAGTTAAATCGGAACCGGGTTATGGTTCTACCTTTAGTGTCAGCTTGCCGCTTACGTTGGCGATTCTGGATGGCCAGTTGATCCGTATTCTGGATGAAACCTATATCATTCCGTTGGTTTCTATCGTAGAAACTATCTTGGCTGACAAGAAAGCGATGAGCCCTATCGCCGGTGAAAATAAATTGCTTCATTTCCGGGATGAGTATATCCCTCTGATCAATCTGCGCTCGTTGTTTAAATTACCGCAGCCCGAAAATGAGGCTGACAACAGCCTGATTGCGATAGTTGAAAATGGTGGTCAGAAGGTAGGGCTTGTAGTCGATGAACTATACGGCCAGCAGCAGGTAGTTATTAAAAGTCTGGAAGTTAACTTTAAACGCATAGAAGGCTTTGCGGGTGCGACTATCTTGGGTGACGGTAGCGTTGCTCTGATTCTGGATATTGCAGGGTTGATGAAAAGAGGCCTGGACCATGAAACGGCTCGGGCTGCGAAAAAGCGTAATGAGATCTTCAAAAACGATTCTAGTCAGGGAGTTGTTGCATGACAGATCAGGAGTGGCAGGAACAATCGGACATGCTTGAGCAGAGAACCGATGGTCAACAGTTTTTAAGTTTCCTGCTTGATGATGAAGAATATGGCATTGATATTCTACGGGTACAGGAATTAAGAGGCTGGACTCCAGTCACTCATGTGCCGGATATGCCTGAATACCTCAAGGGTGTTCTGAACCTAAGGGGCGCAATTATCCCGGTTATTGATTTAAGGGAGCGTTTTGGTCTGGAAACCGTTGAGTATGGGCCAACCACAGTAGTTATTGTGGTGAAAGTTGATAGCGGCAGTTGCGAACGCATTATGGGAATTATCGTTGATGCTGTAGCTGAGACTTACACCTTATCTCAGGATGAGATTCAGCCTTCACCGCAGATTGGTGGGGTTATAAATACAGAGTTCATCATGGGATTGGTAGCTCACGATGAAAAAATGATCGTCCTGATGGATATCGATGAATTAATGAATTCCGGTGAACTGGCGATTGAACAGCCAGAACGAAGTGAAGCTTAGGCACGGGGTGCGGAGGAAAAAAAATGAAAATCAATGAGCCGGTTACGGATCGCGAAGTTAAGCTCAGAGATGGTCAGGAACTTGTTACTAAAACAAACCTGAAAGGAATAATTACCTACGTAAACCCAGGCTTTATTGAGGTCAGTGGTTTCAGCCGTGATGAGTTGATGGGTAAAAACCACAATGTGGTTCGTCATCCTGATATGCCTCCTGCTGCATTCAAGGATCTCTGGGAGACACTCAAACTTGGTCGTCCATGGTCAAAACTTGTAAAAAACCGTTGTAAAAACGGTGATTACTATTGGGTTAAGGCAAACGTAACACCGATCTTCCGTGACGGTGAGATTGTTGAGTATATGTCGGTACGTACCAAACCTTCACGTGAAGAGATTGAACAGTCTTCAGCTCTTTATTCAAAACTCAAACGTGGTGAGGCTAGCCTACCTTCTCCAAATAGAGTTTCGAAGAGTGATCTCGCTGGTCAATTGAGCAAGCATGCGATGGTGGCGGTTCTGGCGGCAGTACTGATCAATGCCGGTATCTATCTGGCGGGTTTGCCGGGGGCTGCCTTGATGGTAGGTCCATTCATTGCGTTCCTGATTATGCTGTTTGGGGCACAAAGTTGCCTAAGCAATAAAGTCATTAAGCCTCTTAATGAGGCAAGACGCCATATGCTTGATGTATCCGAAGGTGAGTATCTTGCACCAATTCCACTGGATGAAAACGGCGAAACTGGTGAGCTGAAGCGAATTATTAAAATTCTGGCGGTGAAACTCGGTTTTGAAGTGAATGATGCCAAGGAAGCTGCTAGTCGAGCACAACGCATCAAGGTAGCTTTGGATAATGTCTCTTCCAATGTGATGTTGGCGGATAACGAAGGTGAGATTATTTACTGTAATGACGCGGTACTGGGCATGATGCGTAATGCACAGGATGATATCCGTGAGCAGTTACCAGAGTTTGACGCGGATAAAATCCTGGGATCTAACTTCGACATTTTCCATAAGAACCCTGCGCATCAGCGCCGAATGCTGGAAGCTCTGCAAGGTACGCATAACGGTCGGATTAAGGTTGGTGTGCGTAGTTTTAATCTAACCGCTAACCCGGTTGTTGATGATCAGGGTGATCGCCTCGGTACCGTCGTAGAGTGGGTGGATATTACTGATCAGCTGATTGCTGAAGAGCAGGTTGAGCAACTGATCGAGAAAGCTTCCCATGGTGAGCTGGATCAGCGTCTGGATGTGGAAATTTATACTGGTTTTATGCGCAATATCGCTATCGGCGTAAACCAGATGCTGGATGCAGTTGTAGAACCAATGCGTGAAGTTAAGCATGTTCTGGGCGCTTTGTCTGAGGGCGATCTGACGCAGCAGATGAGTGGTAGCTATCAGGGTGAATTTGCGCAACTTAACGACTCTCTTGATGCGTCCATGCGCAACCTGAACAATATGGTCGGAGAGATCCGTTCTGCAGGTCATAGCATTACCACCGGTGCAACAGAGATCTCTAGCGGTAACGCGACTCTAAGCTCTCGTACAGAGGCTCAGGCTGCAAGCTTACAGGAAACAGCTGCCAGTATGGAGCAGATGACCAGTACTGTTAAGCAGAACGCGGATAACTCTGATCAGGCTCGCCAACAGGCGGCTGAGGCTCAGAGGTTGGCAGAAAAAGGTGGTGAGATCTCTAACAAGGTTGTGACCTCGATGGGAGATATCCGTGCCAGTTCAACGAAAATTGCAGAGATCATCGGCGTCATCGATGAAATCGCATTCCAGACTAACTTGTTGGCGCTGAATGCTGCTGTAGAGGCTGCCCGAGCGGGTGAACAGGGTCGAGGTTTTGCGGTAGTTGCATCTGAGGTACGTAGCCTTGCACAACGCAGTGCGAGTGCAGCTAAAGAGATTAAAGAACTGATCAGCGATAGTGTTGAAAAGGTAGAAGAGGGTGGCCTGTTTGTTGATGAGTCAGGCAAAGCATTAGCCGATATTATGGATGCTATTAAGAATGTATCCACAATTATCAGCGAAATTGCTGCGGCAAGTCGTGAACAGGCTATTGGTATTGAACAGGTTAATATTGCTGTGACGCAGATGGATGAAGGGACTCAGCAGAACGCCGCTCTGGTAGAACAGGTTGCTGCGGCATCTTCTTCCATGGAAGACCAGGCGGGGCAGTTGCAGCGTCTGGTGAATCAGTTCCGAGTTTCAGGGGTTGAACCTCAGGCACAAGTTGCACCGGCTCCTGGTAAACCGGAGACTGATGTTAATCGTATACGCTCCCTTGCTGCTCATACTGCTCCAGCACCGGTTACGGCTTCTCTACCTGAAGCCAAAAAAGCGGTGACACCACCTCAGACAATTGTTACTGCCAATGGCAGCGATGATGAGTGGGAAGAGTTCTAAGAGTTGATTTGAAACAGGTTGATCTGTCTTAACTGACAGATCAACTCCACCGTATGCTGTAACTTTTTCTTGAGGATATCGGATGACAGATAGCTCTGACAGAGAACGCGAATTTACTTTTACCCGGCAACACTTTGTAAAAGTGCGTGATGAGCTATATGACTATGCAGGCATTGTTCTAGCTGACCATAAGCAAGATATGGCATACAACCGACTGGTCAGACGGTTGCGTGAGCTAAAGATTGACAATTTCGACGAGTATCTACGCTATCTCGATGGCCACCCTGCGGAATTTACTCAGTTTATTAATGCGCTGACAACGAACCTCACAGCATTCTTTAGGGAACGTCATCACTTTGATTTTATAAAGGATCAGATTCTGCCTGATCTGGATAAGCAGGGAACCAGAAGGTTGCGTGGCTGGTCTGCAGGATGCTCTCTCGGTGAAGAGCCCTACAGTATGGCAATGACAATTCTCGATGCCGATACTGATGTTTCGGGATGGGATATCAAAATCCTGGCCACTGATATCGATTCGAAAGTTTTAGGTAGTGCTCAATCCGGTATCTATACCATGGATCGGATTAAAACCCTGCCTACAGCGTTAGTTCACCGCTGGTTCCTTAAGGGGAAAGGCAGCAACACAGGCAGTGTTAAAGTTCGTAAAGAACTGCAGAATATGATCAGCTTTAATTACCTGAACCTGATGCAGGATTGGCCAATTCAGGGACCGTTGGATTATATATTCTGCCGTAATGTGATGATCTATTTTGATCAAGCTACTCAGGCGAAATTATTAGATAAAATGGCAGATCTTTTGAAGCCCGACGGTTATCTGTTTGTAGGACACTCAGAAGCATTGGCTCGTCATGCAAGTCGCTTCGAACTGGTAGGTAAAACAATCTATCGCAAGGTGGGGGCATGAACATGAGATCATCTAGTCTTCCCCCTACGCTCAGAGGGTTTGAACACCATAATTTGTTCTGGGAACCTCGTTGGGATTGTTATGCGGTAAAGGTGAAACCGGGTGACTTTTACGTTTCAAATAGCGGAATTGTTATTACCACAGTATTAGGTTCATGTATCTCTGCCTGCATCCATGATCCTGTTGCAGGTTATGGTGGTTTGAATCATTTTATGTTGCCAGATAGTGGAACCCAAGGTGATCTAGATCGCTCTATGCGCTATGGGCTTTTTGCTATGGAGCAGCTGATTAACGAATTAATGAAACATGGTTGTCAGCGCGAAAGAATGCAGGTCAAGCTCACCGGTGGTGGGGATATGATGGGTGGATTAACGACCCGGATTGGCCAGCAGAATATCGATTTTATTTTGAAATACATTCAAGACGAAGGCTTATCACTCGAGGCTTCGGATCTTGGGGGCGATCAAGCTAGAAGGGTAGCTTATTTCCCTACGGAAGGGCGCATGTTGGTTAATAAATTAGATCATCGTGATGATCAGCGTCTTATCGAAGAAGAACGTTCATTCCGAGTGGATGTTGACCAGCATCTTGACGATACCGATGTCGAGTTGTTTTAAGGAATTAGATTGTATATGGATAAGACCAGGGTATTGATAGTAGACGACTCAGCGGTTGTGCGAAGTGTGTTGACTGAGTTGTTATCGATGGATCCGGCGATTGAAGTTGTTGGAGCTGCAGAAGATCCGTACGATGCGCGAGGCAAAATTAAAGAGCTGAAACCAGATGTTTTAACTCTGGATATTGAAATGCCGAAAATGGACGGTATTACCTTCCTGAAAAATTTGATGAAACTTAATCCCATGCCAGTGGTGATGCTGTCATCGCTGACCCATGAAGGTGCGGAATCAACCCTTCAGGCATTGGAATTGGGAGCGATAGATTATATGCCAAAACCGACTGCTTCTGAGTCGGATGAGGTATTGAAACAGTTCCAGGAAGAGTTGGTTACAAAAGTTAAAACGGCAGCAGGATCGGCTTCAAAGTTAAAATTCCGCAGGCCTGCAAATCGAAAAGACGTTTCTAATGATGATCGCCTTGCATCCGGTAATATCGTTAAAACGACGGGAAGTGTGATCGCGATAGGTTCATCAACCGGAGGAACTGAAGCACTACGAGATATTCTTGAGGTGTTGCATGATAATCTTCCGCCTATAGTTATTACTCAGCATATACCTGCGAGTTTCAGTGAACGTTTTGCTAACCGCCTTGATTCCCATTGCCAGGTAAAAGTAAAAGAAGCAGAAGATGGTGATATCTTAAAGCCCGGTTGTGCCTATATCGCCCCAGGTTCTAACCACTTATCAGTTAAAATGCATGGTCATCAACTGATAGCGCGTTTAGATCCGCGTGAGGCGGTCAACCGACATAAACCTTCTGTTGAAGTGATGTTTGATTCGTTACATAACATTGATGTGAATAAAGTAACGGCTATCATGCTGACGGGGATGGGCGAAGATGGTTCAATGGCCATGAAGCGATTAGCTGATGCGGGAGCGCATACTATAGTTCAGGATGAGGCCACGAGTCTGGTTTGGGGCATGCCGGGGATGGCGGTGAAATATGGCGCGGCTAAAGAAATTGTACCGTTGAATAAGATAGCAAAAAGACTGATTCAGCATCTGTCTGGAAAGTAATTGATGAAGGTAGCTTAAAATGAACCAGAAAAAAGTGATGTTGGTTGTAGCATTGTTGGCTACAGTGGTTTTGGCCATCGCTCAGTTTATGACGCTCGATAGCCTTATTTCACTTGTCTGTATTGTAGTTTTGTTTGTAACACTACTTCCTCAGTTATTTATGGCTGATGCTGCTCGTAACAAGGCTGTGACACAGGTGGTTACTCAGACTTCAGCAGGTGTTGATCCAGAGCTGCAGCATGCAATGAATGAGGTTTCACAAACTTTGGTTCATGATGCGATGATTGTTAATCAGGAGATCTCACGCGTAGATGGTCTGATTAAAGAAGCGGTTACTCTTATGAGTGAAAGCTTCCATAACATGCATGATCTTGCCAGCCGCCAAGCACAATTGACGTCTGAGATTATTTCTCAAACACATGAAGATGATATTCCGGCTGAGGAGTTGGATGCACAAGCCTTCAGTATTCAAAGCTTTATTCTTGAAACTGGCAAAACACTTGATCAGTTTGTCCAGATAATGGTTGATGTGAGTAAAAACAGTCTCGAGACAGTTCATCACATTGACGATATGGTTGAGAAACTGGATGGCATTTTTGGCTTGATAGAAAACGTAGAAGGCCTTGCCAGCCAGACTAACCTCTTGGCGTTGAATGCGAGCATCGAAGCCGCACGTGCCGGTGAAGCGGGTAGAGGGTTTGCGGTAGTAGCAGATGAGGTGCGCACACTTTCTATTAACTCTGCACAACTGAATAATGAGATCCGCGAAGAGATCGGTTCTGCAAAAGAGACAATTGAAATACTGCGCAGTACTGTTGGTAGTATGGCCTCTACCGACATGAGTGACACTATTGGAACCAAAGAAAAGATGGGTGTCATGCTGGAGCATATGTCGAATATGAACCACTTCCTAAATGAAAAAGTAATGGAAATTTCTCATATTGGCGATCAGTTGAGTGGGACTGTGGATAATGCAGTTCGCTCCCTTCAGTTTGAAGATATTTCATCCCAAGCCCTGAGCTCCATGGAGCACAATGTAAACTCCCTTAATGAAATTTCATCTTTAATCACTAATGTAGTGACTCCACAATTGGAAGTGGATCAGCAGGCTGCACAACACTGTATGAATCGTTGTAAAGCTCTGCGTGAAGAAGCACAGCAACGTAATGATGGACGCACGGTTGCTCAAAACGATATGGAAGAGGGTGACGTAGAGTTATTCTAAGTGAACCTGAATAAGCCTTTTTCAATGTATAACGAGATTTGATATGAGCGTATCCGTAACCAGTTCTGAAGAGAAAAAGTCTGTTAGCATCTCCGTGAGTAATCAGTTTGATTATTCACTACACCAGGACTTTCGTGACGCCTACCGAAATGTAACGGTAGCAGGTACAACTTTCTGTGTTGATCTATCTAAAGCAACTTATATGGACAGCTCCGCTTTAGGTATGATTCTGCTGTTAAAAGAGCATGCAGATAAGCTGGGAGGCAGAGTTGTTATCTCCAGACCAAATGACTCTGTTCATAAGATTCTTACAATTGCGAACTTTGATCAGTTTGTAACGATCGAGAGCTAAGGCAGCGTATGTCAGTTCAGACAGCATCTGACAAAAATAATAAGGTTCTTATTGCAGATGATATGCGCCTAAACCGCGAAGTTCTTGGCCAAATGGTCAGGGAAATGGGGTTAGAGGCAATCTTTGCTGAAAATGGACTAGATGCAGTGGCTCAATTTGAGCAGCAATCTCCAAGTCTGGTGTTGATGGATATCAACATGCCAGGGCAGGATGGCATCGAAGCGACTCGCGAAATCAAAAAATTAGCCGGTAATGCATTTATCCCGATTATTTATGTTTCGGGTGCAGAAGGTCAGGATGTAATTCGTAAGGCGATTGATGCGGGTGGCGATGATTTTATTCAGAGGCCGTTCCCGTTTGAGCTATTGGAAGGCAAAATAGTTGCTCTGCGTCGTATCTCTCAGCTTTATAGTCAGGTAAGTCACTTAAACCACTTGCGAGCCAGGGAGGAAGAGGTCGCTGAACAGTTGTTCAGTGGTGCTGTGGAATCTGGAAATGTTGCTCAAGATCAGGTCCGTATCCATAAACAGGCAGCTGAAACATTCAGTGGGGATGTTCAGTTAAGTGCATTTCGTCCTAATGGTGAGCTGAATGTTCTCTTGGGGGACTTTACCGGACATGGTTTAACATCGACAGTTGGTGCTTTGCCTCTTTCAGAGACATTCCGTGCTATGACTGCGAAAGGTTATGACGCTGAAGATATTATTGTTCAGATCAACCGCAAGCTACACGGCCTGTTACCCACTGGCATGTTCCTGGCTACCGCTGTTGTTACCCTAGCGAATGACGGGAGTGCCAAAATCTGGAATGGTGGTTTACCGGATGTCATGGTTGTTTCTGAAGGGCTTTTGAAACAGCGTGTAGCTTCCAGTCATCCACCTCTGGGTATTCTAAGAAGTTTGAATGATCTGCATTTTGAGCACATTAAACTAAAACCACAGGATCATGTTCTGTTGTTAAGTGATGGTGTGCTTGAAGCAGAAAACGAAAAAGGTGAGATGTTCGGAGAGGAACGCTTGCTTAATACTATAGGTGAGCAGGTATACGAGAAAGATACAGATATCGTTGACCTGATTCTCTCTGGCTTAAGAATTTTTGTTGGTGAGTATCCTCAGAAGGATGATATCTCTCTGATCAATATACCTGGGCGGGTAGTTTCGGAAGAATTCAAAGTTGTTACTACAGCTCAGGTTAACAGTGATGAGCAAGAAGCGAGTGAACCAGCAGTTCTGGATGTCTGGAACTGGAATCTTGAGCTTCAGGGACAAAGCCTTAGTCGGATAAACCCTGTTGCCCAAGCGTTGAGTCGCCTACAGGAATCGGAAGGTGGTGGAGATCAATGGCATAGTGTATTTAGCATCTTAACTGAGCTGTACGTTAATGCGCTTGATCATGGTGTTCTTGGATTAAATTCCTCTATCAAATCAACGCCGGAAGGTTTTGCGCAGTATTTCAGTGAGCGTGAGCATCGCCTGGAAAATTTACAGTTTGGTGCAGTTTCGCTTGATTTACAGCACACACGTTTAGCCAACGGTGGGCGTTTGGTGATTCGTGTAGAAGATAGTGGGGATGGTTTTGACTACGACTCCTGGCTTAATCAACAGAGTCAAAATAATACCAATCAGTTCTCTGGTCGAGGCATCGCTTTGGTTACAGAACTGTGCGAAAGTGTTCGTTATGACAACAGCGGCTCTTTGGTCGAAGTCGTCTTTACTTACTCTTCTTTAGAGGCTTAAAAGAAGCCGCTTTACAGAATGGGCTACAAGCCTAACGCTTTTGACCGATAAGCAAGAACTCCCGGTTACCATCCCCTCCGGTAATCGGGCTTTCCAGATAATCCGTAACGTTTACACCCAGTAATTCACAACAGTTGATAATGTTTTCTTTCACCTTTGGGTAGAGACTCTCATCACGGACGATACCCCCGCTTCCTATACCGGACTTTCCTACCTCAAACTGTGGTTTAACCAGTGAGATTAACAGGCCCTCTGGTTTCATAAGAGGGATCAGGGAAGGTAGTATTTTGGTTTGAGATATAAAAGATACGTCCATTACTGCGAGGTCAAAGCCTGATCCGTCCGTATGTGCTAAGAGCTTTTCCGCAGGAAGCTCACGTGCGTTCATGCCTTCATAGCAGACAACACGAGGGTCATCCCGAAGCTTGTCAGCTAACTGGTCGTAACCTACCTCTATGCCAACTACTTTGCTAATACCGTTCTGGATCAGACAGTCACTAAAGCCGCCGGTGGACTGGCCTACATCAATCGCCACTTTTCCAGTCAGATCAGCCTTGCAGTGTTCTAGGGCTCCTAGCAGTTTAAGGGCACCACGGGAGACAAAACGATCTGCTGGATCTTCGGCAACTTTCAACTCAATGTTAGCCTCAACTTTAAGGCCGGGTTTGGTAATGGCTTGCCATTGGCCCTTGAGGTTAGCCTGGACCTTTCCATTTTTAATCAGGCGTTGAGCATGGGTACGAGATTTGGCAAAGCCTAATTCAACCAAGAGTAGGTCAACACGCTGCATATAATGAATCCAATATTTTCAGGATGAAAGAAAACGAGCTGAATTATACGCAATCATTCAGGTCCGGTGTACACTACAGAGAAGTTGAGCAAACGCTTCAAGGATTTAGATGCGCGCAATAATTTTAGCGATATCACTTTTCAGTTGCACATTGATTGGTTCTACTATGATTAGCCCTTCTGTAGTTTGGGCTGCTAATGAGGCCGATCTATTGCAGTGCCGGAAGTATTCCACTGCTCAGGCGCGTAGCCAATGTGTTCAAATCTATAAGCGAAGTGATACCCGAGTTAACCAAAGTCGTTGTAAAAAATCGCTCGACTGCTGGAGCAAACGTTATCGTGAGCAGGCCGAGCAGTATTGTGCCAGAGCGTTTGCCATGCGAGCGGCTAAATCCAGTTTCTGGAGCGCTCACTGGTCCGGCCAGGACTTTGATCAGGTTCGTTGGTTGGATAAAGGCGAAGGCATTATGGTCTATTATGAGCGAGAAGCTACCACTGTGCTTGAGTGTACCTTTTATCCCACTCGACCATCTCGGGTTAAAGTTCGGATCGCTGCCGCTTCCTAAAATAAACTCGTATCGTTATTAATCATCACTATTTCAGGGATCACCATGAATAAGAGCATTATCTCTACTGAAAAGGCCCCAGCGGCTATTGGTACATACTCTCAAGCGGTAAAGGTTGGGAGTACTGTTTATATGTCTGGGCAGATCCCGCTTGTGCCGGAAACCATGGAGCTGATCACTGAATCATTTGAGGCTCAAGCAGATCAGGTTTTTAGAAACCTGCAGGCTGTAGCTGAAGCAGCAGGTGGAACATTGGCGGATGTAGTGAAAGTGACAATTCTTCTGTCAGATATGGACTACTTCGCGCAGGTAAATGAGGTCATGGCGCGTTACTTCTCTGAACCCTATCCTGCACGTGCAGCTTTTGCGGTTAAGCAGATCCCTAAAGGTGCCGATATTGAAGTGGAAGCGATTATGGTGACTGCAGAGTAACCTGATTGATAAGCCCTGACGGGAAATAGATAAAAATACCGGGTGATAGCTGACTGCCGACACCCGGAAATATCTCAGGGGAGGATTAAAGCTCCTTGTGAGAGCTTTAATTTCGCAGTTGAGATAGCTGCATTAAAAGCTTTTGTGCGGCGCATTATAGTAGTTCAGTACTGGAATAAAACTGTCACAATCTCCTGAACAAAATTCCGTATAAAAGAAAAAGCCCCTAAGCCTTAAGACTTGGGGGCTCTAGCGCTCTTTAGACTTTGGTAGTCTTATGCTAAATAATTACCTTAAAGGTGTTCTTCAGCGTATTCCGCAAGGCGAGAACGGAAGATACCTTCAAGGTGAATATTGGCTGCTCCTTCGTAATCTTTGAAGCGCTCAACCAGATATGTCAGACCCGACGTGAGTGGGGTTAGATAATTGGAATCAATCTGGGCGAGGTTGCCTAGACAGATAATCTTGGAGCCTTTACCACAGCGGGTCACGATAGTTTTCAGTTGTGATGGAGTTAGATTCTGAGCCTCATCTAACAGGACGATCGCATCCTGAATACTACGACCACGGATAAAGTTCAGAGACTTGAACTGAATGTTGGCCTTCTCAATCGCATATTTAACACTACTTTGTGGCCGCTCGTCATGCTCGTGCATCGCTTCTAGGTTATCCTGAATTGCGCTGAGCCACGGTGTCATCTTCTCTTCCTCTGTTCCCGGGAGGAAGCCAATATCTTCTGCTACTGGCGGAGTTGAGCGAGTGACAATAATTTTGTTGTAGCGGCGCTGTTCGATCACCATCTCCAGCGCACAAGCTAGAGCGATTAGGGTTTTACCAGAACCTGCGGCGCCGTTAAGAATGACCAGATCCAGATCCGGGTCAAGCACAGCGTCCATAGCAAAAGCCTGGAATACGTTGATCGGTTCTATACCCCAGCAGTTCTGCTGCATCAGACGATCTACACCTAGATCCATCAAGGTGACCTGTTCATCACGCACAGAAGCAACACGGGCTGCAAACTCTTCTGAGTCATCATAGATGTACTCACAAGGGTAGGTATCCGGTAGAAGTTCCTGGCTTACTTTGTGGAAAGTATGGCTGCCTTCCTGATAGCTGTTTACATCATCAACACGATCCCAGAAGTTACCTTCCAGATTACTGTGCCCGGCTGGTAGTAGATCAATATCTGATACCAATTGGTCTGTACGGTAATCCTCAACCCGCTTCAACCCTGCGCCCAGTGCTTTTAAGCGCATGTTGATATCTTTAGTGACCAGAATGATATCGCGATGCGGGTTAGTCGCCTGCAGGTGCAGGGCGCAGTTGATGATCTGGTTATCTTTATTGGCGTTATCAGGAAGGAATCCCTGACGGGCAGTCAGCTCGTGGTCAGGGAATATACTCAGCTGTCCCAAGCGCATATCGGAATTAACTGCTGTGATGGGGATCTCAATATCCACCCCTTTAGTTATCTCAGAGGCATCAGCCGATTTGCTCAGTATGTCATCAATGGCACGTATAGCAGCACGAGCTTCCTGAGAGACATTCTTTTTTCGGTCCTTTATATCGTCTAACTCTTCAAGCACGGTCATCGGAATAGTGATGTCCTGCTCCTTAAATTCATACAGACACTTTGGATCATGAAGTAATACGTTGGTGTCGAGAATATAGAGTTTAGAGGCGGTCATAGCCGGTTCCTTCTATAGCCGAGGGGAGTGTACAAGCCAAGTGGTGGTTTGTTTTAGGGCGAGTGCAGCCGGGACAGTGATCCGCAGCTGCAGTAGCAAAACATGTGATGTAAACGCTATCTATCGTTCGTGGCACTTTTGTCTCTCAGATGAGTGCGCTTTCCGGTCAGCTACTGATATTGGATCAGCGTGAAGTTAAGGTGACTGACCGTCCTTTATAGATTAGTTATAGTATCTAAAAAAACAATTTCTGAAATTGCGTTAGAAGTTGCGTTATATAGATCTTAGTAATACATCTCTTATGGGAGTATGACAAGAGGCAATTTTCCAGAAATGTTTTTAAAGCGGCGAGTTTTTAGAGGCGAGTGAATATGGCAATTCAATCCATTGTTATTTTAACGGGAGCAGGTATCTCTGCCGAATCAGGTATCCGCACCTTTCGCGCTTCAGATGGCCTATGGGAAGACCATAAGGTAGAGGATATTGCCACGCCTGAAGCTTTTTATCGTGATCCCTATCTTGTTCACCGTTTTTACAATGAGCGCCGTAAGCAACTGCTTTCCGAACCGGTTAAGCCTAATCCTGGACATATGGCTCTGGCTGAGTTGGAAAAACAGTTTCCCGGAGAAGTGTTATTGGTCACTCAGAACATTGATAACCTGCATGAAAGGGCTGGCAGTCGTAACCTGTTGCATATGCATGGTGAACTGCTGAATCTACGCTGCAAGGATTCAGGGGTTGTCTATCGTGTTGAAGAGGATTCTCAGCCAGAGGACCTCTGTCAGTGCTGTGGCTCATCAGGTAACCTGCGACCTGATATTGTCTGGTTTGGTGAGATGCCAATGTATATGGAAGATATCTATAACGCGCTGGAAAACTGTGATCTGTTTATTTCTGTAGGGACTTCGGGGCATGTGTACCCTGCGGCTGGTTTTGTTGAAGTGGCTAATGCCGCTGGTGCTGTGACAGTCGAGTTAAATCTTGAACCTTCACGCGTTGAATCTGCTTTTGATCACCGTATTTATGGTCCCGCTAGTGAAGTTGTGCCTGAGTTTGTAAAAGATATTCTGAAACAAGTTTAGAACTTCTTACCTTTTGATTTTAAATGGATTTTTGATTTTATTGGTTTTCTCTTCTACAGTTAATCATGGAACTTCACGTTAGTGCTGGTTGTCAGAATAGCTGTTAACTGTGGATTGTACCCTTTCATTTTTTCTTCATATCTTTCCTTAGATTCACAGAACGTTAACAGCCTGCACATAACAATATAGCTGATAGTAACCAGCCGTTTTTCGGGCCTTTTTCAGAGTTGAGCTAACAACTCTGGGTCCATGGAGGTAGTCTCATGATGACCGAGCAGTTTGTAAGCACCAGTGTCACACCCCAGGATAGCCTTAACTCACTTTCCCCTTATGAAGTGCATCAACTTCAGGATGCTAGCCAGGGTGGTTTATATCGCCTGTTTCGTCAATGTTCGCTAGCGGTTCTGAATACCGGTAGTGAGTTAGATAGCACCAAGCTGGTTCTGGATAAGTTTCGTAAATTCGATATACAGATCAGTCAGAAGCACCGCAGCGTGCAGCTGGAGCTGGTTAATGCCCCGGCTTCTGCGTTTGTGGATGGAGAGATTATTACCGGTATCCGTGAGCATCTTTTCTCTGTCGTAAGGGATCTGCTGTATGTGGGATCTGAGCAGGGTAAATTCTGTCCCGGCGTAACCGCTTCAGAAGCGACGACAAATCAGGTGTTTCACATCCTGCGTCATGCGGGTGCGATCAGGCCCCATATTAAGCCGGATCTGGTAGTGTGCTGGGGAGGTCATTCTATTGATCGACATGAGTACGATTACACTAAAAAAGTCGGTTATGAAATGGGATTGCGTGGCCTGAATATCTGTACTGGTTGTGGCCCGGGTGCGATGAAAGGTCCAATGAAAGGGGCGACAATTTCTCATGCCAAACAACGCATTAAAGATGGTCGCTACGTGGGCATATCTGAGCCGGGAATCATCGCGGCAGAAAGCCCAAACCCGATTGTGAATGAGCTGATCATCATGCCGGATATTGAGAAACGTTTGGAGGCGTTTGTCCGGTTAGGCCACGGGATTGTTATCTTCCCAGGAGGGGCAGGGACAGCCGAAGAGTTGCTTTATATTCTGGGTATTTTGCTTAATGAGCGAAATCATAATCTACCATTTCCACTGGTCCTGACAGGACCTGCGGGGAGTGAAGAGTATTTTGCAACGGTGGATAATTTTATCCGTTCAACGCTGGGCGATCATGCTACCTCAATGTACCGGATCATTGTTGATGACGAGCATCAGGTTGCGGAAACCATGCGTGAAGGGTTGGAGCAGGTGACTAAGTTTCGTAAGGCGACGAGTGAATCTTTCCACTACAACTGGCAGCTACATATTCCGGAAGACTTCCAGAAACCGTTTGAGCCCACTCATGAAAATATGGCGGGATTACAGCTGAGTAGTGATCAGACTGAGTTTGAACTTGCTTCAAATCTGCGTTGTGCGCTTTCGGGTATTGTTGCAGGTAATGTTAAGGAGCCAGGTATTCAGGCAATTGAGGAGCATGGGCCATTTGAGATCAGAGGTGAACCGGAGATAATGCAACCGTTGGATACACTGCTGGCATCTTTTGTGGAGCAGCGTCGGATGAAAATCAACTATCAGGAATATCAGCCCTGTTACTCATTGAAGCCAATATGATAGTTGGACGGACTGGGGCAGGTTGAAACTGCCCCCTGGCTGTTATGAGCGGCTTAGCAGTTCCCTGTTTCCACCGGAGGCTGTGGTATTACGAGTAATGGTCTGTTCGCGTACAAAGCGTTTCAGGTAGTTGGGACCTCCAGCTTTAGGGCCAGTGCCAGATAACCCGAAACCGCCAAAAGGTTGTGAGGCTACGACTGCGCCGACCTGATCCCGGTTAATGTAGATATTCCCCACATCAACTTGAGAGCAGATCTGCTCGATAAAATGATCATTACGTGAATGTATGCCTAGGGTCAGGCCAAACCCTGTTCGATTGATCTCACTAATCATACGATCAAGATTATTGCGATCATATCTGATCAGATGCAGCACTGAGCCGAAGCATTCATCATGGAGTTCATCCAGTGAGTGAAGGCGGATCAGTGTGGGGGGAACAAAGTAGCCATTGTTATGGAAGTCATCCAGCTCCAGTTCATGGATAATCCGGTTTTTGACGCGCTGCCTTTCGATGTGTTGGAAGAGCTTATCCATCGCCGATTTACTGATAACAGGGCCGATATCTGTACTGATATCTTCTGTAGAGCCTACTACGAGTTCGTTCATTGCGCCGATTAGTTTCTGCTCTACCAAATCAGCAATCTCGTCCTGTACATATAGAACCCGAAGGGCAGAGCAACGTTGGCCGGCGCTGTTAAATGCAGAGCGGATACAATCCATCACTAGTTGTTCAGGCAGAGCTGTACTGTCAGCGATCATTGCATTTTGCCCGCCTGTTTCAGCTATAAGTGTGGCGAGAGGGCCACCGTGACGGTTAGCTAAGGCACGGTTTATCTCTGTTGCAGTGGTTGTTGAACCTGTGAAAGTAACACCCTGGATTCTAGAATCATTAAGTACAGCTGATGAGAGGCTGCTTCCCTGAAATGGTACGAGCTGAAGGGCAAAAGGCGGTAACCCCGCTTCATACCATAACTCCACAGCCCGGTAAGCGATCAAGGAACAATGAGATGATGGTTTCGCTAAGACAGTATTTCCGCAGACTAACGCTGCTGCTATTTGACCAGTGAAAATAGCGAGAGGGAAGTTCCAGGGGCTAATGCAGAGGAAAACCCCTTTGCCTTGGTAAAACAATCTGTTTTCTTCACCTGTTACGGATACCAGTTTTTGCGGAGTTAATATTTCTTCTGCCTGATTTGCGTAGTAGTAACAGAAGTCGACGGCTTCGCGGATCTCATCTAAAGCATCGGCTAGACATTTACCGGCTTCCTTTACACATAGATTCACAAGCTCATCTTTGTGTTTTTCCAGCAGGACTGCGTAGTTTCGTAGTAGTTGAGCTCGTTTTGTAAGTGACTCAGCTCGCCATACAGGAAGAAAATTTTCTGCACTACTAATAGCTTGTTTGATCTGCTCTGAGGAACAGGAGCTACGGTAACCTATCGCCTGGTCCAGCTTATAGGGTGAATATGTCTGAGTAAGTTCATCTCCCTCGCATATCTCTCCATCAATAACCGGCTGGCAATACCACTGTTTGTGATTATTTGAGGTTAAGGCTGATTGCCAGCTTTGTATACAGAGGATACTACCCAAATTGGTACCAGAGGAGTTCTCCCTGATGGGTTGAAATACATCCTTAGGGAGCTTGATTGAGGCGGAACTGGTTGCTTCTTTTAACTGTGTGCATGGTAAGGATAATAGCTTATTAACTGGGATAGTTGGGTCATGTAGCTTGAACAGAAAAGATGAGTTAGCTCCATTTTCCAATAGCCTTCTTACTAAATACGGCAGTAGGGTTTGCTGTGAGCCAATAGGGGCGTATATCCGGCAAGGTATCTTGTGATTCTTCTGTACCACGGCATAGAGTTTTTCACCCATACCGTGCAGGCGCTGAAACTCAAAACTCTTCTTACTTTCCTGATTCAGTATATAAGCAATAGTCAGGGCGTTATGAGTGGCAAACTGCGGTTGTAGTAATACAGATTGCGGCGATAGCAGGAAACGGCTGCAGACCAGATAGGAGAGGTCAGTAGCGGCTTTCTGGGTGTATACAGGATAATCTTCCAATCCCTGTTGCTGGGCATGTTTTATCTCACTGTCCCAGTATGCACCCTTTACCAAACGCACAGGAATAGGGGTGTCAGTATCCTGAGCTAAAGCTTCAAGCCAAGCCAATACCGGTAGCGCTCGTTTGTTATAGGCTTGAACTGCTAAGCCCAGCTTGCCCCAGCCTAGACAAAGCTCGCTGCGAATCAGCTGTTCAAAGATAAGTAGCGAAAGTTCCAATCGATCTGACTCTTCAGCGTCGATGGTAATGGCTATATCCAGATTACGAGCTGTGACTAACAGTTGCAGTAGTCGATGCATCAGACCTTTCTGCAGATCCTCAAGCTTTGTATTTTCCAGACGTGGATGTAGAGCCGATAGCTTGATAGAGATGCTGGTATTGTTCTGCTGATTCTGTTCGCCGGTAGCCTGAATTGCTTCCAGATACGCATTGAAGTAGAAGTCCACATCCGCAGCGCATATGGCTGCTTCGCCCAACATATCAAAAGAGAATGGGGAGGATTCCGGTGGGTAATCACAGCGTTGTTCTAGTGCCTGCTGTATATCCTCGGCAAAGACAAATTGCCCACCAAGACTGTTAAGTGTGTATTTCAGAGCCTTGAGCGTTGTGCTTTTACCCAGGCGCTCCCAGAGCGAGTGAATCAGGCTTTCAGGCTTTTTATCTGAGCTGATGAGTTGCTGGCTGATTGCCAGTCCCCAGACCGTGCTTAGATCAAACCAACTGCTTTGTTGGTTTTCTGGGAGAAAGTTATGTAACTCTAATGTTTCAATTTTATCCCTTATCAGCTCTTCAGCTGTTCCTGCATCTGGAATACGCAACAAGGCTTCCGCTAGCGATAGTAAAGCCAACCCTTCATCACTGTTTAAGCCGAATTTACTCATCAGTTCATTAACTGAGAACGGATCACTTGGTTCTTTTCGTAGGGTTTCGATCCAGGTTTTTGCTGGGGAAGAGGCTTGGCTGGAGGAATCCTCATTAGGAATCTGATCCAGTAGTTGGTGGATTAATTCGTCTTCGTTACAGCAATAATAGTGAGACAGAGCACTCCATAATTCGGCCTGATCGTATTGGGAGAATTCCGATGAGAAAAGATCGCCAACTGACAACATCTGACTATAGGTTCCATTACAGAGTTTTGTAAGTCAGTGTAGACCAGCGCAAAAGAAAAGGGGACAGATTTGGAAATAGGGGACAGGTTTAAACCTGTCCCCAGGGAGTACTTATTCGAAAGTTAGGTTATACGCGCTCAAAGATTACCGCGATACCCTGACCACCACCGATACACATAGTTACCAGTGCGTATTTACCTTCGATGCGTTCCAGTTCGTAAACAGCTTTAGTTGCAATGAATGCACCTGAACAACCTACTGGGTGACCCAGAGCGATTGCACCACCGTTCGGGTTAGTTTTTTCCATATCCAGGCCAAGACCTTTTGCAACAGCAATAGCCTGTGCCGCAAACGCTTCGTTGGACTCGATTACGTCCATATCATCCAGAGTCAGACCTGCTTTCTCTAGTGCCAGTTTAGACGCTGGAATTGGGCCTTCACCCATGACCTCGTTTGATACACCCGCTACTGCGTAAGATTTGATCTTAGCGATTGGCTTCTGACCAGCAGCTTCAGCAGCTTCTGCAGATGCCAGTACGAAGAACGCTGCACCATCGTTGATACCAGATGCGTTACCCGCAGTTACAGTACCGTCTTTCTTGAATGCTGGGCGCATACCAGACAGTTTTTCTGCAGTAGTACCTGGCTTGCAGTGCTCGTCAGTATCGAATACTACTTCGCCTTTACGTGTTTTCTGAACGATTGGTACGATCTGAGATTTGAAGCGACCTTCTTCAATTGCAATAGCCGCACGGCGGTGAGATTCAGCAGCAAACTCATCCTGCTCTTCACGGCTGATGTCCCACTTCTCAGCCAGGTTTTCAGCAGTGATACCCATGTGGCCAGCACCGAATGGATCTGTCAGTACAGAAACCATGGAATCCAATACCTTAGTGTCTCCCATACGCGCACCGGAACGCATTGCTGTAGACAGGTAAGCACCGCGAGACATTACTTCAACACCACCGCCGATACCATAATCACAATCGCCCAGCATGATCTGCTGTGCTGTTGTTACGATACCCTGAAGGCCAGAAGAACATAGACGGTTAACAGACATCGCAACGGAGTCCATTGGCAGGCCAGCCTGAATAGATGCAACACGAGCCACATAAGCATAACGTGATTCAGTTGGAATACAGTTACCTACAGTTACATAGTTAATCTTTTCTGGATCAGCACCAGAGCGGTTTACAGCTTCTTTCATTACCTGTCCCGCCAGTTCAGCTGGTTCGATACCGCTTAAGCTACCACCAAATCCACCAATTGCTGAACGTACTGCACTTAGAACTACAACTTCTTTAGTCACGAATCATAACTCCTGATTTTTTTGTCGTATCACCTGTAACTGTCTAGCAAATAGCATACAGATGTACATATATCCCATCTTTTGAACACGTAGTTTATGCCTACTGTGCCAAACTTGAATAGACACAATATCATTGGATTGTGACTAACACATAATCAAATCAGGGAGACTGCGTACGACATAGGTCTAATTTCTGGGTGTTTTTTAGACTGATGTCTTAGGTTTAGGGAACTAAAATCAGTATGAGTGTTTCGAAACTCCGAGCAATTTTGGGTAGGGAGACGTGATGGATACAGCCAATCTGATACTGTTATTTATAGCGATGCTGCTGGTAGCGGCTATGCTGCAGCCCTTATCTCAGTTTCTAAAACTACCACACAGCCTGCTTCTCGTTCTGGCTGGTTTTATCGGCAGTGAAGTTGTCGTATCACTGGGAGTCGATACAGGGTTGCGTTGGTATCACTTTCACACTTTAGTTTTTTATATCTTTCTGCCAGCTCTGATTTTTGAGTCCGCCCTGCATATCGATCTGAAGGCGTTATTAAAAAAACTATTTCCTATTCTGCTGCTCTCAACCCCGATGATGTTGCTGGCTACATTGGTTAGTGCAGCGTTTTTATATTGGGGTATTGGTTACCCAGATTATTTCCCTTGGTTGGCGGCTCTACTTTGTGGCGCTTTGTTATCAGCCACTGATCCGGCGGCGGTGATTAGCCTATTCAAGAAGGTAGGCGTGTCGGATGAGGTAATTCTTCTGCTGGAAGGAGAGAGCCTTTTTAATGATGCGGTAGCTATATTGCTGTTTGGTTTGTTCAGCAGTCTGTTGTTGATGCCTGGAGAGACATTCTCGGTCACTTATGCTGTGGAAAGGTTTGCATTGGTGTTTTTGGGCGGGACTTTAGTTGGGGTTATTACTTTTGCGTTGATGGCAACGCTGTTTCTGTTTATCAGAGACAACTTTGCCCGGATGATCTTTATGGTTAGCGCAACTTATGGCGGGTATCTCGTGGCTGAATCAGTACTTCATCTATCTGGGGTGATGTCGGTACTGGTTGCCGGATTAGGTTTTGGTGAACTATTAAGGAGAGAGAATAAAAACGGTTCTACCGCGAAGGACCAGTCAGAAAAGCTTGCGGAATTGTGGCGATTTAATGGACAGCTAGCGGAAACACTTATTTTTCTCCTACTGGGAATGACCATTACCTGGGGTATGTTCGAACAGCAGTGGCTAGCGATGTTACTGGGTATTGCCGCAGTTTTAATTTCTAGGGCCGCTGGATTATTGGTAACAATGCCGGTTATAAATCTGTTTTCAGGCTCATTATCCTCAGGAACAAAAGTTAACTGGCAGGAGCAGATTGTGCTTTACTGGGGAGGTGTCAGAGGAGCGGTGACTATTGCGCTCGCCTTATCACTGCCTCTTGAGTTGGAGTCCTGGTTTACCATTCAGTCAATTGCGTACGGTGTTGTTCTGTTTTCTCTTTGTATCCAGACCAGTACAACACCTCTATTGGTTAAAGCGATTAAGTTAAAAAGGAATAAGTAATGAGATGCCATGAAGTAGATTATGAAATTATCGGTGAAGCGCTACAGGTTGTAGAAGTTGAGCTTGATCCGGGCGAAAAGGTGATCGCTGAAGCGGGCATGATGAACTACATGGAAGATGGGATCTCTTTCGAAACCAAGATGGGGGATGGCTCTGAACCCGATCAGGGTTTTATGGGAAAACTGTTTTCTGCCGGGAAGCGTATGGTGACGGGGGAATCTGTGTTCATGACCCATTTTGCTAACGATGGGTCGGGTAAGAAACGAGTTGCATTTGCTGCGCCTTATCCAGGTTCCATCGTTCCCCTGAATATGGCAGAGCTTGGGGGGAGAGTTATCTGCCAGAAGGATGCTTTCCTTTGTGCGGCATTAGGCACAAAAGTTGAGATCGCTTTTTCCAAAAAGCTTGGTGCAGGTTTCTTTGGCGGTGAAGGCTTCATCCTGCAGAAGTTGGAAGGGGATGGCATGGCCTTCATTCAAGCAGGCGGCACAATAGTTAGGAAAGAATTGAACAATGAAACTCTGCGCGTGGATACCGGTTGTTTGGTTGGATTTACCGAGGGGGTTGAATATGACATCGAGATGGTCAAAGGGCTGAAATCGATGATATTTGGTGGTGAAGGCCTTTGGTTGGCAACCCTAAGGGGAACTGGTTCTGTATGGATACAGAGTTTACCTTTCTCGCGCTTGGCAGACCGTCTCATCGCATCTGCTCCTTCTTCTGGTGGTTCCGATCAGGGTGAAGGTTCTGTTCTTGGGGGAATAGGTCGTATGCTGGATGGGGATTAATTAAAACGGAATGCCTGTGATGACTATGACAACTGCATGAAACTAGTTATATTTAATCCCCTTGGATTTTGTTGGCTTTTTATGTTCAGGTTCTTTGTTTATTTTCATGTAAGAACTTAGGAAGAGCCGAACGGTTGTTACAGGTGTTATCTTGAGAAATAAACTGGTTATTACATTAACCACAGTACATGGTTCCCGCCAATACACGTTAAATCAGGTAGCTAA
>NZ_JAAEQH010000066.1 GCF_024231755.1 Neptuniibacter sp.
AAATGCTTCAGCAAGTGAAGAAGTAGCCCGACAGGCGAGCCACCTGCAAACCGTGGTTGGTCAGTTTAAAGTTTGATATTTATCTAATACTGTAAAGGGCTACAAAGTAGCCCTTTTTTCTGCCTGCTTATTAATTAAAGCAACCTTTTCTAGAATCTGATCAAGGCTGTTTACCTCTTCAGAAGCGATAGAGCACCCGCCTTCTTGACCCATATTTACCCAAATAGTCCAGATCCCTACCGCATTTGCGCCTTCAATATCATGCTCGGGGTTATCTCCTATATGGATAACCTGCTCAGGCCTCAGTCCTGTGTGCTGTAACATCTGTTGGAACATCAGCGGGTCAGGTTTCATCGATCCCACATCATCAGCCTTAAACTGAAAATCAATCAGGTCTGCCAAACCCACCTTATGAATATCGGCATTACCGTTACTTAAGGCTCCCAGTTGATAGCCCTGTTGTTTCAATTCAGAGAGCATCTCCCTTGCGTGCTCAAAGAACTCCACCTGCTGCCGCGCCTGAAGGAATACCTCAAAGGCCTGCTGAGTCAGTTGCTCCGCTATATCTGCCTGATACCCCGCCTTCAGCATGCCATAGCGCAGTTGAGCAATTCGAATACGGGTAACGCTATGAGCAATATCCGGCATTTCATCCAGAACCGCTTTACGAAGCGTCATCAGATCCTGCAATTGATAACAGCGAGTAAATTCTGGTGCGTACTGCGCCAACCAATCAAACATCGTTTGGTTAGCATGACGGATTACTGGATCAACAGCCCATAGGGTGTCATCAAGATCGAAAGTTATACAACGGATCATTTTTTGTCCTTCCTATGCGCTCTGGGGTGAGCACCCTCATACACCTGCATCAGGTGCTGAAAATCAAGATGAGTATAGATTTGGGTTGTGGATATATCTTCATGCCCCAACAGCTCCTGCACCGCTCGCAGGTCGCCACTGGATTCAAGCATATGACTGGCGAAGCTGTGCCGTAAACGGTGTGGATGAACTTTACCCTGAATACCTAAACGCTTGCCCCAGTAATCCATACGCTGCTGTACTGCTCGGACACTAATACGTTTACCCTGCTTACTGACAAACAGCGCCTGTTCTGAATAATCAGCCAGCTGGTAACGATATTCCAACCAACGATCTATCGCTTCAAGCGCCTTTCTACCTATGGGCAGATCACGCTCTTTACTGCCCTTACCTTTCACCCTCAAGCTATGGTCTGACAGATCCATATCATACATATCGACTCCCACTAACTCCGATATACGAAGTCCTGAGGAGTAGATCAGCTCCATAATGGCAGCATCCCGGGCAGAGGCAGCATCAGTAACAGGCACTTCTAGCAACTGCCCGATCTGATCTGCATCTAGAGTATTAGGTAACTTCCTTGGTGATTTCGGTGCCTGTACCGCATCTGCAGGGTTGTGCTCTACTAGTCGTTCACGGGAAAGGTAATTATAGAAACTACGGATAGCAGAGAGGGTACGCTGAATACTTGAACCGGCTAGGCCCTGACGATGAATCTGCGCCACGAATTGGCGGATATGTTTAGCTTCAACATCCTGCCACTCAGGCACTTCCTGCTCCTCAGTAAAAGTGAGCAGTTTCGCCAGATCACGACTGTAATTATCAAGGGTATACGGAGAGAGCTGACGTACGGTCGCCAAATAGTGAAGGAACTGCTCAAGCAGTATTTCTTTCACTTAACTCTCCCGGAATAAAGTAGGCTGTTTATTAAAATTCCTGCAGGCGTAAAACCCTGCTGGCAACACGGCTCAGCACTTCACCCACATAACTCAACAAAACGGTACCCTGACTGCTGCTGAAATAGTTGGGATCATAACTACCTACCGCCAACAGCCCTAAAGTCTCACCCTGCACCAGAGGTACTACGGCAGCAGACTGCACTTTGATAGATTCATCAGCAAAGATAAAACGGTTTTCAGCCTCGCTTAAACGACCACAGCTTGGAAGGTTAGTGGCAATCAGGTTACTGATCGTACCGGCATCTTCGCGCAGCATCAGACGTAGATTATTCACATCCAATGGTTTTTCTGTGAACAGAACCAGTGCGGTAGTATCACTCTGAAAGTCCTGACACAGGCTTTCATCGATCGCCACTGCGATATCATCCAGCGTTTCCGCTTCCAGCAGCGCCAGCACCATTCGCTTAGTTTTCTCGAACTGCAGATCATTATGACGAGCAATATCGATCAGGTCCGACAGATGAGCTGTAAGGTTCTGATTTTTCTCACGCAGCACGGTCGTCTGACGCTCGATTAGAGAAACAGCACGCCCCGTCTCGTGAGGCACATGCAGTTTTTCAAGCAGCTTGGCATTTCTGGAGAAAAAGTCGGGATGCGCTTGCAGAAACTCAGCAACTTGCGCTTCGCTCAGTGTTGAATCATTCATACAAAAATCTGCCCTTCATAAACCGTTGTCGCAGGACCGGTCATTATTACCGGCTGCCCTACTCCCTGCCACTCAATCTCAAGATCACCGCCTGGCAGATGAACTGTTACCGGCATATCCAGTTCACCGCGTAGCTTACCAGCCACAACTGCCGCACATGCACCCGTACCACAAGCCATCGTTTCACCTACTCCACGCTCAAACACACGCAGATTGACCTCATTTCGGCTGATCACCTGCATAAAACCGATATTGGCTTTAGCCGGAAAACAGTGATGAGACTCCAACGCAGGGCCTAATGTTTCAACAGGTGCAGTTTCAGTATTATCAACCAACAAAACACCATGGGGGTTACCCATGGAGATCGCGCTAAGCTCTACGCTTTGCCCTTCCACCTCAACCTGATAGGTATTTGCCTGCTCTGTTGCGGTAAAAGGTACCTGATCAGGTTGCAGTACAGGTTCACCCATATCCACCTCAACACGCTTGTCAGGATGGATATTTAACACAGCTCGACCATTGGCCGTCTGCACAGTGATCTCTGTTTTTCCAGTAAGGCGTTTATCCTTTACAAACTTGGCGAAACAGCGCGCGCCATTACCGCAATTTTCCACCTCAGAGCCATCCTGATTGAAAATGCGGTAACGGAAATCCACTTCGGGTTCGGTGGGTGGTTCAACTATCAATAACTGATCAAACCCTACACCGAAATTACGATCACCCAGTTTTTTTACCAGTTTAGGCGTTACTTTTAGGCGCTGGGTCACAAGATCCAACACCATAAAGTCATTGCCTAAACCATGCATTTTGGTAAAACGGACTAACATTTAGCGATCCTTAGGCAGTAACTGCTCGCCTTTAACCAGATCACTCAGCGACTCACGCTTGCGGATCAGGTAATGCTGATTGTCATCTACCATCACCTCTGCCGGGCGACCACGGCTGTTGTAGTTAGACGCCATAACGAAGCCGTAAGCACCCGCTGAACAAACCGCTAGCAGATCACCCGCTTCCAGATTCAATTCACGATCCTTACCCAGGAAGTCCCCTGTCTCACAGACAGGTCCTACCAAGTCCCAACTCTGAGCTTCACCAGTCTCACGCAGCATTACAGGGACAATCTCCTGATATGCGCTGTACAAAGATGGACGGATCAGATCGTTCATCGCGCCATCGATAATGGCAAAGTTTTTCTCACCAGTACATTTCAGGAATTCAACACGCGTCAGCATTACACCGGCATTAGCGGCAATGGAGCGGCCTGGTTCAAAGATCAGTTCCAGATCACGGCCTTCAACTTTCTTAAGAACCTCAGAGATATATTCCTGCGGTGTTGGTGGAACCTCGTCGGTGTAGCACACGCCCAAACCACCACCCAGATCCAGATGTTTGATCGTAATACCTTGTTCCGCCAGCGTATCCACCAGCACGAGGACACGATCCAAAGCATCCAGGAAAGGTGCCACTTCTGTCAGTTGGCTACCGATATGGCAATCCATTCCAACGACATCAACACTGTCCATCTCTGCAGCACGGGCATAAATGCGCACCGCATCATCAATATCGATACCAAACTTATTCTCTTTCAACCCCGTTGAAATATATGGGTGAGTACCCGCATCAACATCAGGGTTCACGCGGAAAGAGATGGCAGCGACTTTGCCTTCAGATGCAGCCACTTCGTTAACTCTCTCAAGCTCTGCTTCTGATTCAATATTAAAACAGCGAATACCTGCTTCCAGAGCGCGGCTGATCTCATGAGGCTGCTTACCTACACCAGAGAACACAACCTTGGTGGCATCACCACCGGCACGCAGAACACGCTCCAGTTCACCTACAGAAACAATATCAAAACCTGCACCCAGGCGAGCCAATACATTCAACACGGCCAGATTTGAGTTAGCTTTAACGGCATAACAAACTAAGGACTTCTGCCCTTCCAATGCCTCGGCATAAGCTAAGTAAGCTCGTTCTAGCGCATCACGAGAATAAACATAGGTTGGCGTACCAAACTCTTCAGCGATGCGGGTCAGGGCAACATCCTCACAACAGAGCTGCCCATTACGATATTCAAATGTATCCATCAATCTTCTCTAAACTTTTACTTCTGCTGTGTTTGCTTTTGATTTTCGCCATCTGGCAGATATAGAGGGCCTTTCTG
>NZ_JAAEQH010000067.1 GCF_024231755.1 Neptuniibacter sp.
CAGCGCCAAAAGCACTGAACCCGATGCTAACCAGTTCACCTTATGATCAGATTTTCGCAGATTCGCTACAGACATTATTCCGGTTTATACAAGCAGAAAACGCCTGAGACAGTTACAACCGTCACAGGCGTTAAAATTACTTTCAAAAATTTATTAGATTTGGATTATTTCCAACCAGCCCGATCCATCAATTCAACCGCTGCACGGTTATTATCACCTAGCTTACTTAGCACAATATCATCGGCTTTAAATTCACCCATAGTAGCCAGATTTGCTGGGATCTTTACGCCTTCAATCACTGGGTATTCGTTATTTACTTCTGCATACCAGATCTGGGATTTCTCAGCAGCCATAAATTCCATCAGTTTGATCGCACTTTCTACGTTACGAGCGTGTTTGGTAACACCCACGCCACTCACGTTCATATGTACACCACGATCATCCTGGTTCGGCCAAAATGCTGAAAGCTTTGCAGCAAGTGCCTGTTTCTCTTCATCTTTGCTGTTTAAAAGACGACCAAAATAATAAGTGTTAGCCAGTGCCAGATCGCATACACCTGCCGCTGCAGCTTTCAACTGATCAGTGTCACCGCCCGATGGTGGCTTAGCAAAGTTTTTAACCAGACCTTTCGCCCAAGCCTCGGTTTTTTCCACACCAATAGCGTCAATCATTGCAGCAACAAGGGACTGGTTATAAATGTTGTTGGAGGAGCGAACACAGATACGTCCTTTCCACTTAGGATCTGCAAGATCTTCATAAGTAGAGAGCTCAGATTCTTGAACCTTACCCTTAACATAAAAGATTGTACGAGCACGTTGTGTCATGCCGTACCAGTAACCATCTGCATCACGCAAACTTTTTGGCACAACCTGATCAAGCTTTTCACTGCCTGCAACTTGAAGAACACCCGCTTCTTTAGCGCGATGCAGACGACCGGCATCAACTGTTACAAAGATATCCGCCGGGCTTGCACTACCTTCAACTTCAAGGCGTTTAAGAAGTGCATCAGCCTTACCTGTCACCAGATTAACAGTGATCCCTGTTTCTTCTGTGAAACGCTCTAACATCGGTTTAATCAGTGCTTCTTTACGCGCTGAATAAACATTTACCAGACCAGAATCTGCAGAAGCAGTAGAAGGTAATAATGCGGCTAGGGAAACAGTGGCAATAGCACCAACAGAGGAGAACAACTTACTGAGGGTTAACTTCTTCATAGATATGTCCTGAAAGGATGAAGCACAGGCTTTGAACTAAGAATAGAATCATAAACGATAACCGTTATCATTGCCATGATAGTTCTTAACTATTCGGTGCCTCTTTTGATTTTTTCCTGATCTTGCTCAATAAAACTGAACCCAATTCAAAAAATGGGGCGGTATAAATTTTTATAAGATTTTGCTCATCGGGTAGACGTTGCCTGGATAAACCAAATTCAAGCTGCTGACCTTTTTCTGAATACACAAGCGTTCCGGTAATCCGATCCCATATAGACAGCACAACACCGTAGTTCTTATCAAAATGCGCAGGTTTAGTTGAATGATGTATCTGGTGCTGCGCAGGTGATATCAACCACTTCTCAAGCCAATGCCAATAACCAAGAGCGATATGCGAATGTCGTAGATTGGAACCGGTCAGATTAAAGAGGAAAGTAAAGATTCCTGCACCTAGAACGGTAATCAGATCTGCTCGTTTACCAAAAAAGAATACAAAAAACGCAATCGATATCGCTTGAACCAGCGTACTTCGCAGAGAAAAGAGAACACCTTCAACAGGGTGTGTTCTGAATACAGTTATTGGAGTTAGTGAACGTGCCGAATGGTGCACTTTGTGAAAAGCCCATAGTGCAGGCACTTCATGCAGTAATTTGTGTACAAAGAAACGGGAAAAGTCATCCAGTAGAAAATAACAAACGGTAAACAGCCCCATTATTGCCCAGGCTGGCCAGTCTTCGCCGATTAAAGGACGATAACCTATCCACTCATGCATGCTCTGGAAAAGCCATGTTGCTACCGCCAGTTGCGTAACTAGCAAGGGCGCTATAAATAAAAAAGCGAAGCGATTAATCAGAAAGATAAGGTAATCGGTTTTTGCCGATTCAGACCACCAGATTTTTTTGCTGAATAAAACGGATGAAAACCTTACCTGAGACCACTTAAGCCAACAGATCGCAATAACAAGGGAGCATAGCAGATACCCCCAGAACACCCTTTTTTTAGGTTCTGAAAAGGCTTGGATAAGATCTTGATAAAAATCAGTTAGTACTTGTTCTAGCATTTGAGTCTGGGGACAGGTTTAAACCTGTCCCCGAACAAACGGAAATTAGTCGTTCTCGGCACTTGCACCTGAACCTAGCTTATCAGCCAGATCACCCAGGTCAGCCATCACGTCATTACCACGAGCTTCAACACCAAACTGATCTACCATCAGCTTCTGCACTTTCAGCATGTGTAGCATGTACTCGTCCATATCGATGGAAGTGGACTGAACATAGTTACCTTTCGCATCTATACCCGTTACCTGAGTATTACCCAGTAACACAGGGCTAAAGCCGATCAGACGGTTCAGCTTAACAGCTGTTTCACCCAGGTTATCTTTACCTGTCTGTAGTGCCAGAGCGAAACCTTTCAGCTCACCCCAGTGTTTAGCGTATTTACGGAAGATCGGAGCTGCATCACCATTAGATTCGATAGCAGCTTTCAGCTTCTGCAGATCTTTATAAGTAGAGCCAGCGTATTTAAATACCGCTTCAGCGATCACTTTTTCCCAGTTATCAGCGATAGTTTTTGCATAGCCTTTCAGCTTATTACGCTGTTCATCTGTCAGAGCTTCACCTTTTGCATCAGTGATTAGTTGACGACCATCAACAAATGCCTGCACGATTGTGTGTAGGTAGTTAGTTTTGCCACCTTTATCAAAACCAGCAGCGTAGTATGCATGAGCATAAGTCATTTCGTTGTACAGAGACGCTTTGCCATCTTTGTTCAGGTCAGCGTATTGCAGTGCTTCTTGTTTCTGCTTGGCAACCTTGTACACCTGCTCAGCAGTCAGGTTCAGTGCGTTAGCCTGGGCACCGAAGTAACCAAATGCTTCATCCCATACGTGCTCTTTACCTGTGTATGCAGCGCCATCTTTGTAAGCTTTGTTGTTTGGTTTTGTATCCGCTTCCAGTTTCTCATCCAGGTAGTTATCCACTGCCTGGTTATAGAAAACCGCACCCATAGCAAACTTAGAGATTAGCTGAGCGTAGTCGTAACCTGTTAGAGGGTCATAACCTTTGTTTGCAGCTGAAGCTTTATCGATCATAAAGCTCAGAGTTTCCTGACCCGTCATATTGCCAGGCCAACCTGCAACAGCACCTTTATAAGCTTTACCTGCTAGGTTTTTCTTCTTAGACAGTTCATCAACCTTAGTCTCAGCTACAACAAAACCACCTTTGCTTGCTGGTGTGATAATTGAACGGCCAGCATCTTTGCCTTCATAGTAAGCCAACATTTTAGCTTTCAGCTCAGCATTTGGTTGACCGTTACCTTTGCCTGCAAGTTTTTTAAGGGAAGTGTGTAAAACCTGACGCGCTGCTTGACCTGTATAAGCTACTGAGTGCTTAGCGTCTCCTTTGTAACCTTTAACCGTTACTGGAAAATCTGCGTAATTCTGTGCTGCTGAAGCACCCATCGCTGTAGCCATTGCAACAGCAGA
>NZ_JAAEQH010000068.1 GCF_024231755.1 Neptuniibacter sp.
GTACCAGGAGGTTGGTGACGCGGTACGAATTCAGCTTGGCAGCAAAAATGTTGAACTGCGCAACAACATTCTGTGGGTGGAAGCCGGCTATGACATCTATGTAGACAGCGACAGCCAGGTTGGTTTTGATAGCGATTATAACTTGTTTTATACAGCAGGCATAGGTAAACATGCTAATTGGGGTGGTATAGAGTTTGATAATTATGTCAACTGGTTTTATGAACTGAATCTGGATAAACACAGTTTCGCGGCTGATCCGCAATTTATAGATGCAAATGGCATTGATGGTGTCCTTGGCTTTAGCGAAGCAGAGATAGATTTGCCGACAATTATCGACAACAACGATGTAAACTTCTCAGGAGTTGGGGACTGGACATTGGTAAGCGGCAGCGGAGGTTTCGGCGATAACTACGAGGAGAGTTCCTCGGACACGGGCGCTGACGTTGCAACCTGGACATTCACCGGCTTGACACCCGGTACAACTTACCAGATTGCAGCTACATGGCAGGCAATTTCAGGTAATGCCAGTAATGCCCGGTACATAATATTCGATGGGCCAAATGCAGCGGCACTCAAGATAATAGACCAGCGTTACGCCCCAGATGACTTTAGTGATACAGGAACCAACTGGGAGTATCTGTCCGCTGTTCAGGTTACAGGCACAGAGTTGGTCGTGAAACTTACAGATAAAGCTAATTATAACAGAGTTATAGCTGATGCTGTACGCATCCAGCAGATCGAGGGGGATCATGGCATTGATGACAGCTTCCATCTACTGGCAACTTCACCAGGCGTCGATAAAGGTAATCCTGATTCTATATATAACAATGAACCTGTTCCCAATGGAGGTCGGATCAATCTTGGCGTCTATGGGAATACTTCCGAGGCTGCGACCAGTCCAGCGGAAATGGTTCAGGTGCTTTCTCCCAATGGTCTGGAGAAGTTTGAGTTAGGCCAGCAAATGCAGGTTCAGTGGCATACCGATGGCCTGGCGCCGGCGGTGACAGGCGATTCAGCTTATGAATCGATAGTTATGGCTCAGGGGCCAATTGTGTATTATCACCTGGATGAATCTTCGGGTTCTGCCGTGGTGGATGCTTCAGACAATACGCAGGATGGAACTTACAGCGGTGATCCATTGCTTGATGTGGAAGGTGCTTTCGGTAATGGATTGAATACAGCGGTGGAATTTGATGGATCCGATGACTTCATAGACGTACCTGATGATGGCAGTCTCGACCTGCGCCGGCAGATTACCATGTCCCTGTGGTTCAAAGTTGATGCCTTTAACAACACGTGGATGCCCCTGATATACAAGGGCGATAGTTCGAACAACACATATTACCTGTATCTTAGAAATACAGGTTATCTTCAGCTGGGCTCCGTAGATATAAGCGGTTCGGAGTATATATATACCAATTCGGGCCTTATTCAGCAGAGTCAGTGGTATCACGTGATCGGTGTAATTGATCGTGATGCGGGTGAGATGAAGATCTATATCAATGGTGAGCTTGAGGCTTCCGGTGATGTTCGTACTAACGATGCCGTATCCAAAACTCAGCCTCTGCGAATTGGTTGGTCATACACTCACAGCAGCGTCTCTCGTTTTGATGGGGCGATAGATGAGGTGGCAATTTTTGACTACGCATTGACAGCCAATCAGGTTACCGCCCAGTATGACGCCAGGCTTAGCTTAGATCGAGTTGATATCGAACTGCTGGATGCAGCTACATCCGTACCAGTAGAGACCATTGCCAGTGACATCCTTGCCCCCGGTTACTTTGACTGGACAATCCCTCCCGGAGTAGTACCGGACAATGAGTACCTCATCCAGGTCACAGTCGATCAAGGCTCCCAGCCGAGTGATGTATCGGATGAAGGATTCCAGATCGCCAATAATGGGACAAATTACTATGTGAATATTGCTGACGATGTTGATCTTGCCGACAACGAGTATACTACAGCTCCAGGTGATAACCGAAACAGCGGCAAGAGCACTGACAGTCCCATGTCAAGCTTACAGGCGCTGCTTGCAGCATATGATCTGGATCTGGGCGATACCATCTATGTGGATAGTGGAACATATGCTCTGTTGGAAAACGTCGTGATCACGTCGGATGATGCCGGTGTAACGATTCAGGGCCCCACGCAAACGGATCATGAGGCTATTCTGGACCGGACAAGCACATTGACAGCTAGCTATGTCTTCGAGTTGGTACATGCTGATGATATTACATTGGATCACCTATATATCACAGGTGGCTATTATGGTATCTATAGCAATAGTACGTCTGACAGTGATAATGTAACGATTTCAAACAGCCGGGTGTACGATAACAATTATGGTATCTGGCTGGACACAGGCAACGATAGTGCCCTGATCACGGGCAATGAAGTGTTTGGCCAAGTATCTTCCCATGGCATTTATGTCAGAGGCAATAATTGCCAAGTCTTAAACAATACCGTATATGGCCAGATTAACACAAATCTGTACGGCATTAATGTAGCTGGCATCGGCACATTAGTAAGCGGCAACACGGTGTACGACAACTACCATGGGATATATGCCTCCGGGGCATCTGAGCCCATCGTAGTCAGCAACAACACCGTTTTTGACAACACTCGTACAGGAATCTATGCTCAGTCTAATGTTTTAGTAACGGGCAATGAAGTCTATGGTCATGATGCCAGTGGCGCCTTGGGTATTCATGTCAACCACGATGCGGAGGCATCCCAGAATGTGGCCCATGATAACTACATTGGCATCAAAATAGGGAACAACTATTGGTCTACGTCTGGCACAGTACCTATCCATTCTTCCGCCATAGCCACAGAAAACCGGGTTTACAACAACATAACAGGTATGTTGTCCAATAGTGGCAGCAGTCTGCGTGGGAATATAGCTTACTCCAATTCCGTAGGTATCAAGGGTTCCACAAATAATTCTTCTCGCTGGTCGTTCTGGGGCCTGATAGAGAACAATCTGGTGTATGCCAATACCAATCAAGGCATTGTTCTCGAAAAGGCGATCACCAGTTCGGGCGTTCACGCGCAAGTGATCAACAACACGGTGTACCAGGAGGTTGGTGACGCGGTACGAATTCAGCTTGGCAGCAAAAATGTTGAACTGCGCAACAACATTCTGTGGGTGGAAGCCGGCTATGACATCTATGTAGACAGCGACAGCCAGGTTGGTTTTGATAGCGATTATAA
>NZ_JAAEQH010000069.1 GCF_024231755.1 Neptuniibacter sp.
CTGATCGGGGCCAACGGAGCAGGTAAATCAACCCTGCTACAACTCTTACTTGGGTTGTTACCTGCAGATCATGGACAGGTTCATTGTGGCAACAAGTCCTTAAAGGATCTGAGCCGCACAGAGATCGCAAAAGAAATGGCATTTGTACCGCAAGACCATACGGTAGATTACCCGTTTAATGTCAGAGAGATGGTCGCCATGGGCCGAACGCCCTACCTGGGCAGCTACCAGCCAGAAACGTCTATGGATCTGGAGTTTATCGAGCAGGCACTAAAGCGCACTGATCTTTCACAGTATGCTGAACGCAGAGCAGACCAGCTATCAGGAGGGGAAAGGCAGCGGGTATTCATCGCCAGAGCACTGGCGCAACAAGCTGAAATTCTGCTGCTGGACGAACCCACCGCCAATCTCGATCTCTGTCACCAACTGGATCTAATGAACCTGGTCAAAAGCCTGACTTCGGAAGGGAAGCTCGCGATTGCGGCAATTCATGATCTATCACTGGCTTCCCGTTTCTGTGACCGGCTAATCCTGTTATCAGGAGGTAATGCAGTGGTAGATGGAACCCCTGAAGAGGTGCTGACGGTGGAAAATTTACGTCAGTACTTTTCCATTGAGGCCTCTGTTGTAAAAGATGAAGCTGACAGAGGTTTAAGAATTTCAGCGTTAAAATCTATTAGCAGTTAACCCTCTACCACAGACAGAAGCTACTTTATTATCCTTACTTACATTTCAGAATAATGCAGAGGACTATTTGCGTAGTCTACTCCGTGGTTTGTCTTTATAATCCCCCTCATCTCACTACAAGCTTATAGACCCTAAATATGCTTTACATTCTTCCCGAAACAACCGGCGACATTATTGTCCTACAAGCCAACGGTACTCTCACCGCGGCAGATTACAGCGAAACCTTTCTGCCTCTGTTTGAGCATGTAAAAAACACACACCCTGAAGTACGACTACTGATAACTTTTGCACCGGATTTTGAAGGGTTCGAGGCTGGTGCACTCTGGGAAGATGCTAAATTTGGCGTTCAACATGCAAATGACTTTTATCGCTTAGCCGTAGTGGGTGATGCAAAATGGACCGATTGGATGAGTAAGATAGCTGATCTGTTTATACAGGGTGAAGTCCGACACTACCGCATGACTCAGTTACTTGAAGCGCTGCGTTGGATCAACGACGAAGACGATGATGACCAAGAGGAAGAACTCTACCCATTTGGATAAGAGCTAAAACATACTATTGCGGCTCTAGAGCTGAGTAAGAGCTAACTCTTCATTCTCTATTGAGCAAATATAGAATCGGAAAGCATTTTCAGCCGCTTCAATAATTTGCCCCTCTGTGCCGCAACGTTCAATATAGTTATTCACAAATAACCAA
The DNA here is from genome assembly GCF_024231755.1 of Neptuniibacter sp. Taxonomy (GTDB): domain Bacteria; phylum Pseudomonadota; class Gammaproteobacteria; order Pseudomonadales; family Balneatricaceae; genus Neptuniibacter. The sequence goes on from NZ_JAAEQH010000069.1 coordinate 1,384, forward strand.
TATTTATCCCACTCACTTCGCTGATCAGCACAACACGAGAAAGCGCTGAATTCAGCTTCCCAAAGCGCGGATTTCGCCAAACGACGAGCAATATAATCACTTCCTAGCTTAGAACCTTCTAAGAGGTATAGGTATCCAATTATCTCTGGGATAGAACATACCTGATCTACATGAGCAGCTAAACGGTCTTCACTAGAGAAAACAGTTATATCTGCACCCAACGCAATAAGGTTTTCTCTGAATAAATTGGCCCTTTGCTGATAGTCATAATCTAAATCCAGTTTCTGAATAGAACGTGCGACCTTCTGTTCTAGAAATGCATGAGGGGAATACATATGGATCAAAGCTGTTTTATAGGTATCCCGGTTTAGCCCTTTACCTTTTAAGGGCAAAAGTGCTTCGAGGGAATCTAACTGTTGATGCAGAGCTTTGGTCGATGATCTTAAACTTTCATGCATACCATGACTGATAGCCATTTCCATCAGATATCAGCCTCAAACATTTTACTCGACTCCAATAATCCCCTTAAGCGGTGTAGTTCAAGGTTCGTATGTGACGACCAGGGCCTGCAATAGCCCATTCGTTTTTCAATCCACTTAGCGAAAGACTGCCGAGGGGAAATTTTTATATTTCCTTCATGATTTTCCACCGGTTTGTTTGGGTTTCCGCCCCACTGCACCTCATAAAGGAATTCACAACGTGTAAGATACAATCGAATTAATTGCGAATTGTTACCGCCACTTCTGAACCTGAGTGCAGTAAAGCCTGCTACCTCTGACAGAGGTAAATTACTGATCTCTCCGCTTATATTGTCTGTATAAAAAACCAGCTCATCGGAGTTGTGGATAAACCAGTCATCTAAAGATGAGATGAACTCATGATTAAGCTCATTGCCATAAATATAGGTAAATTGATCCGAACAGAGAACTACCGTATCAACCTCAAATTCTGACTTTATAATGCCCGCAAGCAGATCCCAACTTTCTTCCATGGATGAAGTTGTATCGAGCAAATTTCTCAACCGTTGAGTCTTAAAATTAAACTCATCTATCAGTTCAAGCCTTTTCCTTGTATCCAGCTCCCTAAGTAAAAAATTAAACCTCGATATCATTGCTGACACTTCATAGAGGTTTTCTCGCGGAATACTTTTTGGTGATGATGAGTGACATGAGATCAGTGCATCAAGCTTTTCATTCTTTATAACCGGAAAAGAAACCGTAGAACCTACACCCATGTTTTTCATGTAAATTTGGTGTACTGGCGAAACACTTCTCAGGTCAACATAACTCAGATCAGGCCTGCCACCTTTCCCTAATAAAGATACTGGTTTGGCTTGGGCATCTGGGATTTCTCGCCATAGGTTTTTCACGTAAAGGTCTCTAGCAATCTGTGGCACATCACTAGCTGGAAAACGTAGATCAAGATAGGTACCCAGGCTGCTATCACTGCAGACTTCAGAGGTAACGAGGCCATCACCATTATCCATAAACTGATAGTACATAACCCTTTCGTGGCCAGTTAGCTTTTGAATCCAGCTTAATAACTGTTCACGATAGTAACCAAGCTCTTCAAGGTCATTAAAGGTACTGGGGAGATCAAATTGAGGAAGTGAATCAGTGGAAGGCTCCAGCCCTGGATAGAATTCAAGCGCAAACGCTTCATCAGTACGACTCAGAACAACATAAAAAACGTCACCGCACTCAGCAGCAATTTGTGAGGGGTGATGTTTACCGGTTTCTTTAGGAATTAAATCCAGTAATGCATGAATTTCCGGTGGTAAAAGTTGACCAACCCGAACCTCATCAGCAAACAAGTTAAAAGCATCGTAGTTATCAGAAAGGTGTGTTACCTCTCCGCTTGAATTGACAATAATCAGTGCACCATGCGGCTGTATCAAACCTGACAGGTGCAACTGCTCTTGTTCACATTGCTCAATAAAACTCATCCTTGCCCTCTTATTATTTTTGTTACTCAATCAACAGTTCAGAGTTACAATTTTTTCAAAATCCAAAGCCTCCAAAGGTTTGGATAAGAGAAAACCTTGTAGGTAATCGCACTTATTTTCAATCAACCAGTTCTTTTGCAGTTCCGTTTCAACGCCTTCAGCTACAACTTTCAAACCCAATGCCTTAGCCATGGATAGAATTGCCCGGCAGATTGCCTCATCATTTTCATCTTCTCCTAGCCCATCTACAAAACTCTTATCAATCTTGAGTTCTTCAAGCGGCAGAGTTTTAAGATAACTAAGCGATGAATAGCCTGTTCCAAAGTCATCTATTGAGATGCAGAATCCTTGTTCCTTCAAAACATTGAGATTCTCAATTTCCACAGACGACTTACCCATCAAACTGCCCTCAGTGATTTCAGCATTAAAGTACTGATGCGGAATCATATAAGTGTCGATACGCGACACGAGCTCTTTAGCATAATGCTCATCTTTGAGGCTTCTGGTAGAAACATTGAAAGCTATTGGCGGGAGATTCAAACCTCTATTCAGCCAGCGAGCTATATGCTCTGCTAACATATCAATAACAAGGTTGCTCAATTCGATAATATCGCCTGTTTGCTCCGCAAGAGGAATGAATTCGGCTGGTGATATATCCCCCAGCTGGGGTTCATTCCATCTCAATAAAGCTTCTGCACCTACAATTCGACGACTGTCCACAGCCGAGAATTTTGGTTGGAAGACCAGGCGGAACTGATTATGCCTAATGGCATACTTTAATGAACTCTCCAATACCGACTGTTTAAGCAGCTTGTCGCGCATCTCGGTATGAAAAAACTGGAACCGGTTCCTACCCGATTCTTTGGCCTTATACATGGCGGTATCTGCCGACTTAAGCAGACCATTTGAGTCTTCACCATCTTCCGGGTACATCGCAATACCAATACTTGCGGAGGCAAAGATTTTGCGGCCATCCAAGTCTACAGGTTCAGTTAAGTCCGATAAAATTCTGGACGATACATCCTGTACATCAGCAGGCCCACATTCAGTAATGATGACGGTAAATTCATCTCCCCCCAAGCGGGATACCGTATCGATATCTCTAACAACCGCCTGTAACCGGCCTGACACTTCAACCAACAACCTATCACCCACATCGTGACCCAATGTGTCATTAATTGATTTGAAGTTATCAAGGTCTATAAAGAGTACGGCAAGCGAAGATTCATCCCGTTTGGAACGAGCTAAAGCACTATCTAATCTATCCTGAAACAGGTTACGGTTAGGTAACCCTGTCAGAGGGTCATGTGTAGCAAGAAATTCGACCTTTCGCTGAGATTCTTTAAGGTTGGAAATATCAGAAAAAACAGCAATAAAGTAATCCGTCTCATTTTTATCATTCATTATCCGGTTAATGGTTAACCACTCAGGATATACTTCCCCATTCTTTTTCTTATTCCAGATTTCCCCTTGCCAATGCCCTTTATTATCCAGCACATTCCACATTTCATTGTAGAACTGCTTACTGTGCCTGCCTGATTGAAGAAGTTGTCCAATCCCAGCACCAATAGAATCAACTTCTGAAAAACCAGTGATCGCAGTAAATGCATCATTAATAGAAAGAATAAAACCATTTTTATCTGTTACAACTATTCCTTCACCTGCCTGCTGGTAAACCTTAGCTGCGATCTTAAGTTTTTCTTCTGCTTGTTTTCGGGTCGTAATATCTTCAGATTCAGTGATAATCATATTAGGCGTACCGTTATGATCACGAAGAACCTGATGGACCGTTCTAAAAACACGGACCTTCCCGTCAACCAAGAGGCTGGATTCCGATTCGACAATTCCTAATTCACGAATAGCTCTGAGATCGTTAGACCAGATCTGACCTGCAAAACTTCCCGGGAACAGATCAAAATCCGTTTTCATTTCATAATCAATATCCTGAATATTCAACGAATTTAAAAACGCATCATTGGCGAATAAATATCGACCGCTCAGGTCCTTAGTTGCGATAAGAATATAAGTATTCTCCATCACAGTTTGTAAGCGGTTTTCTGATTCGGCTAAGAGGTTGCGGGTTTTCTGAATTTCGGTGATATCAAGTAAATTCAAAACAAGAAATTTTACAGCGCCCTGCTCGCTCAACCCCGGATTAACAACTAACTGATAGGCTTTGTGCTCATTTTTCAGAAAAGCTTCCTGCTTTTCAGCATGGGAGAGCGCCAGACCAAGCACTTGTTCGATATTACATAGGAATTCAGGGAATTTGATTCGCCCAATTGGAATATTGCTCGCATTACCACGCAGGTTAAATGCCATAGCTGCTGGGGAGTTAAATCGAACCAGATTTAGCTTACTGTCAAACACTAATACTGGGAAATCGAAAGAATCATAGAGATGTGAATACTCTTCATTGAGCATAATCAGCTCATTGGTTTTGATGCTCAACTCTTCATTCAGGCTAACTAATTCCTCATTTGTGGCCTGTAACTCTTCGTTTGCAGCTTCCATCTCCTCGTTTGTGGCCTGCAACTCCTCATTGGAGGCCTGAGCTTCCTCATTCAGCGATTGCATCTCCTCATTCGCTGTAGCTAGCTCTTCAATTAGAGATTGTAACTGCTCACGGGTAACTTCAAGCTCATCGGAATAAACATTGTCATGAGAAAAGCTTGGTACATTTTTAGGCGACTCCTGATGCTTAGAAATCAGCAGGAGCACCCAGCTTTCACCCTCTTTACTGACCGGTGAAAGAGATAACTGCCAAAAATTTTCTGCCAGTTCTTTCGGTCTGCCATATTGAGCAGAGTGGGACTTTTTAAGCTGATGGAGAAGAGCAAGCAGTTCAGTTTGAAAAACAGGATCAATAACTTCAGGCAAACGGATATCTGAGCTGCCTGATGGAAATCTGAAAAACGTTTCAACCTCTCCGGAGGTCTGTAACACTCTGCCATCCAAGGTACATAATGCCGCAGTCACCCCATAGTGTTCAGTAAACGCATCCAACAACAGTTGCGGAGATTCTGAACGAACACGAGGTAAAACCGGTAATTTAGCACTAATGGTCGAAGCTAAACGGGGTTTGCTATCACCATGTTTGCGAAAGATACGTTCCCTGCGGTTGGTATGAATAAATAACTGCTCAGCCTGAGCAACACTCTCTGAACGCCCAAGAAAGAGAACCCCTTCCTGTTTCAAAGCAAAGTGGAAGCGCTGCAGGACTTTTGACTGTAATGCGTTATCAAAATAGATAAGAACATTACGACAAGTCACCAGATTCAGATGTAGAAAAGGAGGGTCATTAATAACGTTATGGCGAGCAAAGACAATCATGTCACGCAGGTTTTTATGCACCTCATATTGACCGTCATTTTTAACTATAAAGTACTTTTCCAATAGCTCTTCAGGTAACGCTTTTAGACTTCTTGATGGATAAAGGCCCTGACGCGCAAAATTTAATGCTTCCTCATCAATATCTGTGGCAAAAATCTGAACCCGATTGATAGTAGACTGTTGCTGTAACTCTTCCAGTATAAGGATCGCTAGAGTGTACGCTTCCTCACCCGTGGCACAGCCCGCAACCCAAGCTCTGAACTCCTCATCAGGAGCCATGTTAGAGAGGATATCCGAAATCGAATCTCTTAGCCCCGCAAAGGATTCACTATCCCGAAAGAAGGACGTTACCGATATAAGAATGTCTTTCGACAACATGTCCAATTCGTCGGAATTATCTTCTAACCATTCTAGATAGGACTCCATCGATGAATGAGCCGTTGCCACCATCCTCCTGCGTACCCGTCGCGATAGAGTTCCTACTTTATAACCAGAAAAGTCTACATCACACGCCTTATTCAGAAGCTGAATGATACGTTCAAGGGTTGACGGTGAGAACTCAACCTCTACCAACATATCAGATGGTAGAGCCATTAATTTTGCAGAAATTTCCTCTGGTTCAAGTATAAAATCACTGGCACCAGCATCTATCGCGGATAATGGCATTCCAGAATACTTCGCACTTTCCGGGGACTGAACAATCGCAATCCCGCCTGCAGCCTGGATTGCCCTCAAACCCGCTGTACCATCAGTACCTGTTCCAGACAGGATGACCCCTACCGCTCTCTCTCCTAATTCTGCTGCCAACGATATAAAAAACTCATTAATAGAGGGCTTTGGAGATATTTCCGGTAATGCATCCTGAAGAGTAAATTGATCATCCCTTAGCACTGCATTTTTGTTTGGTGGCACAACGTATGCCACACCTGATTGCGGTACTTCACCATCTTGCATTTCCACCACTCGTAACCGCGTTTCTCTGGTTAAGAGTTCCGCCATCATACTTTTATAGTTAGGAGAAAGGTGTTGCAGTATGACTACAGCATGAGGGATATCGGGTCCAATATTTGATAACAGGTGGGATATAGCCTCCAACCCGCCCGCTGAAGCACCAATTGCAATAACGGATATATTTGAGTCTGCTGTATAACGACTACCAGCATTCATAATTGCTATCTTCCACGCTGTACATGCTAAGGATATGGATTCATAGATTACTACTATTATTCATAGATGAATACATAAATACCCTTATAGTCTAAAAGGGATAAATAAACTTAAATCAATGTTTGATAAGTGCTTTAAGCGGTTACTACATACACGTAATACAAGCTGTTTTAGATCACTTTTATTCCACAAATCAGATATATATGTTTGTACAAGCTCACCAGAACATGCAGGCAAGAACTAGACTTCAGCTCGATCCCCCACTGGTAGCTCTAGAGTCTCCCTAACCTCTTCCATCACAATATAACTCTTAGAGTTCTTAACTCCCGGTAAGGTCAAAAGCATATCGCCAAGTAATGCTCTGTACTCTGACATATCATTTATACGTGCTTTAAGCAGGTAATCCGCATCACCAGATACCAAATGGCACTCAAGAATATAGGGCAGTTCTTTAACCGCCTTATTAAAACTCTGGAACGCATCCGGGGTCTGGTAAGAAAGTGAGATCTCGACAAACACCAACATTTTGTAATTAAGGAGTTGCGGATTAAGGCGGGCGTAATACCCTTCGATATAACCTTCTTTCTCCAGACGCTTCACACGCTCTATACAAGGCGTGGAACTTAGCCCTACTCGCTCTGCCAGATCAACATAACTAATCCGACCATCACTTTGTAGGGTCTTGAGGATATTGAGATCAAGTCGATCCAGCACTCTTTTCTTCAATTCAGCCATAACAGTAATTTCCCCTGCAAAAACATAATAAGAAAGAATTTAAAACCAAATTTAAAATAAATACAAAACCTTCCACTACAAAAAAAGCAATAAACTAGTGTTTTCCAATTCATCTATCTCAATGCAATAAAATCTAAAGTGAGGTGACACTATGCAGGTACTGGTTTTAGGAGCAGGCGTGGTTGGCGTAACAAGCGCTTGGTATTTAGCCAAAGCAGGTCATGAGGTTACTGTTATCGATCGACAGGTGGATGTCGCTTTAGAGACTAGTTATGCCAATGCAGGTCAGATATCTCCCGGTTACTCTGCACCTTGGGCTGGGCCAGGTATTCCATTAAAAGCTATCAAGTGGCTGATGCAAGATCTGGCTCCATTTATGATTAATGGTAAAGAGGTAGACCCACAGACTCTGAGTTGGATGACAAAGATGCTGACCAACTGCACTGAAGGTGCATACCACGTTAACAAAGCACGCATGATGCGTCTGGCGGAATACAGCCGAGATTGTTTTATCGATCTGCGTAACGAACTGGATATCAACTACGACCAACGCACCAAAGGTACGCTACAGGTATTCCGCACCCAGAAGCAGGTTGATGCTTCGAAAAAAGATATCTCTGTACTACAAGAATGCGGCGTGAACTTTCAGGTTTTAGACACAGAGGGTTGTGTCGAACACGAACCAGCCTTGGCTAATGTGAAAGAAAAAATCGTCGGAGGCCTGCGCCTGCCAGGCGATGAAACCGGTGATTGTTTCAAGTTCAATAATGCACTTGCTGATGAATGCAAGAAGCTGGGCGTGAAGTTTGTAATGAAGACAGACATTCTCAGCATCAACAGAGAAGGCGATAAGATTGTCGATGTATCTACATCACGCGGCAAAATGACAGCCGATTCCTATCTGGTTGCTATGGGTAGCTACTCAACTCCTATTCTGGCAGAGATTGATGTCAAAGTTCCGGTTTACCCGATAAAAGGTTACTCACTAACGCTGCCTATTGTTGATGCTGGTAAGGCCCCCACTTCAACCGTGATGGATGAAACCTACAAAGTGGCCGTAACCCGTTTCGACGACCGTATCCGTGTGGGTGGTACTGCAGAAATTGCCTCCTACAACAAAGAGCTACAGGAAAAGCGCCGCGCCAATGTCGAGTTTGTCGTTAAAGACCTTTTCCCAGGTGGTGGTGATATTGAACATGCCGAATTCTGGACCGGCCTGCGCCCAATGACCCCGGACGGTACCCCTATATTGGGAGAAACAAAATACTCCAACCTGTTCCTCAATACGGGACATGGGACACTGGGTTGGACCATGTCGCTTGGCTCCGGTAAATACGTTGCAGACGTGATTAGCCAACAGAAAACGGATATTGATCCAGAAGGGCTTTCTATAGCCCGATACGCATAAAAACGAATTTTACGATCCCACCGGCGCGGGCCTACCACCACTTTTTAGGCCGACGCCATCCTATTTTCTAAAGGACGATATACAATGAGCAATAAATCTATTATCTCTACTGATAAAGCACCTGCTGCTATTGGTACATACTCGCAGGCAGTGAAAGCAGGTAACACTGTATACCTGTCTGGCCAGATTCCTCTAAACCCCGAAACCATGGAGATGGTAACAGAGTCATTTGAGGCGCAGGCAGTTCAAGTGTTTGAAAACCTGAAGGCCGTTGCAGAAGCGGCAGGCGGTACGGTAAACGATTTTGTTAAGATCACAGTTCTGCTATCTGATCTGGAATACTTTGCCCAAGTTAACGAACTAATGGCGAAGTACTTTGATGCACCTTACCCTGCACGTGCAGCCTATGCGGTGAAAGCACTGCCCAAAGGTGCTGACATTGAAATTGAAGCAGTAATGGTCGTTTAAGCTGGATTTTCAGCGCCGTTATTTCGGCTAATTAGGAGTTTTCTATGGCACGTGCCGCCACAGCAACAATCAACCTGGATGCGATCCGGCATAATTATCGGTTGGCAAAGTCCGTTGCCCCTGAGCAGCAGGCAATCGCCATCATCAAAGCCGACGGTTACGGTCACGGAGCAATAAAACTAGCCGAAGCACTGGAAAATGAAGCTGATGCCTTTGGTGTTGCCTGCATAGAAGAAGCTATGGAATTACGCGCCGAAGGTATCCAATTACCCATTCTGCTGCTTGAAGGTTTTTTTGCTGCTAATGAACTGGAATACATCAGCAATAATAATCTTTGGTGCGCTGTCCACAGCCTGTTCCAGATTGATCAAATTGCTGCCGCAGATATCGCTAACCCCATCTCAGTCTGGCTGAAAATGGACAGTGGTATGCATCGTCTCGGTGTCCTGCCTGAGGAGTATAAAGAGGCGTACGATAAGCTAGTCGCTCTTCCACAGGTAAAAGAAGTGGTATTGATGACTCACTTCTCCTCTGCCGATGAGCCGGAACTGGATACTACCTCAAATCAGATCAAGTTGTTTGATGAAACAACCGCAGGTATTGATGCGTCTGTTAGCCTGGCTAACTCGGCAGGTACTCTGGCACATACAAACGCACGTCGCAGTTGGCAGCGTCCAGGCATAATGCTTTACGGAGCGACGCCGTTCGCAACATCACAAGAACTCGCGGATCAACTGAAACCAGCAATGACGCTAAGCTCAGAAGTGATTGCTATCCGTGATCTGCAACCAGGTGATGCGGTGGGTTACAGCTGCACCTGGATCTGCGATAAACCGACCCGCGTCGGCACCGTTGCGATGGGCTATGCAGATGGTTATCCACGACACGCTAACAATGGCACCCCGGTTCTGGTCAACGGCAAACCAAGCCAGATTATTGGTCGTGTATCCATGGATATGTTGGCGGTAGATCTGACCGATATCCCGGAGGCTGAAGTTGGCGCTTACGTGGAGCTGTGGGGTGAAAACCTGCTCGCTTCCGACGTAGCTAAACATTGCGACACTATTCCTTATACCCTGTTCACCGGCATTACTCGTCGTGTGCACAAGAAATACATCGAGTCTTAATTAATGAGTATTGAACGTATCGAATCCACACAGCGTATGAGCCGTATCGTAAAACACAACGGCACCGTTTACCTGTGCGGACAGACCGCTGGCGAAGCTGAGTGGGACATAACTGAACAGACACAGCGCTGCCTGAATAAAATCGATGATTTGCTTGAGAAAGCAGGCAGTAGCCGTAACCAGATGCTGTCTGTGACTATTTATATCCGTGATATGAAAGATTTTGCTGCCATGAACGCGGTCTGGGATGCCTGGATTGCTGACTGCGAAAAACCAGCCCGCGCCTGTGTGGAAGCCCGTATGGCCCGCCCGGAAATTCTGGTGGAACTGTCTGTTACTGCAGCATACTGAACGAAAGCAGATGCACTCAATTTTCAAATCGGGCCTAGTGCCCGTTTTTTATGCCCTTCTGATTAGACAAACTATCCCTCTTACTAAGCTACGGATAATTCATCTCGGCTAAAGCTAATAACAAACTATGGCCTGCACTACCCTTCGCGTACTAGGTGCCTTCAGACTATTTAGTGGTTTTATTACTCTAAGAGAAAGCCAAAGGCTTGTTCGCAGGCTCCTTGATACCAAAAGTTTATTGCCGGTAGCATTCGCATGCCCTAAATTAGGGACAAATAAATGAATTAATCTAAAAAAACGAATGCTGTCTATTCGCCACCTTTTCTCAGTACTTATTCTGCTTTTCGCTTTCGCAAAAAGTGCAACTGCTGACAAGATCACTATTGCTGCGGATGTTTGGTGCCCATTTAACTGCGATCCCAGTGCTGACCAGCCGGGTTTTATGATCGAAGTTGCCAATAAAGTCTTCTCTGCCAGGGGGTATGAGGTCAACTACATTGTCATGAGCTGGTCACGCGCTATTAGGGAAGCGGAATTGGGCAATATAAACGGTATTATTGGTGCTTTCCCTGGGGATGCGCCTCATTTTATTTTCCCGGAACAGGAATTATCGATTCTCAGCAATACCTTCTTTATCCACAAGGACAGCAACTGGCGCTATCAAGGAGTGGACTCATTAAAGCAGATTCAGCTTGTTGCTATTTCTGGTTACGATTACGGCCCTGAGCTGCGCGACTATATTCAGCAAAGCGGTTCTGAACATGTTTCGCTTCTCAGTGGACAAGGCCAGCCCCTGCGCCGTGGTATCAAAATGCTAAATCTCAAGCGAGTCGGTGCGATAGTAGAAGCAGATCAAGTCTTCTGGTATACCGCCCAACAGCTGGGGGTAGCAGAAAACTTTAAAGCAGCAGGACGCTCCAGCGAACCAATGAAATCCTACATAGCCTTTTCCCCTGCCCTGGAAAATTCATCTGAGTTTGCCCAGATCCTCTCTGAAGGAATAGTGACACTAAGGGCATCTGGAGAATTAGCGGAAATTCTGCAGAAATATGGCCTTAAAGACTGGCGCTAATTGTTAAGCCAGACTATTTTGAAGCCCCTTAAAACATCGCTCTATTGAACTAATCTTGATAAATTAGCTCACATCCTAAAGCTATTGCCACGACCCCTGTTCAGGTTCTTATGTTTTCTTTTTTTGAAAAACTTGTATCTGCGTTTCCAGACGTAGATCCTCAGCAACCACCCAAAGGCATCTACCGTTTCTGTCGCCATTACACTAAGGGGATGGAAGGGCCATTGCTTATGATGTCTGTTTTGACTGCATCGATTGCAATTCTGGAAGTCAGTTTATTTAGTTTCATGGGCCAGTTAGTTGATTGGCTATCAAATAAAGACCGGGAGACATTCCTCGATGAGGAAGCCGGGACACTGGTTCTGATGAGCCTTATCCCCTTAGTAGCTTTGCCTTTAGCTGGGCTTCTACACTCTTTGGTCACCCATCAAACACTCTTAGGCAACTACCCTATGGCTATCCGTTGGCTGGCCCATCGTTATCTGCTTAAGCAAAGTGTTTCTTTTTATGCCAATGACTTTGCCGGCCGTATCTCAACCAAAGTTATGCAAACCGCGCTGGCTGTCCGTGAATCGGTAATGAAGCTGCTGGATGTAATGATGTTCGTGGCCGTGTACTTCTGCGCTATGCTAGTGCTGGTAGCACAGTCAGATCTACGCTTGGCTCTGCCTCTGTTAATTTGGTTAGTTTTCTACATCGGCATTCAATGCTACTTCGTTCCCAAGCTTAAGCAGATCTCTACCGAACAAGCTGACGCACGGGCGATGATGACCGGACGGATAGTTGATTCATACTCTAATATTGCGACCGTCAAACTTTTTTCCCATACATCCAGAGAAGCTGAATATGCCAAAGAAGGTATGGATGCATTTATGGGAACAGTGCATAAACAGATGCGTCTGGTCACACTCCTGAACATGAGTGTACAGACCATAAATCACCTGCTCGCATTCTCTATTGCCGCCCTATCCATCTGGTTGTGGCTCAATGAAGCAGTCACTGTTGGCGCTATCGCTATCGCCATAGCTCTGGCTCTGCGTTTGAACGGTATGGCTCATTGGATTATGTGGGAGATCAGCGCTCTTTTTGAAAACATCGGTACCGTCGCCGATGGTATGGAAACACTGTCACAACCCCTGGAGATCGAAGATCAAAGCAGTGCCGAAAAAATACGGGTCAGTAACGGTCATATCCGGTTCGATGATGTCTGTTTCCACTACGGCGAAAATAAAAAAGTTATAGAAAGCTTAAACCTTAATATTCAACCCGGAGAAAAAATTGGCCTGGTGGGCCGCTCCGGGGCGGGTAAATCGACGGTGGTTAATCTGTTGATGCGTTTCTTTGATATTGAATCAGGCACCATCACTGTAGACGGGCAGGACATAAGAAGCTGTTTGCAGGATTCGCTTAGGGAACAGATCGGTATGGTGACTCAGGATACAGCCCTGCTGCACCGTTCCGTACGGGACAATCTACTCTACGGCAAACCCGACGCCAGTGAAGAGCAGATGATCGAAGCCGCCAAGAAAGCGGAAGCCCACGAATTTATTCTTGGCCTTACTGATCCTCAAGGCAGAACGGGGTACGACGCCCATGTAGGAGAGCGCGGGGTCAAACTATCCGGCGGTCAACGCCAACGCATCGCCATTGCCCGAGTGCTACTGAAAGATGCACCTATTCTGGTATTAGATGAAGCAACATCTGCCTTGGATTCAGAAGTCGAAGCCGCTATTCAGGCCAGCTTGTATAAATTGATGGAAGGCAAAACCGTTATCGCCATTGCCCACCGCCTCTCTACTATCGCAGCACTGGATCGGTTGGTTGTGCTGGATAAAGGTGACATCGTAGAACAGGGCACCCATAAAGAACTGGTCAACAGTAATGGGATCTATGCCCAACTATGGGAACACCAGACGGGAGGGTTCCTGGGCTCAGATTGATAAGAGTTTAAGATAATTATGGCTTTGAATAACAAGGTCTTGGTATAGCTGCTGTGGTAGCAGATCCCACAAATAAACACTAATCTAAAACGATGTCTGCTCCGGAAACATCTATAAGTAGCCATCGCAGACCACTGGCCGACAGCAAGAAAAGGATTACAATATGATCTCCCCAGAAGCGAAAGCGGTCCGTGATCAACTGATCGAAAAAGGATTGGAGACACCCACCTTCGACAATGGAATGTCAGAAGAACAACGTTACGAACGCATAAAAAGCCTGATGACCGAAGTCATGGGCACACTGGGCCTGAATCTGGATGATGACAGCCTCCACGAAACGCCACACCGTATTGCCAAGATGTACGTGTACGAAATATTCTCCGGACTGGACTATTCCAACTTTCCGCAGATCGCCATGATCGAAAATAAGATGGATTTGGAGGAGATGGTTAAGGTACGAGATATCAGTGTCATCAGTTCCTGCGAACACCATTTCGTGACCATAGACGGAACAGCAAAAGTCGCTTATATCCCCAACAAAAAAATTATCGGTTTATCCAAGATCAACAGGTTAGTTCGCTTTTTCAGCCAGCGTCCGCAGGTTCAGGAGCGTCTTACGAAACAGATCCTAATCGCCCTGCAAACCCTTTTGGAAACAGATAATGTGGCTGTCTCAATCAATGCAACACACTACTGTGTCAAATCCCGTGGCGTTATGGATGTAAACTCTCAAACCGAAACAACGGCGTTGGGCGGTATTTTCAAATCTAACGAGAGAACACGAGCTGAGTTTCTGGCTTAAAAAGCCGATGCTATGGCAATAAATAAACAACTAATGTTCGAGATACTGCTGCGACCATTCCCAAAATGTATCTACGCTGAGAGGTCGGCTGAAGTAAAAACCCTGTAATCTATCGCAATGCATTTCAGAAAGTATCTCTGCCTGCTGGAGGGTTTCAACACCCTCCGCAACTATAGTTAACCCCAAGCCCTTACTCATACTGGCCGCAGCCGAAACTAACGATAAATCTTCGGCATCGTGCTCAATATCCCGGACAAAAGTTCGATCAATCTTGAGAATATCAAAGGGGAACTTCTTAAGATTACTCAATGATGAGTATCCCGTACCAAAATCATCCATCGCTAACTTAAGGCCGATATCCTTCAGATCAGTCAGAATCTTACTTGCCTCTTGTGGATTACGTATCAAAAGCCCCTCTGTCATCTCCAGCATCAACTGATCTGCTGGGAAATTATGTTTTTCAATGGCAGATTGAATCACGGGTTTCAGCTCATTACCGTTGATCTGACGAGGCGAAACGTTAATAGAAAGGGATAAACGGCCCAAACCAGATTTCTGCCACTGGCTAACCTGCGCCACAGCCGTTTCCACAACCCAATTTCCAATTGGAACAATAAGGCCACTTTGCTCTGCAATACCGATAAACTCATCTGGCATCACCCGTCCAAGATCAGAGTTTTCCCAGCGAATCAGTGCTTCAACACCCACTAAGCTTTTATCAACTGCATCAATAATAGGTTGATATAGGAGATAAACCTCGTCTCTTTCCAAAGCACCTTTAAGCTGGTTCTCAATATCGATTCGTTTACGTAGATTTTCATGAATGGACTGGTTGAAAAAGTGGTAGGTATTCTTACCCGCCTCTTTGGCCTGATACATCGCTAGATCCGCATTACGCAGTAAAACAGCTCCATCCTGGCCATCTTCAGGGTAAACAGCTAAGCCAATGCTTGGCGTTACTGACAGTTCATTATTACCCAGCTTGAAAGGTTGTGAAAAAGCCTTACTAATTTTATTAAGTACCGGCTGACAAGCCTCCCTCGAAGGCAGATGAGTCATTATCAAAAGAAACTCATCTCCACCCAGTCGGGCGACCGTGTCCGAATCTCTTACTGATCGTTTCAGACGTTGAGCTGCCTGTACTAATAGAGCATCCCCCATTTCATGGCCGAGTGAATCATTTACATTTTTGAAGCCATCAAGGTCGATAAACATCAGGGCCAGTTTTTCATTATTACGCTGGGCATAAATAACACTCTGCGCCAACCTGTCCATAGCCAGAGTACGGTTAGGTAACTCTGTTAGAGCGTCATAACGCGCCTGATACAGTATTTTCTGATCTTGCTCTTTACGCTCGGTGATATCCACTTTGATAACCAGATAATGGGTAAGAACCCCATTTTCATCTGCAACGGGCGATATGTGGGTATATTCCCAATACAGCTCACCACTCTTACGTTGATTACAAAGCTCCCCTCGCCATTCTTCCCCCGCATTGACCGCCGCCCATATCTCGTTACTCACCTCTGCTCCGTTCTGCTCTTCATTCAAAAGATTAGTAGGTCCATCTTTTATCTCTTCAGCGCTATAACCGGAGCAATCGGTAAATGCTTGATTGACATACTCAACACTGCCATCAACCCGGACGATGATCACACTAACCGGGCTTTGCGCTACTGCAGGCGAAAGAATCCTCAATTCCTCCTCCATCTTGCGACGTTCATCAATCTCTGCCTGTAATCTGAGGTTAGTATCAGAAAGTTCTTCCGTACGCTGCTCTACCCTGATTTCAAGCTCTTCACGTGCCTGATTAAGGGCACGTTGTCTTGTGGCTACCTTCTCCCGCATCGCGTTGAAAGCAACCGCAAGCTCGGCTAATTCATCGTTACCTCGGATATCTATCTCATCATCCACTTTGCCCGCAGCTACCTGATTAAATGCATCATGCAGGTAGTTCACACGACCAGAAAGATAGCGAGCAAACAAAAGCAGTAGTGCCACCCCTATGAACATGGCTGCCACAGAGATAATTAGAAAGTTATGACGTTGATTTTCCAAGTCATCAGCTGCCAGTTGGTAGGATTGCTCCGCATCACGTTCAATAAGTTGGGATAGTTTCTCCAGCTTGATGATAAGCGTGTCAAAACGGGGATGGGCCTGATAGGTGGATAAACGAATCACTTCGTCAATATCCATACTGGAAGCAGCCTGCTCTACCTGCTCCAGGCTTTCAGTCAGTAGTAGCCAATTCTGCTCTATCTGCCTGATCGGATCTTTGTATACAGATCGGTTCGCCTGCGCAAAAGAAACCAGAGATTCAGCGAAAGTTTCTACTTGCTTTTCCATCTCCGCAATTTCTGCCGCTAAAGCAAAGTAGTCATGAATCTGAGGGAGATTAGCTTCAGTCACTCGCAGACGGTACATCTGCGACTGCAGATTACTCATATCCGCCAGAGGTTTAACCGTTTCTTTACGGACCTGTTCTTGTCTCTCCGCGGCTCTTTGAATAACACTATTGCCCAATGACAACAGCATAAAAATAAAGACCATAACAACGGTAGCGCCCGTCAGTAACTTGCGCTTAAATGATATCCTTGGTTTAACCTGCGGCTCTTTCTGCTGCATCATTCTTTGTTCTTATTATTCTGCCCCGGGTAGTTTTTTCGGATTTCATGCCAGATAACTTTCTGGCTTTCCCTACCATATTTATTAGTTACATCCTGCCAGCCCGCTGCCACATCTCGCATAGCTTCCTGCGCAGTTTTTACTCCACTGGCGGCAAGAAAAATTTGTTTATTTAATATCGAAATATACTCTGTATCACCGGGTAAACCTGTGCCTGCGGGTACGGTATGAGGTAGATCCTGCTGAACAGTGTTAAGCACTTCGGCAGTGTAAATTTTCTGCATAGCAGAGTTTGAAAGATGGGAAAAACGATAAGGATCAGAAAAACCACCTTTCGTACCAATAGCTTCTACGGAGATATCGGGATCGGTTAGCCACATAGCAAACAGATATGCGAGTTCTTTATTCTGCGCACGCTTGGGGATAACAAGGTTGTTACCATAAATCAGCGTGGTTCGCCGGTTTAGCTTATCCCCAATACGGACACCCGGCATAGGCACAGCGATGAAGTCACCCCGCACTTTAGAATGGGGAAGATTGAAAATCTTAGCCCCTGCCAGAGTAATAATCGTTGAATAGCCTTTACCATTAAGAAAGCGAGGCAGAGTGAAAGTGTAGTTGCTGTCTTTGTTAAGGATTCCTTCCGGAGAGAAAGGCACTGTAGCTATATAGCTCTCCGTTGCTGCAATCCCTTCTGGACTATTGATAAGAGGGTTCATATCCTCATCAAATAGAAGTTGATTAGGCAAGGACTGCGACGCATAACGCAACATCCAGAACATCCAACCGGAAGACTGATCTCTTTGCTCTAGCGATCCTACGATTCCTCTGTCAGGCATATGGAAGAACTCAACCTGCTGTTGGTATTCCTGCCAGGTTTCAGGCGCTTGTAAGGCCTTACCATAGAGCTTTTGATAACGAGCCTGATGATTAGGATCATCCAGTAGATCTCGACGTAAATAGAGTATTGCCAAATCACCATCAGCAGGTATTGCCACTTGATTTCCAGCGAATTCAGCCTGTAACACTGGCAAAATGAGATCATTATCCATCCCCACACCTAACTGAAAACGATCAGCATAAGGGCGCAGATTTTCTATTAGCAACTGTTGGTATAGATCTGCATATTCACGGTTACGGGCGATAGTCAGGTCTACGTTTTCTGCCTGGCGTATGAAGTTCAGGGACGCAACCTGTGGCATGGTATGAACATCAATTGAAGTCCCTGTTTCGGTTTCCCAACGTGCTTTAAGCTGATGACTATCGCCGAGGAAATTTGCGATATTTCCCTGCTTTGCGACCAGATGAAGTACTTCACCTGATCGCACCTCACCTGAAGCAATCAGAGATTTCACATGCTCAACTGCGAGTTCTGCCTGCTGACCAGCATGACTGGTAAATGAAAGAAAAATGCTAGAAAGAAACAACAGGGCTTTAATACCCTGAACACTATACCGCTGCATACCGGCCCCTGATTATTGTTATTATTTTCAGTTTAAAAAGTATCTACACTTAAAACAGCTTAGTACAGTTTTTAGATAACTCTTCTTTTACGGAATATTTAAGGGAACACTTTTAAAGAACAACAAGTTAGACTAATTTTCGGCCTACGTACAATAGTGTTTAGAATCAGTGGAAATAAACAACCCCAACGGATTCTCCAAAGCTATGACCTGTTGTATTCATCGATAGATAGTTTTCGTGCCGATGCATAATCAATCACGGGAGAGATACTGCCAGAGAGTATCCATTGCTTAATAAAAATATTATCTGGATCGAACCTCTCACTCTGCCGTAGCGGATTGAAAATGCGGAAATAAGGCGCGGCATCCGCCCCAACAGAGGCAGACCACTGCCAACCGCCAAGATTAGAAGCGAAGTCTCCATCAATGAGATGCTGCATAAAGAATCGCGCTCCTAAACGCCAATCCTGGCGCAGAAGTTTAGTCAGGAAAGAAGCAGTTACCATACGCAATCGGTTATGCATCCACCCCGTTTCGAGGAGTTGTCTCATCCCTGCATCAACCAGAGGAAAACCGGTATTCCCCTCACACCAGGCATTAAATAAAGCGTTATCCTGGTGCCAGATGATTCGCTGTTCCACTTCCGGTTTAAACGGTTGCCAACGATTCATCTCCGGATATAACACCAAAAGGTGACGATAAAACTCCCGCCAGATCAATTCGGTTACCCACTGATTGTCAAACCAGCTTTCATCTTGTGAATAGGTCTTTAAAGCTGCCAGACACTGCCTGACACTTAGTACACCCATACTCAGATAGGGTGATAAAGATGATGTAGCCTCAAGCGCAGGAAAATCACGTTCGTTAGGATATTCACTCAGTTTTGTGGTTACAAAAGTTTGTAACCGTTGGTGTGCATGATCAGCACCTGCAGGCCATAGAGTATTATTCCAATCAGCCCCCAAACAATTTGCATAATTGATCTGATAGGGAATTGGATCAGCTGGAATAGAATGCTCCAACTGAGGTGCAGGCGCAGGCAGCGGTTGCGGATTTATTCGAATAAACTCAGCCCGCCAACGCCTGCTGAAAGGGGTAAAAACACGGTAAGGTTCGCCCTGCTGATTGAGAATAGTTCCAGCTGGCATTACCAAATCACAGTCATAGCTCGAACAGTTAATACTGTTACGTCCGAATAGCTGCTCTACCCTTTGATCCCTTAATAACTCGTATTCAGCATATTCCTTGTTGAAGAACAAACCTGTTACAGCATGCTCCTTAGCAAGAGCGAAGAGCTTTTCTGGTATCTCTTCATTGCTGTCAGTAAAAATAACTTTTAACGGGATATTTAGCTTTTCAAGGTCTTTCGATAACTGCTGCAGATTCGCTAACCAGAACTGAACCCTGCATTTGGCCTCATCCTGCTGCAACCATTGCTCTGGCGAGATGGCGGCAACTGCAATTACCCCTTCACCTAGGCTACAGGCATGATAGAGGGCGTGGTTATCAACTGTCCGAAGGTCATTTCTAAACCAGACAAGCTTCATTGCTTATCAACTCCCTGACGATTCCTGAAAAGTATTCCCGAACAGGCTATATATAATTTCTCAGCCCCAGCTCATGTGGATAAGGGTCAAGATAAGCCTGTGACTGGATGTAATCACTGCCATGACGTTTGAGGTAATGTTTCAAAAGGGTCAGGGGAACAACTAAATGCACTTTTGCAGTCCGGTACTGCTCGATAGTTTCAAGCAGATCCTGCTTGGTATCAGAATCAATCTCTTTTTTCAGATAACCGAGTATATGCATCAGCGTGTTGGTATGACTCTTGCGGTTTGCCCGCTTGGTCAGATGTTGCATCAGCTGCAGGATATATTGCTCCAACACCTCGGATAAAGGCTGATGTGAAGCCTCTTCAGCCAGATATCGTCCGATCGTTTTATAGCCTTCATAGCAATGCGCCATTAGCTGATACTTATGGCGGCTATGGAACTGTAGCACCTGATGCAGTGAAGGGTCCGACATCACCTCCTGTTGCCAGCTGTGATACACAAAAACCCGGGTAATGAAATTTTCCCGTAGAACAGGATCGTTTAAACGCCCCTCCTCCTCTACAGGTAAGGCAGGATTATTGCGCATTAACTGCGCAGCATATGCGCCTCGCCCTGCTTCATTGGGTAAACCATTTTCATGGTACACCTTAACCCTTTCCATACCGCAGCTAGGGGAGCCCTTCATCAGGATATAACCACATAACTCGGTGTGCTTCGCACTTACCTCATCAGCATAAGCATGAAGCTTATCAGTCACATCAAAGTCTGGATCTTTTACACCAACAACACGAGGAGATGCTGCATCTCCAACTAAGCGGATCGGTTCACGGGGAGTAGACAAACCTATGGAGACTTCTGGACAAAGGGGTACAAAGTCAAAACACTCATTTAATACATTGAGGCAGTATTTCGAGCGTTTGTGACCACCATCGTAACGTACTTTATGCCCCATAAGACATGCGCTAATCCCAACCGGGATAGAACGACTCTTAACTTGCTGTTCCATAACGATTCTCCCGCCTGCTTAAATTCAGAAGCCTGTGATTGGTTGTACGATTTTGCCAAGCAAGGTGCTGAACTTGAGCGGTGCATCGGTAGCGATCAGGCAGATGCAATCTTCATCGCTATCTACCAGAGGCTGATGCTCAATTTCATTGTCCAGATCAGCAATATCCCCCGCCGTAAAACGCCCCATCTCATCCGAGAATGAACCACGCAGAATGAGGGTTAGCTCATTACCATCATGACTATGTGGCAGCATCGCTTTACCGGGCGCTATCCGCAACAGGCGGGAAACCCCACCACGCTCGGTTTTAAAGGGCAGATCGCAATAAGAGACACCGGGCACAATACGTTTCCATTCGACCTGCTCCAGTGAACCACCAATAACTTCTGCCAGAGGTTGAGGCAGATCGCTATCGATAGATTCTGCTCTATCTTGAACTACCGG
Organism: Neptuniibacter sp.; assembly: GCF_024231755.1. Classification (GTDB taxonomy): domain Bacteria; phylum Pseudomonadota; class Gammaproteobacteria; order Pseudomonadales; family Balneatricaceae; genus Neptuniibacter. Next base: position 22,823 of record NZ_JAAEQH010000069.1, read on the forward strand.
TTCAAATACCGAAGCAGAAAAACCAGTCTCTTCATCGTCTAATGCAGCCAATACCTGATCTAGTGCATCATCACTAATATTTGCCGCTTCGAGGCTATCCAAAAGCATGCCGCCGATCGCTTCCGATTGCTGTACTCGCTCACGACATTCAGGGCACATGGAGATATGACAGGCAACTACCAGTGCCATTGCCTGCGACATCGATCCAGCGGCATAACTGACCAGAGTAGCTTCATCCAGGTGATGTTTAATGTTCATACACCATCCCTCCATATCGTTTTTAACTTTTCAGAAGCCAGTCTTATTCTTGACTTCACACTACCCAAAGGAACACCTAACCGGTCCGATATATCTGAGTGGGAACGCCCTTCAAAAAAGGACATATAGATAACTTGCGCCTGCTTTTCCGGTAACTGCGCTATAGCTCTGTTGAGACGATCTGACGTAACCATCTCTTCGCCAGGATTGTGCTCATCCGGTTCTTCATGCCACTCTTCCAGGCCATACTCTGGATACTTCTGTTTACGCATCCAATCGATACTCAGGTTACGCGCCAGGGTAAAAATCCATGTACTCGCTGCAGCTTTCGAACGATTGTACATATGCGCTTTGCGCCAGACTGCTAGCATGGTTTCCTGCATTAACTCTTCCGCTGTTGTCTCTACTAAACCTAAACGGATAATGTAAGCCTTCACTTTAGGCGCAAAGTGTTTGAAGAGTTCTATATACAGTGTTTTCTTCTTAGTCTCTGCCAATTGAGCTAGCAGATCGCTCCAGTCTTGTGATTTTTCACGTTGGGGCATGGTAACTATATTGTCCACATCTTCACCCGGTGGTTTATTTTCCATAACTCCCCTTACGGATATTGGTTTCATTCAGATCATATGTCATATGTAAAAAATAAATATGATCTTTTCTCTTTAATGCTGCGTAATAAGGTATCAATTAACAAATTATGGACATCCTGATGAATTTAGCAGCGATAAGACCAAAAAAAATTGCAGTTGTCGGCTCTGGTGTATCCGGCCTGAGCTGCGCATGGCTGCTAAACAAAGCGCATCAGGTAACGCTTTATGAGAAAGATGATCGTCTCGGCGGGCATTCCAATACAGTTACATTCCCCCTTGATAGCAGCAATGTAAACGTAGACACCGGGTTTATCGTATTCAATCCGGTTAACTACCCGAATTTGGTTAAATTTTTTGAAACTCTGAATATCAACACCTGTGAAACTGATATGTCTTTCGCAGTATCAATGAATAAGGGTGAGCTGGAATATTCTGGTACAGGGCTAAAAGGACTATTGGCTCAGAAAAGAAATCTAGTTCGTCCCTCCTTCTGGCGAATGGTCCGAGAGTTACTCCGTTTTTATCGGGAATCCGAACAGATGATGCAGCAAGATGATCTCCATAAGATCACACTCAAAGAGCTTCTGCAGCAACACCGTTACGGAACTGAATTTATCCAGAATCATCTGCTGCCTATGGGTGCAGCGATCTGGTCAACACCGGTCGATAAGATGCTTAACTACCCTGCCAGCAGTTTTCTAAGGTTCTGTCGTAATCATGGATTAGTTCAACTTAAAGATCGCCCACAGTGGCGCACTGTGATTGGTGGCAGTAAGCAATATGTCAATCGTATCGCTGAGGAACTGGAAGGTAAGATAAAGCTTAACAGCCGGATTCATCGCATTATTCGTAATCAAGATGAAGTCATCATTGAAGACCACCACGGTAACCGTGAATACTATGATGATGTAGTACTGGCTTGCCATTCTGATCAAGCGCTTGCATTGCTTGATTCACCGACGGAATCAGAACAGACATTACTATCCAGATTTCCCTATCAGCGTAACAAAGCTTACCTTCATATGGATGAAAGCCTGATGCCAATTCGCAAAGCGGTATGGTCAAGCTGGAATTACCTATCCGAAACAGATCAAGATGAATCCCAGCAGGTCTCAGTCACCTATTGGATGAACCAATTGCAGCCTCTCGGCACCGAAAAGCCATTGTTTGTTTCTCTCAACCCTCTCAGGGAACCAGCAGAGGGCAGTATTATCCGCAGCTTTTTCTACGATCACCCGGAGTTCGGGCGTGATGCTTTAACATCGCAAAAACAGCTTTGGTCACTACAAGGGAAACGGCGGACCTGGTTTTGCGGCGCCTATTTTGGATACGGTTTTCATGAAGACGGCCTGCAGGCAGGTTTGGCTGTAGCTGAACAGTTAGGGGGCGTGCCCCGCCCTTGGCACCTCGAAGATAAAAACAGCCGTATTTTCGTTGATGAGCAGCGCCCTGTATGTTCAGCACAACCACAACTGGATGGTTTGGCCCATGGTTGATCTAAATAGCTGTATCTATCAAGGGCATGTGATGCATCACCGTTTCAGTCCAGCTAAACACCGTTTTATCTATCGGGTCTTTTCCTGCTGTATTGATCTGGATGAACTACCCTGGCTTGATCAATTAAAACTCTTTTCCTTAAACAGCTTTAATCTGTTTTCCTTCCATGAGAAAGATTATGGATCTGGACGAGAGGAAGGCAACCTTGTCGGCTATATCCGTTCTCTGCTAATAAAACGCGGTTATCCAAGTGCGACTCACAGAATCAAACTGCTCTGCTACCCTCGTATTTTAGGTTATGCCTTTAACCCATTGAGCGTTTACTTCTGCTACAACGCTGAAGAAAAACTGGAAGTCATTCTCTATGAAGTGAGTAACACTTTTGGCTCTCGACATACCTACCTTCTACCCGCTGGAGATAGCATTGATGTCGTAAGGCACGGTTGCAACAAGAAACTCTACGTCAGCCCATTTATGCCTATGGATACAGCCTACAGCTTCCGTATCCAGCCCCCGACCAAGAAAGTCGCTGTTTGTATTCGCCAGAGCAATAGCAACGCAGTTGATTCGCACCCGATACTGCACGCGACATTTACAGGATCACACTCAACACTGAACGATCTTTCTCTCCTGAAAATGCTGATCAAATATCCATTAATGACACTTAAGGTCATGGGCGGCATCCACTGGGAAGCTCTTAAACTTTGGCGCAAAAAACTCAAAATTCAGCCGCGTGATAAAAACAGAACATTAAGCATCAGTTGGCAGGATAAAAGCGGAGTATCACACCATGAAAGCTTATGAACCGATCAATACACTGACAAAAAAGCTGAACCCGCAACCATCCTGGCTGGAGAAACAGCTGCTACAAAAACTCAGACCTCTGCTGGATAAATCTTGCGGCACGTTACAGCTAACCCTGCCCAGTGGCTATCAATGCAGATTAGGTAGTAATTCCCCTGTAGCTGATGTAAAGCTGCATAACTTCCGTCCGTTACTGCGGCTTTACATGGGCGGTATTAACGGCTGGTCTGAAAGTTATCTGGCCAAAGAGTGGGACAGTAACAATCTTACCGCTCTGGTGAAGTGGGCACTGACTTATGAAAAAGAGTTAGGATCTATCGCTAAAGCAAGTTTCCTAACAGAAACCCTGCACAACTTTTATCACTGGCAGCGAGATAACAGCCGTAAAGGCAGCCAGCGTAATATCGCAGCCCATTACGATCTTGGTAATGATTTTTATAAACACTGGCTCGACGAAAGCATGACCTATTCAGCGGCACTCTATCAAAATGATAGTACGCCTCTGATTGAAGCTCAGAAAAATAAAAATAGCCGCATTCTGGAACTGCTAGATGCAAAACCTGGTGAAAGAATTGTAGAGATTGGCTGTGGCTGGGGAGGCTTTGCTATTCAAGCCAGTCAGGACAACAACCTGAATGTACATGGTGTCACCCTATCTAAAGAACAGCTAGCCTGGGCCAAAGATAAGGTGGATCAGGCGGAGCTTAATGAACAAGTCCATCTTAGCTTAACTGACTACCGTGACCTTAATCATCAATATGATGGCGTGGTCTCTATTGAGATGTTTGAGGCAGTCGGTGAGGCTCACTGGGATACCTACTTCCAGACTTTGAAAAAAGTACTGAAACCCGGTGGTAACGCCGTTCTTCAGGTGATTAGTATTGAGGATGAGCGTTTCCACAGCTACCGCAAACAGGCAGATTTTATCCAACGCTATGTTTTCCCCGGAGGCATGTTACCAAGTGTCGAAATTCTCCAGAAGAAAATAGCTGAACATGGCTTCAAGCTGAAACAGATGCAGCTGTTCGGCAAAGACTACGCTCGTACCCTCCGGGAATGGAGCCAAGCATTCGAAAACAGTTGGGAACAGATCCGTGAACAGGGATTTGATGAAAACTTCTATCGTCTGTGGCGTTACTATCTCGCTTATTGTGAAGGTGGATTTGAACAGGGATCAATCGATGTAGGGCTATATGTGCTCTGTCATGAAGACTAGAAATTGAATTAGAGACAACCATCCACAGGGCCCTCTTCAAGAGGGCATTTTTATGCCAGAAATACTGAAGTAACGATGTGTAGTTCTTCTATAGGAGCGGCTAAGAGTTCAATTAATAAAATCGATGCCAGAAGATCCGAGAAGACCATTAGTGTGAAAGCTTACAACGAAGTTTACCTATTATGCAGCCAAGAACAGGCAACCTTTGCATCAGCTCAGATGCATCCCAATAATCATGGTGCAAAGTAATTAAGCCTTGGCTGTCGGCTTCAAGACGGCTTGTACCTTCAACGCTAAACTCACCAGTCATTTTACTATTCGCAGTAAAGGTCCAGCGAATAAAAGCAGAAAGATCATCCTGCATAGATTGATGAATAGTGAAACGAACGGTAGGAAGCTTCTCGAACATATCCGCCATGATGGCCAGAAAAGCCTGCTGTGAATGGGTATGATTGAACGGATCACGGAACTCCAGGGTATCTGCAGTCACTGTTTCCAGACTCTGTAGATTATTCCGGTCCAGCTTTTCAAGCACGTTGATGTAGTTTTCCAGCCAATTATCCATGCTTATCTACCGCTTCAGTTTCAGGTTCAACTTTGACGCTTTTCTCAAGCAAACCAAAGTACCAACTGTAGGGTAGGAGCCGCAGGAACTTCAACAGGTAGACAAAACGTTTTGGAAAGCAGATCTCAAATCGTCTACCGAGCAATCCATTCAGGATCTCGACGGCAGCCTCTTCAGGCTCCATTAAAGCAGGCATTTTGAAATCGTTTTTATCGGTTAGCGGCGTGCGCACAAATCCCGGATTGATCACCTGTAATTTAATATCAGTGCCTTTTAAGTCAAGGCGAAGCGCCTCGCAGAGATTAATCAGAGCAGCCTTACTTGCACCATAAGCTGCAGCCGTCGGTAAACCACGATAACCGGCAACGGACGCCATTACCGCCAGTTGACCAGAATTACGCTTAATAAAGCGTTTCAACACAGGATCAATGCAGTTGATTGTTCCCTGAAGATTGGTCCGCAAAAGCTTGCTACAACGCTCTGCACTAAATTCATGTGCAGGAAAAGGATCATGAGTGCCGGCATTTAGAATAACCAGATCAGGCACGCCATGCCCTTGATCCCAACTGAGCATCATGTCATCGATCTGTCTCGGGTCAGTGATATCCATGGGAATAGGCACGATCAAACCCAATTCATTACAACAACTATTCTTTAAATTATTTAGTTCAGAAGAGTTTCTAGCTGAAGCGTAAACAGTCAGCCCATAATGGCAGAGCAGTTTTGCAACGGATTCGCCAATTCCCCTACCCGCACCGGTGATCCATGCAGTTTTCCAAGGCAAAGATGAAGGTATGTTACGCATCATATCCCCCTACAAACCGCAACCAGGGGTTAATGACCGGTGTGGAGTATCTGAAACCTTACGGATGTAGAGTGTAATCTGTCCGACTTCTAAACCGAATTTATGCATACTTGCCCGATTAATTAAGTTGTTTTCATCAACCAGATACATCCAGTCATTTAAGCCAATATTCCAGTTCTTCTCGCCAATGGGAATCGACAGCTGATACTTCCAGTTCAGAGCATTACCGGATACCTCACCCTGTGCTTCACCAATGACATCACCGGCACGCCCAGTATAGTGAGTGCCTGACTTTTGTAACTGCCAGCAGCGGTGCTGCTCTTCACCGTCAGCAAAGTAAAAGAGTTCGTCCAGAACACCTTGATCATCTCGCCACTGACCGAGAATATCCGCCTTAAAACGCCGTTTAACCCTGCCTTTGTAATCCTGAACAATGCCATAGGCTTCCAGATGACCATTAAAAAAACGGCTAAGATCCAACTCCGGTTGAGTATCCCGGTACTCATCTATGGTCACTGAACAGCCAAATAAAAAAGGGAAAAATGACATAACCAACACCCTACTCAGTAACTTCATCTTTAAACTCCCCGCGAAGCTTTCGTGCCAAATTAGGATATTCTCCCTGGTCCGAAAGCCAGATCTGAATAAAAGCATGGGAAAACTGTGGGTCATCAAGTGAACCGATCCACTCGCGGTTATAGTAGAAGTGACCCGAGGCTTCCTGATCAATCCAGAAAGTCAGTTCATCTCCTTTTTTGATTTGAGGCCAGATTTTTTCTAACCGAGCTATCCAAAGAGGGATCTTCTCGCTGTTGGCAAAAGTGCGAATCTGATTTCGCGTCTCATCCACCAGCTCATCCCGGCTGATATTTCGTTTATATAAAATCTGCAGCAGCATGGGACTGTTTAATCCATGGAACACTCCATCTGGGGTAGAAAGCTCCGCCTGATAGATATCAAACCAGAGCACCTGCAGGTCTGCTTTACCAACAGCTACCCAGTTCTGTGGAAGTTGCTTTGCCTGCAACGAATGAGGAGCCAATAGGCATACCAGGAGGATCAGCTTTTGAAGCATAAATATTCCTCCAGATTGGAACTGATCCATAACAGCAAAGGAAACATGACCGCCCATATAAGCGCTAAAATCAGCGCACTGGTCAACGCAGGTAGGATTAGCTGAACAGCCCCAAAGTTAGCCGCAGCCATATAAGCCATACTGCCAGCAACGGCACCTACTGGAATGCTTAAAAATAGTTTCCCGGAAAAAAAAGCCAGACTTGACCGCAACGTGCAACAAAAACCGATCCAGAGGAAGATTAACCAGAGCGGAGTAATTCCCTGTACTTTCTCAAACTGGAAAAAACCAAGCAGTGTTAAAGCACAATCAATGCTGTACCCCAATATTGCTGTGATAAATACGACCTGGACTTCAACCAAGGGGGTTGAGTGAAATAAGAAGTGGACCAGCAATAAAAAAATCACAGCAATCAACACGCTGTTGCCAAGCAAAATACAACACGCCCAGAGCAGATTAAAACCGATTAGGTTGCACCAGAAATTTTGTGATTTACCAGAACCGATAAGATCAACAAAAGCCTTACCCAAATACATATATACCTCCCGTAAGAACATATACGGAAGGTAATTGAGATCAGATCAATGGGAGAAAAGCTGAGAGAGATTGCCAATCCCTTCAGAGAGAGGGCTATCCTTTCGATAAACTAATGATAATTGAACATATGCCTGCCCATGACTCACCGGCTGCATCGCTAATGCTTTTTCGTAGCGACTGCCGACCACCATGTTCTGACCCATGATAGTGTATCCCAGGCCTGCAGCTATACAGCCAAGAATACCGTCAGCGCTACTCATCACCATCAAATCTTCACCACCACGCCCTACTTCCTGCTGCCAGAGCAACGCTCGCTTGCGATAACCACAACCCTCCTCACGAACAAACATCACCTGCTCGTAATTATCATCATGTGGCGTAACCATAACCAGCTGCTCTTTAATAATGGGAATTACAATCAGCTCTTCATGATCAGGAGCATTCCCCAAAGTAGCGCAGTCAACCTTATTATCAAGAACCGCCTGTACCAGATTATCACTGGTGTCCGTAAATATTTTCAGATGAATTTCCGGGTGTTTCTGCTTTAGCTGCTTAAGCACCATCGGCATATGCACAGCAGCAAAAGTTTCAGGCATTCCAATGCGCAGATCGTAACTACCTTTATTACTTAAAATAGCGGCTGTAGCCTGGTACTCAAGCTGGATAATCTGGCAGGCATACTGGTATAACTGCTGGCCACTCGGCGTCAGCTGCAGTTTCCTCCCCACTAAATTAAAGAGCTTGGTATCCAGCTCATCTTCCAACTTTTTTACACGGTTCGTGATATTAGATTGCACCGTATGCAACTTTTCAGCAGCACCCCGAATACCATCCTCATCAACCACCGCTTTAAAAGTTTTTAATCCGATAATCTCCATAAACTTCTCTTATAGTGAAGCTTTTATTCTTAAACATTCAATTTTTAAGATTAGCAAAAAACACTAAAATGAGTGAACTGTTATTCAATAAATCGAGAAAACTTTATGCTGAGCTCTCTCACAAAAAGCCGCGTTTACCTAGCGGGCATCTGTAGTCTGATTGTGACTGTAGGCGTAGCTCGTTTTGCATATACACCTCTTCTACCGGTTATGCAGGAAGCCACAGGGCTGACTGAGTCTGAGAGCGGCTGGCTCGCTACCAGTATCTATATGGGTTACATGCTTGGCGTATTGATTACAGCCAATCTGAATAACCTTAATTACAAATATCTGCTGCTGCGTCTCTACTTGATACTCAGTATTGTCACCTCTGCCGCAATGGCGATAACCACCGATATATGGGTTTGGGCAGTACTTCGCTTTATTGCCGGGGTCTGTGGCTCTGGAGGTCTTATCATCGCTTCGGGCCTGATCCTGAAATGGCTGGTACATAATAACCATCGCGCAGAACTTGGCATTCACTTCTGTGGTATTGGCCTGAGTATCATGTCGGCAGCGCTTCTGGTTGAAGTGATGCTGCAACTCTCTGCTTCTTGGCAGCAACAGTGGTTCGCCTTTGCGGTTATGGCGGCGGTTATTGCTCTTCCTGTCTGGCTGTGGATGCCTCATCCAGAAACTGATGCCCATGCTGGAGCTCAAATCAAAGATAACCCACCGGGCAAAACGTTTACGTTATTGATGCTCCTGGCATATTTCTGTGCAGGTTATGGCTATGTAGTAAGCGCAACATTCATTGTGGACATTGTCGAAAGGATAGAAAGCCTACAAGGACTGGGGCCACTCTCTTTTGTTCTTGTTGGCATAGGGGCAACCCCTGCAGTTCTTATCTGGGATAGGGTTGCTCGTAAAGTAGGTTACCTGAAAGCCTTGTTGGCTACCTATTCTCTGAATGTGGTTGGGATATTACTGCCTGCTCTGAGTGATTCTTTAATTGTTATTATCTTGAGTACAGTCTTGTTTGGAGGGACTTTTGTTGCCTGCGTAAGCCTCGTACTGACACTGGCGGGCAAGTTTTTCCCCAGCAATCCAGCCAAGTTTATGGGAAAAATGACCCTTGCTTATGGTGTGTCTCAGATACTTGCTCCGGTTATAACAGGTTATCTCGCGGAAGAATTTGGCAACTATAATCTTGGGCTATACCTTGCTGCAGGCAGCATGATCATAGGTTCTTTATTGATACTTGGATTGATTCTGCTTAAACAGAATAATGAGAGTCAAAGAGCTCTAAACCTCTAAAGCATAAGAACGCTATAAATCTACATATGACACTTTGTAATCAGCAACATTGGGAGCATGCTATAAATTAGCGCTCCCAAAGCGCTGAGTGAAGCTGAAAGTCATTATCTCGAAATTGCGTCGTTTCAGGACTTTCAGGCTGTAACTAAACTTATTTTCTGGCCTCTAACTCAGTAACAGAGTTCCATCAAGGAAGTTAACCGTTTCCACTCCTACGACATCAACCGCAAAATCTGCTCCTATGAATGTATAGCTACCCCCATGATCTTGCACAGTGACGCTCGATTGGTTCGCTCCTAGTTCAAGAATATCGCTACCGGAACCTCCGTCCACACTGTCATACCCCCCTTCATATAAACGGATCAAATCGTCCCCTGCACCCGTATTGATAATATTATCTACTGCGTTGTCATAGACGACATCATTACCTGATCCGGTATAAACATTCTCAATCCAAACGCTAATAGCAATGGCGAGATTATTTTCACCTGTGTAAATATTCTCTTGCTCTTGCGTATAAACTTCGTTCACCCAATTACCAAAATCAAAATTGCTCTGGGTGAATAACCAGTTAGCATCTTCATTGATCTGCTCTTGGATGGTCTTAACATCTATCGAAGAAAACGAGCCAGGACGTAAATCCACATCACTATCACCCGTGGCTGAGGCAACATTAATAGAGTCTTCTCCACCAGCATCCCAAATAGTGAGGTAGTTTTTATCTGCGAAACTAATTGAATAACTATCATCACCTGTGGCTGTACCAAGATTAGCTCCATATATCGCTTGCATGGTGGCTATATCTAGCAACTGATAAGAACTCGGCATCGCATCCCATGTATATGATGCAAGGGCTTGGTTATTACCATAAGTAATATCTACTAAGAGATTACGGGATGCCGTATAAGACATAACTGTATAGTCATAATTATCCTTAATCGGGGCAAGGATATTTAGCCCTTCGAAAGGATGTTCTAATCCAAGAGCGTGACCCAACTCATGAATTAGAGTCAAACTATCATCACTTCCTTCGCCATATTTGCCAGCACCTTGGTCCTGATAATCGAGGAATATTTCACCGCCTATAGGTAAAGTTGATGGGAAATAAGAATAGCCGTCATTATCACCAGTATTGACAGCGTTATAGTTAATATCACC
>NZ_JAAEQH010000070.1 GCF_024231755.1 Neptuniibacter sp.
AAAATATGCTGCGGTAGAACGCCAATGGAAACATTGCTTGATGGTAAATCGATTTGGGCAGAGAAGAATTTAGCCCAGATCTAAACTGACAGACACCAGATAGAAACGGGTAACTGTCAGATCAAGTCTGAGCTACTACAGATCAAAACTTCGATATTTTTAATGTTTCGATCTTAGACGTTGTATTCCTCTTTGCTAAACTAAATTTAAATCTGCTTGAACTCATGGGCAATTTATTTGTATAGCATTTGAAGATTCGGGACTGCTCTGATGTACCAAACTCCTCCGCACAAGTCCCCACTGCTTTTAGTATCCTTCTTTGTAATCCTGTTTTGTCCTCTCACCGTTTTGGTTACGTCTTTGTGGATCTTGGAACTTCCCGCAATTCAGGGAGAGATCGAATTATTTGATGTACTGGGAGAATCGCTTTTATTGATACTGGTACAGTTCTGGATTATCAGTATCGCTTTTGCTCATCTTAGGAGCATCACTTTCAATTACTTGCTCTCAGGTTTCGGCATTATTACTCTGGCAAATACTGCGGACCTCTTGGATGAGTTTTTAATAGATCAATATGATTTTCTGAACCTATTAGAGAATGCGGCATATCCGCTTGGAATGACTATAGCTACCGTTGGCTTGTTCAAATTGAGCCGGGATCATCGCAAGCTAATCCAACAGGTTAATATTGATAGGGATAATTGGCGGGACAAAGCGAGGGTTGATCAACTGACCCGATTATTTAATCGCCGTTACTTCTTTGATTGGGCTCCAGAACAGGTTAGCTTAGCCAAAGGTTCTGAAAAAACCTTGTCCGTTTTTATGTTAGATATCGATCATTTTAAGTCGGTTAATGATTATTTTGGTCATGATATGGGTGACCAGATCCTCTCCCAGGTTGGTAAGTGCTTGATTGAGTTTTGTCGCCATAATGACAAAGCTTTTAGATTGGGAGGGGAAGAGTTCTGTGTTGTTATGGCTGAAGCCGATCATGATGCTGTAATGCAAGCGGCAATGCGCTTAAAGCAACGTCTTGGTGTTATTCAGCTTAAATCTGCTACCGGTGAACTGGTCTCTAGAACGGTTAGTATTGGCATTAGTCACTTGCAGGCTGACGATACACTTGAAACATTCCTGAAGCGTGCCGATGATGCACTCTATTTGGCGAAAAGCAGGGGACGTAATTGCGTCGTTAGCACAGATTAGTCGCTACAATCACTCACTACAGATTAAGTTTTTGCAGCGCCTGTTTCAGTATTTCACCAAATAGACGAATCGATCGTCCTGCATAATCTCCATCAGCATAAACAAGGTTAAGCTGTACATTTCTGATACCACCCACGGTGAGCTTCAGTGGTATTAATCTTCCCTGCTCTAATTCTTTTTGTATCTTTAACACGGGATACCATGCGTAGCCTAGGCCCTTACAGGCTGCATCGATGGAGGTTCGTAAATTTCCCAGTGTAAGTCTCTGTTGTGCTCCTAACCAGCCAGCATCTATATCTCTGCTCCCAGAGTCTTTTACGACTAGCTGTCTGTACAGGCGTAGGTCCTGATAGTTCAAGTCACGCCCCAATTGATGAAGCGGATGATTAGGTGCAGCTACTGCGTTAAATTCTACTTGAAGGATAGGATCGCCAAGAAAACCTGGCGGGACCCTGCCCCCGATTACGAGGTCTGCTTCTTTACGCAGCAGTGCTTCATCTGTCCCGCTTAGTACTGTTTCACGGAGTTCTATTCGGGTGAGAGGTGATTGCTTAGTAAATTCCTCTATCACTTCAAGCATAAGCCATTCAGGAAACAACGTATCCATAGCAATACGGATAACAGGTTCTGACCCTTCTGCAAATTGTGAGGCCAGATCTTCCATCTGCTTCGCTTCTTCAACCAGCGTATTCGCACGTTGATACAAAGCTTTTCCCGCTTCTGTCAAAACCGCTTTACGCCCTTCAATGCTAAAAACCCGAACGTTTAAGCTGGTTTCTAATTTCTGGATCGCATAACTCACAGTGGACTGGCTCTTGTTCAGAGCTTCTGCGGCATTGGCATAGCCACCCTGATCAACTACCGCTAACAGGGTTTGCCACTGTTCAAGAGAGACTTGAGGCATAACATATCTAATAATTCGATTGAATTAAGCTAATTTTAGCTGTTTTTAATCATTTTAATAAATATAAAAATAGATTCATCCAATTCAGGGCTTGTTCCTAGGTTTCTAATTCCTCGGTTTCTAATTCCAGGGTTTCTAAGGTTCCTGAACCGACTGAGCAGATAACAATTTATAGGGTGAATAACATGGCAACTCTTCTACATATTAAAGCGAGTATTTTTGGGGATGACGGTCAGTCCAGCCAGTTGGCAACGACCTTTATTGAACAGTGGAAAGCAGCTAATCCACAGGGTGAAGTCATCGTTCGTGACCTGATCGAAGAGAATATCCCGCATATGGATGGTGTCGTTGTGGGGGCATTGCGCGGTCCTGCAGAAGAACATACAGCGGAGCAGCGTGCGATTCTGCAGCGTTCTGATGAACTGATTGAAGAATTAAAAGCTGCCGATGAAATCGTCATTGGGGTGCCGTTCTATAACTTTAATGTGCCAACCCAGATGAAGTCCTACTTTGATCTGCTGGCCCGTGCCGGTGTGACCTTTACCTATACAGAAACTGGTCCAGTGGGCCTGTTGGACAATAAGCCTGTGTATCTGATTGCTACCCGCGGTGGTATGTATCGCGATGCCGGAATTGATTTCCAGATCCCGTTTGTAAAGCAGTTCCTAGGTTTTATTGGTCTGAACAATATTGAAGTGATTTATGCGGAAGGTCTGGCAATGGGAGATCTGGCTGAGCAATCTTTACAGCAAGCTAGCCAGCAGATTTCGGCTATACACTAATTACTAATTCTGAGGTTTTGGGTTATGGGACTGTTAGTTAAAGGTGAGTGGCACGACCAGTGGTATGACACCAAAAGCCACAACGGTGAGTTTGTACGTAGCGAATCTCAGTTTCGAAACTGGATTACTCGGGACGGTAGTGCTGGCCCAACTGGAGTCAGCGGCTTTACAGCGGAAGCTGGTCGTTATCACCTGTATGTATCATTAGCTTGTCCCTGGGCACATCGAACTTTGATTATGCGAGAGCTGAAAGGTTTACAGGATCTGATCAGCGTCGATGTGGTGAATCCATTGATGCATGAGCAGGGGTGGACCTTTGCTGAAGGCTTTACAGGTAGCAATGGGGATAACCTTTATGGCAGTGACTTTCTTCACCAGATCTACACTAAGGCCGATCCGGAGTACACCGGTAGAGTCACTGTACCGGTGCTTTGGGATAAAAAGACAGAGACTATCGTTAACAATGAGTCTGCGGAAATAATTCGCATGCTTAACACGGCGTTTGATCACTTGGGTGCGAAAGAGGGTGATTATTACCCCGAAGTCCAACGTACCGAGATTGATGAACTGAATAGTTGGATTTACGACCAGGTAAATAACGGTGTCTATCGAGCGGGTTTTGCAACCTCGCAACAAGCCTATGATCAGGCAGTAGAACAGTTGTTTTCTGCTTTGGAAAAACTAGAGCAGCGTCTGTCAGGACAACGATTTCTGTTGGGGCAGCAACTGACCGAAGCTGATATTAGATTGTTTACTACGCTGGTACGGTTTGATCCGGTATACGTCACTCACTTTAAATGCGATTGGAAGCGGTTGTCTGATTACCCCGCGTTGTCCGGCTATCTGCGTGATATCTACCAGCACTCAGGGGTTGCTGAGACAGTGGATATGCAGCATATCCGTTCTCACTATTATCAAAGTCACACCACCATTAATCCATCTGGTGTGATCTCAAAAGGTCCGGAATTTGATCTGAAAGCAGAACATGGGAGGGAGCAGTTATGAGCAGCCTTAGACGTAAAATAAGCCGTGTAATTCCTGCCGTGGATAGTCAGGATGGGGCAGGTGTGCAGCTAAAACGCAGTATCGGCAGAAACCCATCCACTCGGGTCGATCCGTTCTTGATGCTGGATGCTTTCTCTTCGGATAACCCTGATGATTATATTGCGGGCTTTCCACCTCATCCGCACCGTGGTTTTGAGACAGTAACTTATATGTTGGATGGACATATGATCCATCGTGATCATATGGGCAATGAGGGGGATCTACGCGCTGGTGGAGTGCAGTGGATGACGGCCGGGCATGGTGTGATTCATGAGGAACGACCGCAGATGGTGGAGGGCCTGATGCGTGGCTTTCAGCTCTGGGTAAATTTACCGGCCAAAGAGAAAATGAAACCAGCGGCTTATCAGAATATTGAACCCGAGCAGGTTCCCGAAAAAAGACTAGCTAGTGGGGCGATCATCAAGGTTATTGCAGGAGAGTTAACCATTGATGATGAGCCTATCCAAGGTCCAATTTCTGCACCAAACACAGAACCGTTATATATTGATCTGCAACTGCCGCCGGGCTCAAAAGTCGAGTTACCTATCGAGGCAACACATAATGCGTTGGTGTATCTGTTCGACGGGCAAGCGAACATTGAAGGCGAAGCACTTGAGCACAATGCGGTTAACGTTCTCGGACAAGGCAATTTTGTTGCTATAAATACAGATCAGACCAGTGCAAGAATGCTAGTCCTGTCTGGAAAGCCTATAGGAGAGCCGGTAGCGCAGTATGGGCCCTTTGTGATGAACACCATGGATGAAGTTGAACAGGCGATTCAGGACTACCGTTCAGGCAGGCTGACCGCTTGATTGAGATTGGAGATGTCCCCTGAACTCGTCAGAATTAAACAGGGTGGGGTTATCGGTGAATATCCCATCCACACCTGATTCTATAAGGTGCTTACCCAAAGCGGTGTCGTTACAGGTGTAGCAGTAGAGATCGTAGCCGGATTGTTTAACCTGCTTAATTTCATCTTGGTCAATCAATTGGCAGTCACAATGAATACTGACCGCTTGCAGCGCTTGGGCTTTAAGAAGCCATAGATCTGGTAGGTGATCGAAGAGAAGTCCTAGTTGTGCGAACAGATCAAAGCTTCGATATGCGGATAGTACTTCCTGTTCGTAGCAGCTGATGATTAGTTTTTCAGGCTGATGCCAGTAAACAGAGATCTCTTCAAATACTTTGCGGGCGATGATATTGGCATCAATTCCATGGGGTTTAATCTCTAGGTTCAGACCCAGTTCCAACTCCTGACAAAGCAGAAGAGCATCCGAAAGGTGAGGCATAGGTTCATTTGCCCAGCTGCCATCAAACCATACCCCTGCATCTAATTTAGGTAGGTCAATTGCACTCAGAAAGGATAGCGGGCCGCTTTGGTTTGTACAGCGATCCAGCTCATCGTCATGACAGAGGACCGGTGTTTCATCACCCAATAAAGTAATATCCAGTTCAACCCACCTAACTCCGCATTCTGCAGCCATTCGGATACCTGCCAAGGTATTTTCAGGAGCAAGCGCTGCTGCTCCCCGATGACCGATAATGCGGCTGGCGATCATGGCAACTGCATACCTCGCTGCACAAACTCGATATGCCCCATCCGCTCTATCCAGGCTTTAACATGGGGGAACTTATCCGGGTCCACATGTTGCCATTCATAACGCATCGCCCAAGGATAGATAGCAAAGTCTGCGATAGAAAGATCCTCGCCAATGACAAACTGTTTACCTGCCAATTGATTGTCTAGAACTCCCCATAAACGTTGTGCTTCATCGTTATAACGCAGCTGGGCATAGGGAACCTGTTCCTTGGAGAACTTATTGAAGTGATGAGCTTGTCCTAGCATGGGGCCAAAACCGCCCATCTGCCACATCAGCCATTGTATGCAATCAAGGCGTTCCATGGGATCACTAGGGATAAATTCTCCGGTTTTTTCGGCAAGATAGAGCAGGATTGCCCCACTTTCGAATAGTTCTACACGTTGACCATTTGGACCTTCATCATCAACGAGTGCAGGAATACGATTGTTAGGGCTGATTTTAAGAAAGTTGGGTTCGAACTGTTCACCTTCAAGGATATTTACCGGGTGCACCTGATAAGGTAAACGCAACGCTTCCAGCATAATTGAAACCTTACGTCCGTTTGGTGTTCCCCACGTATAAAGCTCTATCATCTCTACTCCTTAAAGATTCACAAAGTGATTGTAGATACCAATCAGTTCCTGTTCGGTGAAGGTAACAATAATAAGTTGCTGGCCGGGTTTAATAAGATCAGGGTTTTCACCAAGAATCCCTTTTTCGTAGTTGTAGATGTAGGTTTTATCTACTTTCCTTTTCAGAATCTGGCCCAGAAAAGAGCTGCGCGTATCAGCTAGTTTTTCGTCAGCTTCTTTGGGGATATCCACATACACTGCTTTTTCCTGACCGGGTAGTGTAAGGCCCGAAGTAAATGTACGCATAAGGCCGTGTTGGATTATGCCCCACAGCCCCTCATGATCACCCTCATTAACGGCATGAATAAAGTAGACCTTTTGTGCAGACTGATCAGGATCATCCAATAGTTCCTGTAGCTTTATCTGGTTTGCCAACTGCACCGTTATAGCTTCAATTTGCTTGTTTGTCTGAGGTGTTTTATTGCCTGTGCTGATAACGCTTAGATGGCTGGAAACTGCATAGGTGCCTGCTTCTGCAGAAGTGGTATTCGGGGTATCTGGTACTTCTTCCGCAACTAGCTCAGCTGTCGTTGCAGTTTTTACTGCAGGTAGATCAAGTAGTTGGTCTGCGGTTACAAAATTGTCAGCCTTCTCGATGGCGATAGGCCTTTCTGCTCCCTGAGTAAGGCGGTTGATATGCTCTTCAGCTTCTTGCTGGACCTTATCTGATACGACAGGAGCTGACGGTGAGGAATCTGTTTGGGATGGTTGTGGCGGTTGCTGCTGTAGAAAAAGGTAAGCTGCGACAGCTAGTACGGCGACTATAACCACTAAGAGTACGCGTTGCATTGTTTGATCCCGTTTTATTGTTGTAAAGATCGATGCTGGATTTCATCTTTCTAATGTAGCTTTATGTCGGGGATAATAAAACCACTTTGATAGAGGTATTTATTCTCTACTCACTATACGGTGATTGGTATACTTGCAGTGATCTAAGGAACCTACGAATAAGTCCTATACGACTCAGGCTTACAGAGCAATTGAAGCACAAGGCAATGATTACAGGCATGCTGGTTGCCTGTCGAAAATCATTAACAAAGTGATTCAGTTGCTCTGTAAGCCCCGTAGGGTGGGTTCTAAAACGACCATCTACTTTGTCAGTCAGCTTGAAAAGGTCTCGACATTTCACTG
>NZ_JAAEQH010000071.1 GCF_024231755.1 Neptuniibacter sp.
CTTGATGGGTATCAACGCAGAAAGGATAGAAGCGTAAGTTTACGTTTGCTTACACAAGAGCAGACGAGCGCAGACCTAATGAACATTGATAGTTTGTTAGATACATTCGGTATACTGTACTTTAGGGCTGATGATTCGCCCGAAGAGAGCGTGCCGTTTGAAGAGTTAGACAGCATAGAGTTAGACCTGTACGATAAGAAGAAGACACAGAGCCAAAGGTTACGTGCTGTACTCTACAAGTTGTACAAGCAGGAAGGGGGAGAGGGAGAGTTTAAAGACTACTACAAGGTAAAGACAGAGAAGATTATTGAACATTTTAAAAGCAGACTAGAAGATGAGTAAAGCAAGCTATCAAGCCCACGAAGAAATTAAGCCTAAGAAACCATCTATGGAACAGCAGGTACATTCTTACTTGAAAAATAAGGGAGCAACTACTTTAGAAATGATTGGCTTTCAGCTAGGCATAAAAGCGCAAACAGCATCAGCAAGACTGAGCGAGATGCACGACAAAGGCATAGTTACCTTTGATCCATACGGAGCATACAGGCTGACTTATGATGAAGAAGAAAAGCAACAAACAATTCTGATTCGTGGGCGTGAAAAGCGCGACAAATGGATTGCTCAGGGGTACAAGAATAAATGGATTAAACAAATTTATGCTCAAGTCCCTCAAGGTGGAGGACATACAGAAGTGCGAATGATTTTCACAGACAAATGACACACGCAAGTTTGTTTAGTGGTATTGGTGGCTTTGACCTTGCAGCGGAATGGTCAGGGTTTACCAACCTCTTTAATTGCGAGTGGGAAGAATTTCCTCGCAAAGTCCTAAAGCACCACTTTCCTAATGCAGAACAATATGGAGACATACACGACTTTGACGCAACTAACTATAATGGACGAATTGACATCCTTAGCGGAGGGTTCCCCTGTCAACCGTTCAGCGTCGCAGGAAAACGAAAAGGATCGGAGGATGAACGCCACCTGTGGCCAGAGATGCTTAGAGTTATCGGAGAGTGTAAACCGCGTTGGGTCGTGGGCGAGAACGTTCGCGGGATTGTTAATTGGTCGAACGGATTGGTCTTCCAAGAGGTGTGTTCTGACTTGGAAGCTCTTGGGTACTCCGTCCAATCGTTTATTATTCCAGCTTGTGCCACAGGCGCACCACACCGAAGAGACAGAGTCTGGATCGTTGCTA
>NZ_JAAEQH010000072.1 GCF_024231755.1 Neptuniibacter sp.
CTTGATGGGTATCAACGCAGAAAGGATAGAAGCGTAAGTTTACGTTTGCTTACACAAGAGCAGACGAGCGCAGACCTAATGAACATTGATAGTTTGTTAGATACATTCGGTATACTGTACTTTAGGGCTGATGATTCGCCCAAAGAAAGCGTACCGTTCGAAGAGTTAGACAGCATAGAGTTAGACCTGTACGATAAGAAGAAGACACAGAGCCAAAGGTTACGTGCTGTACTCTACAAGTTGTACAAGCAAGAAGGGGGAGAGGGAGAGTTTAAAGACTACTACAAGGTAAAGACAGAGAAGATTATTGAACATTTTAAAAGCAGACTAGAAGATGAGTAAAGCAAGCTATCAAGCCCACGAAGAGATTAAGCCTAAGAAACCATCTATGGAACAGCAGGTATATTCTTACTTAGAAACTAAGGGCGCAACTACTTTAGAAATGCTTGGCTTTCAGCTAGGCATAAAAGCGCAAACAGCATCAGCGAGACTAAGTGAGATGCACGACAAAGGCATAGTTACCTTTGATCCATACGGAGCATACAGGCTGACTTATGATGATGCAGAAAGGTTGGATGTAATTAAACAACGATGCGTTGAAAGGTTCGCGAAGTGGTCAAGGAAAGGTGAAAAAAACGGATGGATCGGTACACGCAAATTAAAGGCAGACATAGATAGACTTCGTGCAATGTCGGATAGTGGGAGTTTATATGCTGAAGGCAAACGCGATGCTTACGATTTGGTCTTGCAATTATTAGATCAACAGTAGTCACCCTTCTTGGACTCGAACCTGTAAACAACAGAAAAAAACAGACATGGCTAAGTACGATAAAGGACAATCGGGTAATCCTAATGGAAGACCAAAAGGTGCTAAAGGTAAAATTTCTAGTGAGGCACGAGAATTGTTCGTGCAGGTCATGGAAGGCGAGATAGATAATATCAGAAACTCACTAGGCATATTGCGTGAGAACAGCGACGAGAAATACCTAAAGGCTTTAAGCAGCTTGATGCCATACTTTATGCCTAAGCAGGTAGAAACTGACGTAACGATTTTAGAGGCTTCTAAGCCCCCTTCGTGGTTTGATGAGGTGTTGGATAAGACAGACCAAAAAGAAGAGAACCTGACTACGTGAAACAGCCTAAAGCGTACTACGATGTTAAGGGCAGCAAGGCACGGATAGTTTGCTTGCAAGGTGGTAGTCGAAGTGGTAAGACCTATTCGGTTTTACATTGCCTATGTGAGTGGTGCTATACATACCAAAACTCACAGTTTACCATAACGATCATACGCAGAAGTTTCCCTTCACTTCGTGCAAGTGTGATGCGTGACTTCTTTAATATCATACAAGAAGCAGGATGGTATCAAGAGAAGCACCATAACAAGACCGAGAACACATACAATCTATTTGGCAACCTAGTTCAGTTTATTAGTGCTGATCAACCTGACAAATTTAGGGGGGCAAAACATCACTTTGTTTTTCTCAACGAGTGTACAGAGTTGCAAAAAGAGGTTTTTGTTCAGATTTCTATGCGCTGCCTTTATAAGATATTCATAGACTTCAACCCTTCAGAAGAATACCATTGGCTATACGACACGGTTATACCTAGGGATGACTGCGACTTCTTTAAATCTACGTACCTAGATAACCCGTTTTTAAACAAGGAGGTAATAGAGGAGATTGAA
>NZ_JAAEQH010000073.1 GCF_024231755.1 Neptuniibacter sp.
AATAAAGCCAACGTGATCTTCATCATGTGCACCAGTTTCTGTATTGGCACCACCCGCACCACCATCGCCTTGCTGGCTAATCACACGAATCAGAGAGAATTCACCGCCGTCATCTTCACCGTAGGTAATTTCAGCAATTTCAACCGTATGGCCGCGAACAACAATTGTGTCGCCTTCGTCCTTGGAGTAGTCGGCGATGGTGTCAAAACCCCATCCTTCTACCCAGTGGTCATGCACATTATCATTCTCGCCAGCAACGCCTCTCCAGTTCACAGAGCCATTTTCTCTGGTATGGGCAGCTATTACCTCTTCACGTGCGTTGAGAAGAGCATGAAACTCAAACTTATCCCGACCTGCACCACCAATGAGAACGTCATCTGCTGAACCTTCTTCCACAGGCGCATAAACACGCCCTTCATCGCCATCAGTCTGCGCCGGATCCGGTTCTCCACCGTCACCCAAAGAGATCAGCCTGTCGCCGCCTTCAGCTCCATTTACTGTTTGCTGACCTTTGCCAAAAATGGCAGTTTCCCAAAAACGTGACCCGTTGTAGAAGTTGCTAGACATAATCTATTCCTCTGCCTTATACCCCAATTGGGGTTGTGACTCTGATGGCGTATTTATCTGACTTTTCTGCGACCCAAACAGGCTTACAATCACCGCTACCTTTTGCGGCCGCAGAACAGTTATTCAATTCGATACTTGTCCGGTACATACAAATCCAAAGTGATATCCGGACAATCTGGTGAATCAATTCTTATCAGGCAAAAGCAACCTTGCAACCATTTGTTTTTATTAAAATTTTATCTAAATTTATAGATTTCAAATGCTTGTTTGAATTTTGCTTTATACGCCGCAAATACCTAAGCACGGCGAGCAATTAAGATGTTTTTAATAAAATTTTAGAGGTATTTTAATGAGAAACTTTCATGTGATAGACGGGACGAGATCGAGGAAAAAACTAATAAGGCGGATATAAAGCTGGCGGCTACTCACCACCAGCTAACGGAAGAATAGAGAAGAAAACGCTTAATTCTGTTTCGATTGTCTTGTGTAAGCCAGTAAGAGAAACAGCCCTCCCAGGACTACCATCGGAACCGATAGCAGCTGCCCCATAGTCAGCCATTCAAAGGCGATGAATTGCAGATGGGAATCAGGCTCACGGACAAACTCCACCAGCGAGCGGAATAGGCCGTAAAGCACTAGGAACAGGCCAGATACAGCCATACGCGGTCTTGGCTTTGATGAGAACCACCACAGCACCACAAACAGAACCACACCTTCGAGTACAAACTCGTATAGCTGAGATGGGTGACGTGGCAGATCACCGGCACGCGGGAACACGACACCCCATGAAACGTCTGTGACTCGTCCCCATAACTCACCGCCAATAAAATTACCGACTCGACCTGCACCTAAACCTATAGGGATCAGCGGCGCCACGAAGTCAGCCATTTCAAATAGAGTTTTATTATGCTGCCGGCCAAACCAGTACAACACAGCGACCACACCTAATAAGCCACCATGGAAGGACATTCCCCCCTCCCAAACAGCAAACAACCAAAGTGGATCAGCCAGGAACTTATCAAAGTTATAAAACAGCACGTAACCCATACGACCACCGAGTACGACACCCATCGCACCCCAGAAGATCCGATCCGAGCCCTGTTCTTCATTCCAGCCCGATCCCGCCTTACGCGCTCTCACCACTCCCAGCCACCAAGCTGCGGCAAAACCGATCAGATACATTAAGCCATACCAATGCACCTGTAGCGGCCCAACAGATATGGCAACAGGATCAATATTATGAACCCACACAGTTATCTCCTTTCCTGTGAGTTAAAAGCTAAACAAGGTTTGTGAGTAGGAAACGTAATCCTACACAGAGTAGAAAGACTGCAAAAATTCGCTTTAGAACAGGCCCTGGCAGGCTATGCGCCAGCTTCGCTCCGACCTTGGCAAAGATAGAACTGGTCATTACGATGCCCACTAATGCTGGAAGATAGATAAATCCTAGGCTCCACTCCGGCATGTCCGGATGTTGCCAGCCTTCCCAGATATTAGTTGTTGCCCCCATAATTGCGATAGGTAGACCACAAGCAGCAGATGTTGCTACCGCCTGCTGCATCTGCACTCGACGCCAGGTGAAGTAAGGTACAGAGAGAGTGCCCCCACCAATACCGAAAATACTGGATAACCAACCGATAGCACCTCCAGCCACTGACAGGTCACGATTATTAACCGTAGCTTCCCCTGCATGCGGTTTCAGGTTTAATGCCATCTGGATCGAAACCAGAATCGCAAAACAACCCAAAGTAATCTGCAACCACTGACCGTTCATCTGCCCCGCAGTTTTAACTCCGATAAATGCCCCAATTAAAAGGCCGATGGTTACCGGTTTAAAAATATCCCAACGCACAGCACCGCGTTTATTGTGCGCCATGGTGGAACTGATTGAGGTCGCGACGATTGTGGCCAGGGAGGTAGCGACCGCTGCATGGGTCAATACTTCAGGTGACATACCCTGCAGTTCAAAAGTAAAAACCAGCACCGGTACAATTAAAAGCCCACCGCCGAT
>NZ_JAAEQH010000074.1 GCF_024231755.1 Neptuniibacter sp.
GTAGTTAAAGGTGGTCGTATCTTTAGCTTTACTGCACTAACTGTAGTTGGTGATGGCGCAGGTAAAGTAGGTTTCGGTTATGGTAAAGCACGTGAAGTTCCAGCTGCTATTCAAAAAGCAATGGAAAAAGCACGTCGTAACATGATCAACGTAGACCTAAATGGCAACACATTACAGCATCCTGTTAAAGGACGTCATGCTGGCTCACAAGTGTTTATGAAACCAGCATCTGAAGGTACTGGTATCATTGCAGGTGGTGCTATGCGTGCAGTACTTGAAGTGACTGGTGTGCAGAACGTACTTTCTAAATGTTACGGTTCTACTAACCCGATCAACGTTGTACGTGCAACGATCTCAGCTCTTGAGAACATGAATTCTCCTCAGTCGATCGCTGCAAAACGTGGTCTTCGAGTAGATGAGATTTTGGGGTAAACCATGGCTAATAAAACTGTAAAAGTAACACAAGTAAAAAGCTCTATCGGTCGTTTACCGAAGCATAAAGCTACATTACGCGGTCTTGGTTTACGTCGTATCAATCACACTGTTGAGTTAGAAGACACAGCATGTGTGCGTGGTATGATCAACCAGGTTTATTACATGGTTAAGGTAGAGGGGTAATTCGATGCATTTGAATACACTTTCACCTGCTGCAGGTTCAAAAACTGCTCCAAAACGTGTTGGTCGTGGTATCGGTTCTGGTCTTGGTAAGACTGGTGGCCGTGGTCACAAAGGTCAAAAATCACGTTCTGGCGGTAAAGTACGCGTTGGTTTCGAAGGCGGTCAAATGCCTATGCAACGTCGTCTACCTAAGTTCGGTTTCACTTCTCGCAAATCATTAGTATCTGCAGAAATTAACCTATACGAAATCGCTAAAGTTGAAGGCGATGTGGTAGACCTAAGCGCGTTACAAGCAGCTGGTCTAGTTAAAAAGAACGTTCAGTTCGTTAAAGTTGTTAAATCTGGCGAAGTTTCACGCGCTGTTACCGTTAAAGGCCTTAAGGCTTCTAAAGGTGCACGCGAAGCTATCGAAGCTGCCGGAGGCAAGGTAGAAGACTAAGGAAGTACTAATGGCTAAACCAGGTCAAGATACACAAAGTGCACAAGGTGGACTTTCGGAATTGAAGCGCCGATTACTCTTCGTATTGGGTGCTATCATAATTTACCGTCTAGGTTCATTTGTGCCGATCCCTGGGATTGACGCCGCTGTACTTGCCGATTTCTTCGAGCAACAAAAGGGCACCATTGTTGAGATGTTCAACATGTTTAGCGGTGGTGCGCTTGAGCGAGCTTCAGTGTTAGCACTGGGTATTATGCCGTATATCTCGGCTTCGATTATTACGCAACTATTAACGCATATGTATCCGCCGTTTATAGAGCTTAAGAAAGAAGGTGAGCAAGGGCGTAAAAAGATAAGCCAGTACACACGCTACGGCACGCTTGTGCTTGCTACTATCCAATCAATCGGTATTGCCACAAGCTTACCGGGCATGATGAACGGGTTAGTTGTTAACCCAGGTATGGGATTCTATTTCACCGCAGTGGTGAGTTTAGTAACCGGTACTATGTTCCTTATGTGGTTGGGCGAACAGATAACAGAACGTGGTATCGGTAACGGTATCTCAGTTCTAATATTTGTTGGTATTGTAGCTAACCTGCCGTCTGCTATTGGTTCGACAGCCGAAATGGCGCGCCAAGGTGATTTGAATGTTTTTGTACTGTTGATGGTTGCGGTTATAGTATTCGCTGTTACTTATCTTGTTGTATTCTTTGAACGTGGTCAACGACGTATCGTTGTTAACTACGCCAAACGTCAACAAGGTCGTCAAGTATTTGCTGCTCAAAGCACGCATTTACCTCTGAAAGTAAATATGGCGGGTGTTATTCCACCAATCTTCGCTAGCAGTATAATTCTGTTCCCTGGTACAATTGCAAGCTGGTTCGGCCAGGGTGAAGGTCCGGTCGCTGATGTGCTACAAGCTATTGCAACAACGTTGACTCCAGGTCAGCCTTTGTATGCGATGGTGCTAGCAGCAGCTATCATCTTCTTCTGCTTTTTCTACACAGCGTTGGTTTTTAACCCGCGTGAGACAGCAGACAACCTGAAGAAATCTGGCGCATTTATCCCAGGTATTCGTCCAGGTGAGCAGACATCTAAATACATTGATAAAGTGATGACACGCCTGACATTGGCAGGTGCTTTGTATATAACCTTTATCTGTCTGGTGCCCGAATTCATGACTATGGCA
>NZ_JAAEQH010000075.1 GCF_024231755.1 Neptuniibacter sp.
CGGCGGTCTTGAAAACCGCTTTACCTTTTAGGTAACGTGGGTTCGAATCCCACCCCCTCCGCCAGTTTTAAGGAGGCAGCTAGTGAAGATCCACGAATACCAGGCAAAGAGCCTTTTTGCTGAATTTGGCATACCTGTTCCACGGGGGAAAGTAGCTAGAAAAGCGACGGAAGCCGGGGCCTTTGCCGCTGAACTTGGTGAAAAAGTTGTACTGAAAGCTCAAGTACATGCTGGTGGCAGAGGCAAAGCTGGGGGTGTCAGGATCACCGGTTCCTACGATGCGGTAAAGGTTGCGGGGGAAATGCTCGGGACTAGATTGGTCACTCATCAGACGGGACCGGAGGGTGTCCCCATCAATGCTTTGCTGGTTGAAGAAACTTTGAATGTAGAGCGAGAGCTTTATCTGGCAATTGTTGTTGATTCGGCTTCCGGCGTGCCCATGATCATGGCCAGCGAAGCTGGGGGCATGGATATTGAAGAGGTTGCAGCTAAGACTCCTGAGAAAATAATTACAGCTCACATAGATCCCAGTATGATGTTCTTTCAGCCTTTCATTGCTCGTAAGATAGCTTTTGGCTTGAATCTGAGCCCGACTCTGGTTCGTCAGGCTGTACCTTTGATCTCCGGGCTTTGTAAACTGTTCCAGACAAAAGATTGCTCCATGGTAGAGATTAACCCGCTGGTGGTGACTGATGATGCTCGTCTGTTGGCCCTCGATGCCAAAATCAACATTGATGATAATGCGTTGTATCGTCACAAGAAAATATCGGCGATGTACGATGAAACCCAGGAGGATCCGTTAGAAGTTGAGGCAAAAAGCAAAGGGATAGAAAATTACATCAAGTTGGATGGCGATATTGCCAATCTGGTAAATGGGGCCGGAATGGCTATGGCTACCATGGATACGCTGAAGCTGGCTGGCGGAAATCCGGCTAACTTCCTGGATATTGGAACTATTAATGATCCAGCCCGTGTAGTCAATGCC
>NZ_JAAEQH010000076.1 GCF_024231755.1 Neptuniibacter sp.
ATACCTGCCAGATGCTGAATCGCACCGGAGATACCCACCGCGATATACAGATCAGGTGCTACCATCTTGCCGGTCTGACCTACCTGCATATCGTTAGGTACAAAGCCTGCGTCTACCGCAGCACGAGATGCACCTACAGCAGCGCCCAATTTATCTGCCACCTTATACAGCAGATCAAAGTTCTCGCCGTTGCCCATACCTCGACCACCGGATACCACTACGGATGCAGCAGTCAGTTCTGGACGATCACTCTCCGCCAGTTCTTCACCAACAAAGCTGGAGATACCTGCATCGCACGCTTCGCCCACCCCAGCGATCTCAGCACTGCCACCGCTGTTTTCCACTGCGTCAAACGCAGTACCACGTACGGTGATTACTTTGACGGCATCCGTAGATTGCACAGTTGCAATCGCGTTGCCCGCATAGATTGGGCGCTTGAATGTATCTGCAGATTCAACTGCACAGATGTCAGAGATCTGGTTTACATCCAACAGCGCGGCTACGCGTGGCAGGAAGTTTTTACCTGTTGTCGTTGCTGACGCCAGAATGTGGCTGTAGTCAGCAGCAACCGTCATTACCAGTTTGCTCAGGTTCTCTGCTAACTGATGTTCATAAGCTGCGTTGTCTGCCACCAGTACTTTTGCTACCGCTGGGATCTGTGCTGCAGCATCAGCCACAGCCTGACAGCCGCTACCTGCAACCAGAAGGTGAATATCACCACCGATGGCCTGGGCTGCTGCCAGAGTATTCAGAGTGACAGGTTTCAGTTCGTTGTTATCGTGTTCTGCAATTACCAGATTAGTCATGACCAAAACCTCCTTAAATCACTTTAGCTTCGTTGCGCAGTTTCTCTACCAGCTCATCAACTGAGCCCACCTTGATACCCGCCTGACGTTCTGCAGGTGGTTCTACACGCAACAGCGTCAGGTTGCTTGCTACAGCTACGCCCAGATCATCAGGACTGACCACTTCCAGAGGTTTACGCTTAGCTTTCATGATGTTTGGCAGGGAGGCATAACGAGGTTCGTTCAGACGCAGGTCCGTGGTAACAATCGCAGGCATTGCCAGCTCAACTGTCTGCAAACCACCATCTACTTCACGGGTCACCTGAACTTTATCGCCATCGACTTTAACTTCAGATGCGAAGGTACCCTGCGGACGATCCAGCAGTGCAGCCATCATTTGACCTGTCTGGTTGTTATCAGAATCGATCGCCTGTTTACCAAGAATCACCATACCTGGCGCTTCTTTCTCAACGACTTTAGCCAGTAGTTTGGCAACAGACAGGGAATCAGGAGAGTCTTCTGTATCTACACGGATACCACGGTCGGCACCCAGTGCCAGTGCAGTACGCATCTGCTCTTCGCAGCTTTTGCTACCGATAGAAACCACAACGACTTCATCCGCTGTACCCGCTTCTTTCAGGCGTACCGCTTCTTCAATTGCAATTTCACAGAAAGGATTCAGGGCCATTTTCACATTGGCCAGATCGACATCGCTATTGTCCGCTTTAACGCGAACCTTCACGTTGTAGTCAATCACTCGTTTTACGGCAACCAGTACTTTCATAACCGCCTCTTCTCGTTGTTATCCGGCTGTTAGGGGAAAGGCTACTTAACTAGCCATCCCATAATTGTTATTGGGTATGCCTAAATACTAGTACCGCACCGAAATTCAACAATGACAAAAAGCAGCTACATAACTGACAAAAAATACCAATAGAAGCCAAAAGCCTATAACCAAAGGGCTGCAGAGGATATTAATCGCAAACAAATACAATCAAAAAACACATAATAAGTAACATATATGTTTTCTTAAAACTGAAGATGTGAGTAAAAATGGGAGAGAAAAGCGGGATTAAGAATTTAGAAGAGAAGCTTCTGTTTAGCGGGTAGCATTCCTGAGTGACTAACAATCTGGTAGCAGTTACGACCGCTCGCTTTCGCTTCATAAAGCGCAGCATCCACAGCAGTAAAGAACTCATCAGATGAGAGATAGCGTTCAACCATACAACCGATACCAATTGAAACTGTCAGCCGACGCTCTTCAGTGACCGGATGAAGGTTAATTTCAGCCACTCGCTTAAGCATATTCTGAGCAATGCTGCATGCCTGCTCCAGATCAGTCTCTGGGAGTAACATGGCAAACTCCTCGCCTCCGAAGCGGGCAACCAGATCAGAACTTCGCTGAGAATACGATTTCAATGTATTGGCTATAACCCGCAAACACTGATCGCCAATTTGATGACCATATCGATCATTCACCTGCTTAAAGAAGTCGACATCTATCATCAGAAGCACCAACTTACGCTGATGTCGCTGCCCTCTGCGCCACTCTTTTTCGAACTGTTCCACGAAGTAACGCCTATTATACAGCCCTGTCAGCTCGTCAGTTTCAGCGAGGTAGCGAAGCTGTTCGGCCATCGCATTACTCTTTTCGACTTCATGAATCAGGTTTTTGGTTACCTTCTGCAACTCAGCTGTTCTGGTATCTACACGGCTTTCCAGATTCTGGCGCATGTCATCCAATGCCATGCCCATAAAATAGATACGCTTGGCGAGGTAGCCCATCTCATCATTGCTGAAATAATAGTTCTGCTTTTTAAGCCCTCGCCCCTGCATCGCTCGGGAGATCTTCAACATCTGCTGAAAACCACCGGATAAACGCCTGTACAAAGCAATACAAACCGCTAATACCAGAATGGCTATAATCGTAGCTGTAGTGGCTATGGTGGTATTTCGGTCAGCAGTGCTTTGCTTCAACTGCTCATAACCTTTCAGCGAATGAGCATCTATCTGGGCCAGATATGCTGAGAATTGTTGATTGATCTGAATATAGACCGTACTTGCTATCGCCATCGCCTTACTGGCCGAGTCAAGATTCACCGAGGCTGAGCGAACAGCTTTTACCAACTGCTCTCTATACTGCTGGAGCTCTTTTTGTAGCTCCGTATGCTGCTGTTCCAGTTCATCAGCAAAGACTACCTGATCGTGAATAGCCATCATCTGACGACTTACCCGATCTAACTGATCGATCTGCTGCATCAACCTTTCATAGAAGATAACCGTACTATCAACCCATTCATCAGCCTGAGCCTGCTCGATAAGATTACTTATCTGGAGATGCTTTTCCGTCAGTCCAGAATACATGCCATGAACATCACGATACACCGTTGTGTTCTGCTGGGAATATCGTTCAAAGGTTTGCTCAAGCTCATCCCCTTGAACCACTGTTAATACCACTACAACTGCCCAGAGAATAATAGGTAAGGCTGGCAGAAAAAGAAGCCAGGTTCTCAGACGATGTGGTATATCCGGCGCTTTCATCGACTAACAAACCACCTATTAATCTGATCGGGTTTAATGGTTCCAATATGACGGGGCATCACCCCACCTTGAGGCAGGAATATGTGCATCTCTCCCTCAACTTCTGGCCATCTACCTACAGCTTCTAATAAATTACTGGTATGACCTACAACAATGTTATTCCGTCCAGAGGGTGGTTTTGTATTTAAATACCCTCTTAACTTTTGACTTAAACGACTACGATCTTGTTGATTAAGGCCCGCGGAGAAAAAAAGAAAGTCCTGCACAATCACATTATCAAATGCCAATTGCGCCGTATCACGTGTTCGACAAAAGGGACTAGAGATTACCTGAGCATATGGAATGCTTAATGTTTCAAAAAAGGTGCGAAGACGTTGCGCATAATCTTTACCTTCGCCTGTAAGATTTCTCTGCGTACTACAGTCATCCAGTTTGAGATTTTCATGATCAGCATCATCATGGCGAGTTGCTGCATGGCGGATATAGATAACATACCCTCCCTGACTCAAGTGATTGAGCAACTCCGTAAACTGGCTGGCACTCACTCCCGATGTGGGAAGAGAGAGCACTATGAGTAATAAAGATTTCAGCCAGGCTAGCTTGAGCTTTTTATATTTATATCTCGTTCGCATGCCATGGATAATTTTTAGCTTTGAAACATATAAATAGTAAATAAACCAAGTAATATCAAGCAATAACAGAATTATTCAAACAAAAGATAAGATAAGTACTATCCCCTATTGGATGAGCTAACTTATTTAGATTAAAGGTTTTTACGAAAAAAAAGAGGGGATCTTAGTCCCCTCTTTTTATATACATGGATCAAAATGTTATAGATATTTTTTCAAAGAGAAGGCTCCGCGAAGATCCCCTTGAGCAAAACCTGTTGCTTTATCCTCTGGGTACAATTCCTGCAGTTTCTGATTAAGCGCGGGCTTTACATTACTTCCGTGACAAGCCAGACACTGCTCTCCAACAGGGATTGCTTTCATCATGCGAAAGATTTTACGACCCTCTTCATCCACAACAATCTGCGAGAAAGCCAAAGTCTGTAGATTAGAGCCCTGATTGGCTTTAGCTGCAAATTGCTCAAGCACCTGTTTCTCCCAAGAGTCAGGAGTATTTTCCGGGTTGCGTAGCTTATGACTGGTACGTGAGATTTCCCAACCACTCGTTTCATTAACCGATTGTGTTAATGGAAGGGCTTTAGTATTACAAACCG
>NZ_JAAEQH010000077.1 GCF_024231755.1 Neptuniibacter sp.
GACTCGTCTTTAATGAAAAGTTGCTCGGACCAGGCTGGTATAGTGAACGCAACTAGCGTATCTATGCGATCTGTTTATAAGCCAATGTGAAAACAGCAGATTGAAAGG
Source organism: Neptuniibacter sp. (assembly GCF_024231755.1). Classification (GTDB taxonomy): domain Bacteria; phylum Pseudomonadota; class Gammaproteobacteria; order Pseudomonadales; family Balneatricaceae; genus Neptuniibacter. The sequence goes on from NZ_JAAEQH010000077.1 coordinate 109, forward strand.
TTACCCATATTGAGGATAGTGCAGCCGCGACAATACTGCTCACGACAGACAAGAGGATCAACGTTGGGTTTGCATTCATCCATTGTATACAATCGGCCATTGCTTTCAAGTCGCCACCGAACTCGGCACATTGTGACATACCCTGCATCATCGGTTTTATCATAATCAGCAAAAGTGGCGACAGCACAATGCCTAGTATCAGGGAGAACACCCAGGCCAATGCCAGACAGATGACCAGCAGAATAAGTATCTGACCAAGGTTTGCTTTGACCACCTCAAAAGCTCGCCGAATGCCACTTGTGACTTGCAGATCCTCCAATACTATCGCGCGATAGGCAATGGCATCAACAATGGTGATGGGGATAGCCAACAAAGCAATGCCACATCCAAGCAAGCCAAGAGTTCCAAGTGCTCCGAAATCCGCGAGTTCTGGAGCACCTGTCTCTACGTTAGAAAGCAGATCTGCTGACGTAGACTGACCGACAGTAGCAGTTACTATACTCAGCACTAGCACGGGGGACCAGATCAGCAGTTGCATCAGTAGAATGCGGGGCAGAAACTTGAACCCAACACCGAGCAAGTCGCCGACGCGGCTAACTGGCTTTTTATATCCTGAGCCTAAAGCTATCACTTCATAGATCAAGCCGCAACGTGCCGCAATGCCCAGCAGCCAGAACACAAGCGCAACCACCAGCATCAGGATGGCTATAAATCCCTGAAAGATTATGATGTTTCCGATATTTTGAAATACCCAAGTACCACCCTGAA
>NZ_JAAEQH010000078.1 GCF_024231755.1 Neptuniibacter sp.
CCTGTACTGTGCCTGCTACAGCAACAGCACCGGCGGCAGTACCTGCCATGCCCAGTTTCTTCAGAAAGCCGCGGCGACCTGTATCAGGTTTCTTGTCCTGGCTCATCGTGTATTTCTCCGCAATGTCATATGCCTATAAACGTGTTTATAGGCTTCCTTTTTTTATTGTTCTCCGCCCTCGCGAGCGGCAGGTGATAACTGTAGGAACCAGTTATCTTCCTGTTGCATAAACGCCTCACCCAAAAGGCCTGCTGCGGTGTAAAACACGGCATGTTCGGCATTCTGCAAATCTGTAAAAAACTTGTTGGCCCAGCTCTGGAGGTGTTTCTGCCAGAACTGGTGCTGTGTCTCGTAATTACGTCCGGTCTGAATCAGCATGCTCATTACTTCGCAAAGCGCGGCGATATGATCCTCCGGTTCTTTAACATCTGGCTGACGTTGGAAACCGAGTACTTGAAGGTCTTCACGCAGAAGAACCAGTGGTTTCTCCATCAGTGAACCGGTCAGATACCAGCAACCGAATGGCATCAGTTCGCCACGGCCTACACCGATAAACAGGTGGTGGTATTCATCTTCCAGTTGTTGTTCGTTGCTATGCTTAGCCGATAGGGCCAACGTGCTCCAGGCACGTGCCATTGGAGAATCTTCATCCTGATCTGGCTCTACTGTGGTCAGCCACTGCATCAGGTCACCTTTGGGTGAGCTGCGTAGCAAGGTCGCTAGCAAAGCGTAAATATCAGCTCTGAGTTCATCTGTTTCCTGAAGTGCAGGAGCGCTACTGATCATGTTCATAGTGGTTGGCTCCATTACAGTTCCAGTTGTTTTTCAGGGTTAGCACTGAGATCTGTGTAGATATCCTGGACTCTGCAGTCTTCACACATCTTCAAGCGATTAAGGGCGGGCCCTTGGAACATACGGTGACCGCTAAGCTTTTCGATCATCTTCTCTACTGTGCTTCGTGGAGCGAATGGCTTACCACAGCTGATACACTCAAATGCAGGTTCAGCATGAATCTCGATGCGTTGACTACGTTGTTCGGTCAGCAGTAGACGAGGTTCCAGTGTGATCGCTTTTTCAGGGCATGCGCCTTCACAAAGGCCACACTGGACGCAGCTTTGCTCAGTAAAATTAAGAGCCGGCTTTTCTCCACCATCGGTCAGAGATTGGGTGGGACAGACAGCCACACAGGACATACACAGTGTGCAGCTTGTGTTGTTTACGGCGACCTGACCAAAGGGAGCGCCAGCCGGCAGGGCGAGGTAACTCGGTAATTCGGTTTTCGCCTGTTCGACCAGATGATCTATAGCGGCGAACAGGGTGTTACGTTTTTCGCTCTGATTAATCAGAGCCGCAGGCTGAATAACTTTAAAATCTGAACCGGTCGAGATCTGTAACAGCTGTTCACTGCTAATCAGCTGGAGCTGGGATGAGTTGTAACCCAAACCATCCAACATCAGTTGAGTTAGCGATACTTCTTTGTTCAGTAGATCGCGTACAACTTGCGGCACCGCTTCTGTATCGAGTAACAGAACCTGAATTGCACCGGAAGCAAGGCAAGTAATCCAGCTTTCCTGACCGGCAGCTGCGACTTCTTCCAGTTGTACTGGGATGATGTTGCCAGCTAGAGAATCACGGTTCTGATCTACAAGGACTTTGCCTTGTTCGTGATCGTGGAATAGGATTACGGGTTTTTCGCCACCTTGGCTTAGGTAGTTTTGCAGCAGGCGTTGTAGATATTCATGTAAACGCTGTGGTTGAGGCAGGGCGTAATTTATTGCGCCAGTTGGACAAGCTGTTGCACAGCCGCCAGCACCATGACAAAGGTGCGGGTTAATCTCGACTTTATCGTTCAATGAACTAATAGCATCTGCAGGGCAAACTTCCAGGCAGCGGGTACAACCCATTTGGCCGCGACTGCTGTGTGCACAGATATCGTTGTTGATCTGGAAGTAACGAGGTTTATCAAATTCACCGATGTAACCCGGCAGCTCATCTATCAACTCATTGAGCTGATCGCTTTCAGGTTTAACGTGGAAATAACCTGCAGGTGGAAGTTCCGTATTAAACAGATTCTGTTCACCCAGATTCAGAATCAGATCAAATGTTGCTCGATTCTGGGCAACTTTGGCTAACTCTGCTGTTTCTCCATTCTGCTCAATGATGGTCTGGAATTGACCCAGGAATCCCTTAACTGCTTTCAGCTTAGCGCTGTAAACAGTCAGGTCAGTTGCACAGTTAAGCGCTTTTTCCAGATGTTCACTGTCTTGATTCTGGACATTCTCGGTAACCAGTAGGGTAAGGCTGGCCATGTCTCGCAGTTGCTCGGCTGCAAGACGGATCATATCTTCAGATCCTGTGATCAAAAGATGGCCGTATGTACTGAAACTTACTGTGGCCGGTGCCAGGTTATGGGGAAACATAACACTGCTCAGTGCTGCATCCCGTGCCGTGGCAAAACGGCTTTGCTCATTTGTCATTCTCTACCTCACTCGACTACAGGCCTTTTGATCAGGTCTTTTTATTGATTTGCCTGATTTTTCCTGTAGTTCAGTCCGATTCTCCCCAACCGGACTGTCACCTCATTAATACAAAGCAAGGGGAGAACCAGAATCTGCTGCAAGAAAGTGCCTGGAAAGGAGCAGGGGTCGGTTGCTTTGCTGTTTGTTGAGACAAAAAGGGACAAATTGTCTTTTTGTCTGTTTGTTGTTGTGTCAATTGGTCGCTTTTGCCCAAATGGCTAACTAGCCATCCAGGTCCGCATCTCCCAGGTCATCCTCTTCCAGATCAGAGAAATCCTGCTGTTGCTCGGTTTGAGATGTTGTTTCGTTTGGCAGGGGTTCTTCGTTGTCACTTTCAGAACCAGTGATCTGTTCTGTCAGCTCCTCTTTCAGATCTTCCTCTTTCTCGTTGACCCAGTTGCGAAGCTTGGCGACGACTGCTTCAGCCAGTTCTGGCATCTTGCTGAAGTCTTCGTCATAGTCGTTTAAACCATCTCGGAGATTGAATTCAGGTAAGCGAAACAGTTTCTGTAGCGCCAGATCTCTAAGCTCATCACTTACACCCGTTGAAAAGAACTGACCGTAATCGGAGTCCTGATCCAGGCTTTCGATATCTGGCATATCTTCATCTGTGAGGATGACCTCTTCGTTCTCATCTGCTTCTACTATTACCGAGTCAGCTACTTCTACAGCTTCATCTGTAGAAGGATCTGTTTCTCTTTGCTCAGCCTTGCGCTGAGACCAGCGAGAAAAAAATGATTGTTTATCGTCCACTGCTGCGCCCCTTACCACGTTTTTTCTTCTTTTTACCTGCATCTATAAGTTCACCGTGGATACCCAGATAGGTATCAACCCAGCACTGAATTGCAGGAGGCATAGGTGTCTCCAATATCTGGTGTTCGCCATCCATAAATGATGCAGCGTCATCCTGGCTAGCCGTAATATGCATGGGGGTAAATTCTCCGCTGGCTTCATCTTCGCAACAGAGAACAAACAGATGGGGGGTAACTGAATTAAGATTAAAGCGGTAATCGGTGCGTTCATCTTTATGCAGCTCTAGTGTGAGGTTGTAACCTTTATCTGCTTTCTGGTCTGGATGGAGCGAACTTATAGACCAACGTTCGCTATCCCATCCACCGACCTCAATAGTTTCGCTATTTAACTCAATCTGTAGTGGCCATCGGTCACTGCTTCTCACATCTGTCATTTGGCGGTCCTTGTTTTTGGCCTTGCTCTTTTATTATTTGGAAGGCTCTTTAGTCAGTGAGTGCAAAGGATGGGCCAGTGCCCGTAAATACTGGGCTGTAGATATAAGTTGGGAGAAAAGTCTGGCAAAAAGGGGCAGGTGGTTAGTTTGGGTGGGACATTTTGTCCCGTTCGATGAGTGTGGAAATTACACTATGTAGTTGTAAGGCCTATAGCAGCTGGGGAGGAACGGGATTTGCTTATTGCAGTGTATTAAGTGTTTTAATAGATACGTTTTAAAAGAAAAAACATAGCTGGTTATGCAGATGGATAAGAGAAGATCAGATCTGACTTTAAGTCAGGCAGCAGCTGAGCTGACACAAACAGTGGAAGTATTTGATGAGCGGGGAGAAGAGCGTCAGGTGCATATTGCCTGTGAGCGACCGTTGACTATCTATCTGAATAAACGAGAGATCGTTACGCTGATGACATTAGGTGGGGACCCGGAAGCTCTGGTTTTGGGTTATCTGCGTAATCAGGGGTTTATTCATAGTCTTGATGAAGTGGTAGCGATCCAGGTGGATTGGGAAGTTGAAGCTGCTGCTGTTGTTACCCATAACGAACCTGCTGGTTTAGAAGAAAAGTTACAGCAACGCACCGTTACTACTGGTTGTGGTCAAGGCACGATGTTTGGCAATCTTATGGATAAGCTAGCGGAAGTGCAGCTCCCGGTTGTGCAGATCAGGCAGAGTATGGTGTATGCGCTGCTGAATAATCTGAATCAGCACAATGAAACCTACAAAAATGCCGGAGCAGTTCATGGTTGTGCTATCTGTGAAGGTGATCAAGTTGTTGCCTTTGTTGAAGATGTCGGGCGGCATAATGCCGTGGATACCCTGGCTGGACGTATGTGGCTGGATGGAATCAGCGATTCGGGAAAAATCTTTTATACCACCGGAAGGTTGACCTCTGAGATGGTAATTAAGGTTGCCCAGATGGGTATTCCGGTTTTGCTATCTCGCTCAGGGGTGACTCAAATGGGTTTGGCGTTGGCTCGCGAATTAGGTATTACCATGCTTGCCCGTGCTAAAGGCCATCACTTTCTACAGTTTAGTGGTGAGGATTCCCTGATACGTGATGCTATACCTGAGCAGGCTTTAGGTTCCTCCAGAAAAAGTGGGAAATCTGAGCGAAGCAGAGAGGGAATTTCATGAGTGATATGAACAATGCATTTCTTAATGCGCGCCAACTTGCTGAGTACCTGCATTTAAACGAAAAGAAAGTTTATGCGATGGCTGCAGAGGGAGAGATTCCAGCAACCAAACTTACCGGTAAATGGTTGTTTCCAAAATCACTAGTGGATCGTTGGTTACTGGAAAGCTGTCACAGCGGCATGATGGCAGACCGTTTACTGCTTTCTGGTAGTGATGATCCCTTATTGCAAGCTGCCGCGAACCGCCTGACCCAACAACTACGAACCAAAGCGCTGTTCAGCTATACCGTAACGGGAACTAAGCTGGGATTGGATCTTCTTGCTCAGGGGCATGCCGATGCTTGCGCCATTCATTGGGGAAGAGCTGAAGAGAGTGAGCTGCGCCATCCTGCATTATTGCAACAGTACACACAATCCAAGCATTGGATACTGGTGCACCTATTCTGTCGTAGTCAGGGTTTTATTGTACGGACTATGGATCAATCGCGACTTGAAGATCCTGTTGAGGCGCTGGATTACAGTACGCGTTGGGTCGTTCGGCAAGAGGGAGCTGGGTCTCAACGTTTCCTTAACGAGTGGCTTGCTGGCCAGGCATTTCCTTATGATAGCCTGACGGTAGGTAGTACTGCTTATTCAGAACGGGAAGTCGCTTCCCTGATAGCCAAAGGAGAGGCGGATATTGGGCCGGGTACATTAAGTGCAGCGCGTGAATTTGGTCTTGGTTTTATTCCGGTATGTGATGAGAGTTTTGATCTTGTAGTACCGCGTAATGTGTATTTCCGTAAGCTGTTACAGCAGCTGTTTGAGTTCTTTCAAAGCCCGGAAGGGGTTGATCTTGCTCAGCGTCTACAGGGTTATGATCTGAGCCGTTGTGGCCGTCTTGTATGGAGTGCGGATGCAGGTTGAGTATCTGGGTTAGAACAGCTCGATATCACCTTCATGCGTATTTGTCAGAGTTACATAACCTGAGCCAGCGAGAGCTTCGAAACTATGCACCTGATTGCGGCCGTGTTCTTTAGCGAAATAGAGAGCCTGGTCTGCACGATCAATAAGAACCGGTACCGACAAACTTTCTTCAATCTCGGTAACTCCTATGCTGACAGTAACCTGACCGAGCTGGGGGAATTCAGCTTCCGACACAGCCTGACGGAATCGGTTCAGAACAGAAAGCGCAGATTCAAGAGAGATGTCACGAAGGGCTACAGCAAACTCTTCGCCACCGTATCGGAATAGAAGGTCTCCGTTACGGAATGTCTGTTGCATCATCCTGGCGAAGATAATTAACACCTCATCTCCGAACAGGTGGCCATAATCATCATTGACCTGTTTAAAGTGATCTATATCGAGAAGGGCAAAACACCAGTTATGATTCTGTTTATCGCTTGAGCGGCGCTTGGCATATTGTTTGTCCAGCAATAATTTTCCTATCTGCTGGTCGAATGACTGGCGATTGTTGAGACCAGTAAGTGCATCGTTCAATGCAGAGTACATAAAGAAGCGCTGATTGGAATAAACCTTAAGCAGTTTCAGTAGTACTTCATGGAACAGTGCCTTGTCGATAGGACGGTTGGTTACCAGAAAGCCACTTACAGAGTGGAAAATGTTGTAAGCATAGAGAGATATGTCTCCCTCGATGGCGTATTTATGTTCATGTAACGAAGAACTGCTCTGTTTAACGATCTTTTTGAGTTCATCTAAAAACGGAATTTCTTCCGAATCGCTTGCACCACTGGGAATTACACTGAAGGTTTTCTGGTCAATGTCATTATAATCACAAAGCCAGAACTGCTGCTCAGGGAACAGGACAAGGCAGGTAGCCAGGAGGGACTCATTTAATGTGGCCAGGTCCCTGGGCTCGGTGAGCGCAAGGAACAGATCACAATAATCCGAAACTTTTGTAACTGCAGAATCCAAAAGCCGACTCCTTTGTCGGTTTAAAAGCTAGCATAACATTATAATTTTTTGAGCTAAGTTATTAAGGGCATACCCTTATGGATTAGTTAACCTAGATCAAAACATCATTAATTAACTGCTAACCGTGCTGGTTGCTCTGCGGTTGGTCCGTTCCGCAGAGGCTAAACCATCAAGTATTCCTTCCAGTTCTCCATCGCCAGAAACTTCAGCATCTCTCAGGAGGTAGACGGAAAATGTGGTGCCTACACTCTCTTCAGACTCTACTTTAATATCACCACCATGGCGGCGGATAATGCTGTAACTCACGGAGAGGCCCAAGCCTGTGCCGCTTTTCTTGGTAGTAAAAAATGGGTCAAAAATCTGAGCTAAATGTCCTTTGCTAATACCTTTTCCTTTATCAACAATCTTGATTATAGCTCCTTTAAGCTGGTTGTCCTCGATCCAGTTTTCAGTTATGAGTTCCACTTTTCCCGGCCCTTCAAGGGCATGTGAGGCGTTGAGGATCAGATTAACCAGCACTTGTTGTACCTGTTGGCAGTTCACTTCTACAGGACAATCTGCCTGATAGTCCTTGATGATACCTACTTGTTGTTTCTCCAGTGCGTGAGAGACCAGCTGCAAAGTGTCATCTACTACCTGATTAAGTTGATGGTGCTCATAACTTTCAACATAGTGCCCAGGGCGGCTGTATTGCAGTAAATTGTTGATTAGAGAACGGATGCGGTATACCTGCTGAATCACCATATCAACTTCGCCTCGGGCAGGCTCTACCGCTTCCCCAAGCTCGGCTACCAACAGATCCATATTACCGAGAATCACTGCTGCAGGATTGTTAATCTCATGCGCGATACCGGCGGTTAATTCACCTAATACGGCTAGCTTTTCCTTATCCAGCAGCTGCTTGCGGGTGCTTTTTAGTAGGCGGATGTGATCTTTAAGCGCTTCAGTTCTTTTACGTAGCGAGCGAGTTCTTTTTTCGACCGTGATTTCCAGCTGATCATTGGCACTACGGATCTGTTGCTCACGTTTTTCTAGTAGGTCTAACATCACATCGAACTGCTCAGCCAAGTCGACCAACTCATCTGAGCTGTCCAGCTTACCTATACGCGGTTGCATGGAGCCGTCACCAATGGATGTAGCTACAGAATGAATTTTCGCAAGAGGTTTTAACAGTAGGCGGGTATGGTTGATTACCACCACTGCGGAAACCAGCATGATCAAGGCAATGAATGTTGCCGACTCAAATAGGGTTTTATAGTAGATCCTGGAGAATGGGGCTTCTGTAAAACCAGCGTAGATCATACCTACTTTGCGATTGTTAAAATCGAGTAGTGGTTTATAAGCTGAGATATACCAGTCGTTTACTACAAACGCACGGTCGATCCAGGTTTCTCCCTGTAGCAGAACCTTTTTACGAACTTCCGCAGATACTCGAGTGCCTATCGCTCGGTCTTTTAAGCTAAGGTTTTTATTTTTAATCTGGTTAGGGTTGTCCTGAGGTACGTTGGTACTTATACGTACGTCATCCAGAAACAGAGTTACGGTGCCAATACCTTTATCAGGCAGACTACCTTTGCCGTAAACCAGATCACGAATGGTGTCCACGGCACGAGTGGAGTTATTAAGTACTTGGCCGGAATCCAGAATACCGATCAGTTCGCCAAAATCGTCGGTAACAGGAACCAGGGCTCGCAGGACCATGGCGCGGTCTTCATTTTCCCGTTCGCTCGGGACTGCACGTGGTGTATCGATCAGAGTGATCTGAGCTTTGTCTGCCAGTCCGAAGGTAATACTATCCAACTCATTAGCATTAAGAACGGTAATTCCTTTCAGGCTCTCTCCGTTGCTCAGGCGTTTTACCAGAGGTACAAATGATTCCTCTCTGATCTGTTCTATATCTTCAGCTGCAATAAAACGGAGAAAATCCAGGCTACGACTCAGCTTTACTTCGAGCAGCTGTACTTGCAGTGCACGGCTATTACCTAGCTGTAGATTGGTGCGGAACTCAAAACTATTGCCCAGCTGTTGCAGAGTATCTTCCTGCTCCTGCTGCATAATGTTCAGTGTACCGCTGGCAACAGACAGATCAGCACTTACCTTCATATACAGCTGGCGGTCGGTATAGCTGGTGGTCCAGTAAGCCGCCATCAGTGCAAAGCCCAGAGCTGTGAGAGCCAGGGGTAGAAGGGTTAGTAGCAGCAGTTTATGCCTGAGTGAACTGTGCAGTTTTTGCCAGAACTTGATCATGCTGTCTGTTTACAAGCCTGTTCAGCTTCCGCAGCTGCCCAACTGGTCAACTTTCGGTCAAGGGTTTTGCGGGATACGCCTAGCTCTCGGGCAGCGGAAGACTTGTTGCCATGGTGTTGTTCCAGGGTGAGCAGAATATGGTGCTTCTCTACTGCTTCCAGTGACCAGCCGCTGAAGCTGGCACAGGCCTGAGGTTCGCTATCAAGCTCACGGAAATAATCTGCTGGTAGTTTACCGAGTAAGATGCAGCGTTCGATCAGGTTCTTCAGCTCGCGGATGTTGCCTGCCCAGTTATAGGCCTGCATTACCTTCAGATCATCATGGCTAAATGGAATCGCGGATAGCCCCAACTCTCTGGAAAGCTTCGAAGAAAAATGGTGGATCAGATCAGGCAGATCTTCGCGACGATCTCTTAATGGTGGAAGTGTGATACTCAGTACGTTAAGACGGTAGTAGAGGTCTTCACGGAAACGGCCTTCAGCTACTTCGTCTTTCAGATGGCGGTTGGTCGCTGCGATAATACGTACATCAACACTGGTTTCCTGTTCGCTACCTACCGGGCGTACCGCTTTTTGTTCTAAAGCTCGAAGTAGTTTTGCCTGCATTAGTAGCGGCATTTCGCCTACTTCATCAAGGAATAGGGTGCCACCACTGGCAAAATTAAACAGACCTTCGCGGGCTTTATTGGCCCCGGTGAAAGCGCCTTTGGTATGGCCAAAAAGTTCTGCTTCCAGAAGATCGGGTGAGATAGCACCGCAGTTCACGGGTACAAAAGCGCCACTACGGTTACTTAACTGATGCAACATACGTGCAGCCAACTCTTTGCCCGTACCCGATTCACCTTCGATAAGTACTGCGGAGGGGGTTTTAGCTACTCGATGAATGACTTCCTGTACCTGATTAATCGCCGGACTGCTGCCGATCATATGAGTGGTAGGGAATGCTTTTTCTACCTCACGACGCAGTACAAAGTTACTGCGAGCCATCGCTCTGCGCTCAAGACAGCGATCTACAGCATTCATCATCTGTTCCAGACGGAATGGTTTTAGAATAAAGTCTGAAGCCCCTGCACGCAGGGCCTGAATGGCTGTTTCAAGATCAGCATAAGCGGTCATAAAGATAACGTCACTACTGCGTTCGTTATCTTCCAGTGCTTCATGCCACTCCATACCTGATCGCCCCGGAAGTTTTATATCGACAATGAGCAGATCAAAATGACATCTTTTGCGTAGTTCTTCGGCTTCTTCAACGCTACCTGCTACTTCAACAAGCGCAAAACGTTTATGTAGGGCTTTTTGCAGAAAACTACGCATCCCCGGCTCGTCATCAACAATAAGAACAGAGACGGCTGGCATATTTTCGATGGACTGGCTTGGGTCCGAAGTCATATAAATCTCACAAACTAACCGTAATGGTAGGATTTAGTGGCTGTTATTATGCAAACGGGACAAAATGTCCCTTGGGTTTTATTGAATGGACATTATGGCGCAAAATGACCCAGGGGTGTGATAAGACTATTGTTTCATTTTGACTCAATTATCCCTGCTAGAAAGGTGTTATTTAGACTTTGGTTGATAATTTACCCCTCTTTTCTAGGCGGGAAATCATTTTTTCACTACTTTTATGAGTCTTGTTTTGTTTGGCATTGTAATTGCTCTAGTGAATCCGAGGCGAAGAGTACTCTGTGCCCTGAATCGAGCAGCAGTTAGCTAATGATGTGGCTACTGATGTGAGAGATTACTCACAACAAATTTAATGAGTGTCAAACCGGGCCTAATAACAATAACGAGCGAGAGCAAAGGATTAAAAAATGAAAAAGTGGATTTCCGCTGCATTATCCGCAGCAATTTTGGCAACCGGTTCAGTTGCTGCTGTAGCTGAGGAGCAGATCATCCGTTTGGCAACAACAACCAGTACTTATAATTCTGGTCTGTTGGATGACCTGTTACCAGTGTTTGAGAAAAAACATGGTGCCAAGGTGCATGTGATCGCAGTAGGTACAGGTAAAGCGTTACGCATGGGGCAGGCTGGTGATGTGGATGTGGTGATGACGCACGCACCTAAGTCAGAGAAAAAGTTTGTTGATGCGGGTCACGGTGTTAATCCAATGAGCGTTATGTACAACGATTTCGTCATTGTGGGGCCAGCTTCCGATCCAGCAAAAATTAAAGGCTCGAGTGACGTGGCTACAGCACTAGAGAGCGTGGCGCAGGTTAATGCACAATTTATTTCCCGTGGTGATGATTCCGGTACTCACAAAAAAGAGTTGTCTCTTTGGTCGAACACCGCAACCGGTAAAAACTTTGCCAACTATAAAGAAGTAGGTCAGGGCATGGGTAAAGTCCTACAGATTGCCGATGAACTGAATGGTTATACTATGACAGACCGTGGCACATGGTTGGCCTACGAAGATCGTTTGCAGCTTAAGTTACTGGTTGAGGGTGATAAACGCCTGTTCAACCCTTACCAAATTATTCAGGTAAACCCAACTAAACATGAAGGTCTTAACGAATCAGGTGCGAAAGCTCTGTCCGAATGGTTTGTATCTTCTGAAGGCCAGAAGCTGATCAATGATTTCCGTATTAAAGGAAAAGTATTGTTCCATGGCTCTGCTCAGCAATCTGTTGCTGGTAAATAAGAGTAGCGAACAGATTTGATAGTTGATGGACGATAATCTTTTAACCACCACGGGTCAGGCGTTACAGCTGTTGCTCAGCTTTGACGCTGACCTGTGGAACATCATTTGGGTATCATTTCGGGTATCACTAACAGCAATTGCAATTGCTACTGTCCCGGCAATTCTGGTTGGATTTCTGTTGGCGATGGTTGAGTTCAAAGGCCGCTGGATGGTGATCGCGTTGTTCAATGCATTGATGGCTGTTCCAACCGTTGTGGTTGGGCTAACGCTGTATCTGCTGTTATCTCGCAGTGGTCCATTTGGTGATCTTCACTTGCTGTTTACTCAGCCCGCTATGGTGATAGGGCAGATCTTGTTATCGCTGCCATTGTTGGTGTGTATGAGCCACGCTGCATTTCAGGGAATCGATAAACGGGCTTGGGAAACAGCGAGAACCTTAGGAGCAAATTGCTGTGTTGCCGTATGGACTATGGTTTGTGAGGCGCGATTTGCCCTACTGGCCGCCGTATTAGCAGCATTTGGACGGATTATCTCCGAAGTAGGTTGTTCCATGATGGTCGGAGGAAACATCATGAGTTACACCCGGAACATACCCACTGCGATTGCACTTGAAACCAGTAAAGGCATGTTTGCCCAAGGTGTCGCCCTTGGTCTGGTGCTTTTACTGTTAGCACTTATTTTAAATTTCACTCTGGCCTCAGTCAGAGGGAAAGGACAGTTAGTTTAAGAAGCTTATCCGGCTTTAAAGCTGGTGAGAGTTTCTGGAGGGTAAACTGATGGGCCTGGAACTGAACGCGGCAAAACTAGTAAAAAGTTTTGGTGCGCGAGAATTGTTTAAAATTCCACACTTCCACGTAGGGGAAGGAGAAAGTCTGCACTTGAGTGGTGATAACGGTGCAGGCAAAACCACGCTGATGAAAATTCTGGCGGGTTTAGATAAGCCCTGTAGTGGTCGAGTGGATGTGACGCCCAACGCACGTCGCTGGTGGAATAACCGTCTGCACCCACAGGTAATTTATTTGCACCAGACGCCTTATATCTTTGCTGGTGATGTGGAAGATAATCTGGCCTATGGCCTTAAAATTCGCAGAGAAAGCCGCAAAAACATTCGCACGAAAGTTAAGAAAGCACTAGAGTGGTCACGACTCGAACCGCTGGCAAAGCAGTCAGCACACTCTCTGTCGGGTGGCGAAAAGCAGCGTCTTGCCCTGGCTCGTGCCTGGGTTCTGGAACCCCGATTACTCTTTCTGGATGAACCAACTGCCAATCTGGATACTCATTCAGTGGATACAGTTGGTGAACTGGTATCTGATCTACTGCACGATGGCACCACTGTTATGGTCTCCAGTCATCAGAACAACCGGGTAACTGAGCAGTGTAAACGTCACCTGCGTCTTTCTAATGGCATTCTGGCCGAATCAATTCACTCTCAGGAAACACCACAATATGCATAGTTCTAATCAGGTAACAGCTATCGTACTGGCTGGAGGTATGGCTCGTCGCATGGGAGGCGTCGACAAAGGCTGGATGGAGCTTAATGGTAAACCACTTATCCGCCATGTACTGGATATTGTTAAGCCGCAGGTGGGTCACTGTCTGATCAATGCTAATCGCAGTATGGATGCTTATGGCACGTTAGGAATGCCAGTGGTTTGCGATCTGGAAGGTGACTTTCAGGGACCACTGATGGGAATTGCTACGGGTCTGTTTCATGCACAGACTGACTGGGTATTGTTTGTCCCTTGTGACAGCCCTTATCTCCCGAATGAACTGGTATCTCGGATGTTAGATAAGGCTGTAGCAGAAGGTGCGGAGATTGCCGTAGCTCATGATGGTAAACGTTTACAGCCAGTTGTTTCACTGATTAAAAGAGATCTGTTGCAAAGTTTACAGGCTACCCTTGCAGAGGGTGAGCGAAAGATTGATCGATGGTATGCGATGCATAATATGATCGAGGTGGATTTCTCTGATCATCCAGATGCATTTATTAATGTGAACCGTCGCGATGATCTTGCCGAACTGCAGCAGATGCCAAAGCTACTTGGTTTTGCCGCATGGAGTGGTACCGGTAAAACAACACTGCTCAAACAGCTGATCCCTATGCTGAAAGAGCAGGGTGTTCGTGTTGGCGTGATTAAGCATGCCCATCACAAGTTCGATGTAGACCACCCCGGTAAAGATAGTTATGAGTTGCGCAAAGCGGGGGCTGATCAGATGCTTATCAGTTCTGGTAAGCGTTGGGCTTTGATGGTTGAAGAAGATCAGGGAGACCGGCCTTCACTGACCCATATGCTGAGCCGTATGGACCACTCACTGTTGGATCTGGTACTGGTAGAAGGTTTTAAACAGGAAGCGTTTCCTAAGATTGAACTGCATCGTACAATCCTGAAGCGTGAAGTTATGCATGGCGAAGATGAGAACATCATCGCGTTTGCTTCTGATGAACCGATAGAGATGCAGCGGGAAATCCCAGCGTTGGATCTTAACGATCCCGAAGCTATCCTGTCATTTATTCAGGACTATCTGGCTGGCCCAGAACTAACCCCAAATCTGTGTTGGCGTAAACCGTACTATGAGTGAAGTTTTAAGTTGTTTTGATCCTGCAGCCAATCCCGGCGGCATGTTACCTGTAGCTGACAGTATTGCGCATATTCTACAGCAGGTGGCAGCGCCTGAAATTAGTGAGATGGTTGCCTTAACCGATGCCACTGGCCGTGTTTTGGCCCAAGATTTGATCTCTGAACATAATGTGCCGCAACAGACCAACTCTGCTATGGATGGTTACGCGGTTAACTCAGCAACAGTATCTCCAGATCAGCCGGTGAAAGTTATCGGTAGAGTTTTTGCTGGTGAGCGGTTTGACGGCTTGGTTGGGACTGGAGAAGCAGTTGAGATAATGACCGGTGCGCCAGTTCCAGAAGGTGCAGACAGCATTATTATTCGTGAGGCCTGCGAGATTATAGGTGATCAACTCAGCTACATTGGCCCGATTAAAACGGGCCAACATGTACGCCAAGCCGGTGAGGATATTAAGCAAGGTTCCGTTGCTCTGAAAAAAGGCAATTTGCTTCGTCCGCAGGAACTGGGCTTAATCGCTTCACTGGGACAGAAAGAAGTTGCTGTTTATCCCCAGCTGAAAGTAGCGATCTTCTCAACCGGTGATGAGGTTATCCCTCAAGGTGAGAGCCTGCCTGAAAACTGCATCTACGATACCAACCGTTTCACCCTGACAGGTATGCTACAACGCTTAGGCTGCGAGGTACTGGATCTGGGTATTATCGATGATAACCAGAACGCAATGGAAACAGCACTTAGAGAAGCCTCAGCTAAAGCGGACATGGTGATCTCTTCCGGTGGTGTATCTATGGGTAAGGCAGACTTTATCAAAAACGCTTTGGAAGCCGTGGGAGAGATCAACTTCTGGCGTATCGCGATGCGCCCTGGCAGACCATTGGCATTTGGGCAGTTAGACAAAACACCTTTCTTTGGTTTACCTGGTAATCCGGTAGCGGTGATGGTTACATTCACCCAGTTCGTGCAGCCAGCTATTCGTAAAATGATGGGGCAGGCTGACTGGCAACCTAAACGTATGGTGGCCGTAGCTGAAGAGCGTCTGAAGTCCCGAGAGCACCGAACTGATTACAGCCGTGGAGTCTATCGTATCAATGAAAATGGACAGTTGGTGGTGAAATCTACCGGTGCGCAAGGTTCCGGTATTCTGACTTCAATGGTGCAGGCGAACTGCTTTATAGAGATTCAGGATCAATTTTCTGAGATCGAAGCAGGCCAGACCGTACTGATCCAGCCATTCTCTGATCTGCTTTAAGGCCAGGTTTCTGGTAAGAGAGTTTCGGGTAAGAGGGTTCCTGGTAAGAGAATTTCACGTAAGCAGGATAGGCTAATTAACCTATCCCGTTTTTCTAACCCCACGTCCAAAAAGCATACTCATAAAAATAGATCCCTGGTAAAGGTGCTCGGGGATCTTATCCTCAATTTTTGCATGAAGTTCCGGTAGTTTAGACCAGTGCACACCTTGTTTATGATGATGAGCAGTGTGGTATCCCAGGTTGCCGGTTAGACGGTTAAAGAGTGGATCCAGATTGTTGTAGGACGCTTCAAATTCGTTTTCCGTATCAAGACCCGAGTGATGCTCATAGGTCACGTAGGCTGTGAATAGCAGGCTAGTGATCATTGGCAGTACAAATAACAGAATACCCGCAACCGGGTTATACCAAACCAGCAGTGCCACAATCGCAAACGTCAGCGCGGTATAAATCAAAAAAGTGGACAGCTGTTTAGGATGCTTCTTGCCCACTTGATAGCCTCGGGTATAAGCAGTCAGAGCGACATCAAGTGTGTACTCGATTACCCCCATTGGAGTACCATCTTTACGTTTCCAGCGACTTTCATCTTTTTCTTGATCAAGGAAGTTCAGGTGGTGCCCTAGTACATGGTGTAAACGCCATAGGTGGGTGGTAACCCCTGTATGCAGGGCGTAGACAAACTCCAAAGCGCGGTTGAGGGCTGCATGTCGGAATGTAAAGAGATGTTGATGGTGGTGATTCCATGCGCAGATCACCCCTTTAGGGAGAATCATCAACAGATAATAGCCGATTAGAATAGCGAGATTATTGATAGTAAAGTACAGAATGAAATCAAGAACGGTGAGGCTAAGAACGATAAATACAGGCCAGCGATCTTCTTTGTATCTGAAACCAATCAAACCATTTTGCTTTTTAGACATCTACTTCCACATCTTCCGGTAACTAAGCAATATTTCTTATCACTGCTTATAGGTTCTTGCGTGTATAGGGCTGTAAAGAACACCAGCACAGTATGAATGGCAAGAAGGTTAAAACTGGAGGGGAAACATAAAGCAAAAGGGCAAAGCTGTATATACGCCAAAAGACGCTTCATAACTAATTGTTAGGTTCCAGATCAAAGAAACTTTACATTAGGATCATTTGGCATAAGATTCCTTCCGCTTAGATTTTGTTTGTACCCTGAGGTTTTCAATTAGCATGCGCTGTTCTGTTTGTGATACCGAGTTTAACTGTGATTCAGGCCCTGATTCTAAGGGGTGTTGGTGCAGCAGTTACCCTACGATAATGCCATTGGATTCTTCACAGAGTTGCCGTTGCCCAAGCTGCCTGCAGAAAGCGATTCACGAACGGATTGCCGAAGCCTTAGCCAACAAACCGATAGCAGACGTAGTCGAAATGGCTAAACCTTTAGCCTCCTCAGAATTAGTGGAAGGGATCGACTACACCATTGAAAGTGGCAATTATGTCTTTACCTCTTGGTTCCATCTTAAACGTGGTAACTGCTGCGGCAATGGCTGCAGGCACTGCCCTTATCCTAAGAATTAACACGTCTACTGAAATCATAAGACCCTGATCATGAAGAAAAAACTGATGATGTCCTGGAGCACAGGCAAAGACAGCGCATGGAGCCTGCACCAGTTACAGCAAAAGAACGAATATGAACTGGTAGGACTGTTCTGCACTATCAATAAGAAGTTTGCCCGCACAGCGATGCATGCTGTACGTGTTGAGTTGCTGCAGGAGCAGGCGCGTCAGATAGGTTTGCCACTGGATATAATCGAGATTCCCTATCCGTGCACTAATGAGCAGTATGCTGAGATCATGGAGGAATTTATCGATAGCATTAAGGCGAGGGGGGTGGAATGTTGTGCCTTCGGTGATCTGTTCCTTGGAGATATCCGCGATTACCGTATTACTCAGCTGCAAGGCACAGGTATTGAACCGGTATTCCCACTCTGGGGTAGCCCAACTGATGAGCTGGGTCAGCAGATGATTGCTGGTGGTCTGAAGACTATTATCACCTGCGTTGATCCCAAACAACTTGATCCATCATTTGTTGGTAGAGAGTACACAGAACAGTTCTTGGCCGACCTGCCAGAATCAGTTGACCCTTGTGGTGAAAACGGCGAATTCCACAGCTTTGTTTATGATGCACCGATCTTCAAACAACCTATCAATGTGCGAGTGACAGAGGTTGTGGAAAGGGAAGGGTTTGTTTTTGCGGATGTGGTGTCTGCGGAAGCTTAGCGCCTGCCTTGCAGGCGATAGCTGTCGAGAAAATCCAGCCTATGCTGGTTGAACCAAATGATGCACATGCGGATGCCTGAAGGTGATTGTCTGACCTAATCTCAGTCCTTCATATTGGGTGGTGCATACATTGGTGAAGTCAGACACCTGGCCTACTAAAAAGCCATTTTTATCCAATGTGATATCCCTAACGTGGATCTCACGGCCTTTGTAGACGAGGGCCACTTCATTGGCTCGAGCAACTAATCGTTTCTCGGGACTATTTTCTTCTAGAGGGGAATGGGCAGTGGTGGGTTCTACTCCTGCTACTTCAAAACCCATATTATCGGCATCTGTTTTCATCTTATCTCTGTGTCGCTCCGCATTTAGAAGCTATTTCGCTAATCACCGCAGAATATACCTATCTCTATGGCGGATTGCACTTAAACAACCCTACGTATAATGAGGAATACATCGAAATTTATTACTAACTTGCCAAAATAAGCGACAGGTATTGGGCAATAGAAATTGATAGAATGCGCGCTGTTTGAGCAAACAACGATTTTATAAAGAAGAGCCCGAGAGATTAGTAAATGGATACTCCCAGCTGTGAATATGGTGTAGATGATAACTCCTACAAAATGGCAGGTGAGATCGCTGGACTCACTCGGCTAGTCGATGATTTTTACCAATTTATGGATGAGCTGCCTCAAGCGCAGACTATTCGTAAAATGCACCCAGACGACCTGACTGAATCTCGACAGAAACTCGCCTATTTTCTATCCGGCTGGTTAGGTGGGCCTAAGCACTTCTCTCAAAACTATGGCTCAATTCGCATTCCTCATGCTCACAGCCACCTTACTATTGGAACTGAGGAGAGTGAAGCCTGGATTCTTTGCATGCAAAAAGCGGTTGAGCAACAGCCCTATGAAGAACCGTTTAAGGTTTATCTGATAGAGCAACTACGAGTTCCAGCAGAAAGAATCACCCAAGCCTGTCGTAGATGAATTCTGCGTAGACACTATTTCCTTAGATAAAAATTACTTACTACCCATCTTTGAGCTTATTTAATGATCAAACTACTTCGCATCATCAGCCTTCTTGAAGGCCTTTCTTACATCGCAATTTTAAGTGTCACGCTGGGATATATCAGTAGAGATTATGTATCCACGCTGGGTATGACCCACGGCATCCTGTTTATGGTTTACGTTATGCAGGTAATGAGCATTTCACACAAAGAGAATTGGACTTCTAAACAACAGTTAGGCTTGATGCTGGCGTCTGTTATCCCATTTGCCTTTATCCCGGCTGAGATCTATTTGCGGAAACTTGATAAGAGGAAATATCAGGAAGAGGAAATGACTTCGGTCTGAGGGCGAAGTTAAGTAGCTTTATGGAAGGGGGTTAATCGGTTAGGCCCCCTTAATTTTGTAGCCATTTATACATTACCAGTGCATCTACAAACCCTTTTGAAGGATGATTAAATGCCTTGGGCAAACGACCAACAGTTTCAAAACCAAGCTTACTCCACAAGTGAACTGCACCTTCATTGCTGGATGCCACGAAATTAAATTGCATGGCTTTGTAGCCTAGCTTTAATGCTATTTGCTGGGAATGTTCACACATTAGTGTTGCAAGACCCTTGCCCCTAGCAAGAGAAGAGACCATATAGCCACAATTGCAAACATGACTACCAGGGCCTGCTTGATTGGTTTTTATGTAATACGTGCCCCAAACCTTACCATCTTCTTCAAAGACGAATGTCTTCCGTGGAACTTCCAGCCAGATCTTCTCAGCTTGCTCTTTGGTGGTTGTAGTTGCGTAGGCATAGGTTTCACCAGCCAATACAATTTCATGGAATATTGCCATATTGAATCCCAGTCTTTTTTAGTGGCCTCTCTAATATTCATTGCTTTGTCTCTCTTGAAACTCAACGCCCGGCTTTGGGGCTAACTTGTAGCTGCGAAGCAGCGAAAAGGCAGTCCCTACCACGAAGTGGCAACAACAGCCGCTTGTTAATTTTTCAATTCTATATACTTACTCAATCCCTCTGCTGTTCGGTCCAAACCGTTATATCCAGACACTACAATACGCTGATCATTACTCATAAAGAAAACAATCTTGTGAACTTCATTTTCCTTTAAAAAAACTCGAGCTAGTTCAACATCTTTGTACCGAATAACGCCTTCATAGTTTTTAGTTGGATCGACTAGTTTCAATCTATCCTCACCGAGCTCAATGTACTTTGACTCTTCTTCAACATAGCGGTTAATTAGGTCTTCGCGAAACATGTAAAACCAAAAAATCACGATGAAAACCGTAGGGCCAATAGCCCAGCCTCTCCATTGCACCTTTCCATATGCCCAAAAAACAAGAATTGAGGCGACAAGTGCAGATGCTATGAGAAGTGTTCGAACTGCAAAATTTGTTTTTCTTCGGTAAATGCTCATCTAGAAATTAACGCCTTTAGCAACGGCCAAAATGTAGCGGCGAAGCCGCGGAATGAAGGTCCAGCCCCGTAGGGGCGATGTTACCTAGACTTGTTAGGGGCATTGCTAGCTCTCCATTTCGATATCTTCGATGTTTCCTTCATCATCGAAAGATACGCTTACTACATAGTCCGTGACGTCTTCAGGCAGTGTGAAGTCATAAACTTCTTCGTCATCCCATTTAGAACGCAGAGCTAAAAGCCCAATTACTTGTTCACTTGACGGAGTCTCGGTACCTAAATGTTTTTTCCAATAAGTTCTAGGCAGCTCATCTATGTGATGCGAGACAAACTCATCAATACTGTACTCACCTTGCTCTGTGCCAGATGCCCTTCTAATACCTTCGAGTGCTTTAGCTTCGTTACTCATTTGGCCACCTAACGCCTCATTAGGTGTCTGTTGCTACCCAATCCCATTTTTCACCATCATAATTCGTAAGCCAATTAATGGCATGATGCCTTTCTTGCACAACCCCACCATCTAGATCGAGAGAAGCTCCATGCTGCCTTACAGCCCAATGTAAACGATATGTGAGATCGGATGCATCCATGATTTCGGATATGGGCCTCAGCTTTAGTGAGCTTATGAAATTATCCGGAGCTTCATCAGAACTCGGCAAAGAATCAATAAACTCGTTTACGCTAGCTTGTTCAGTTGGAAATGATAATGTGGGGACTAACCCAACAGCCCAAACGAGAAGGTATAACGCTTCAAGACGCCAGCTAGCATTTATTTGTGCTTGGTTTCCGTAACTTGGGCTGGACAGGTAGTTTTTCTCTTCTTTTGACAAGGAATCCCATAAGTCGTACTCCTTCAGGTACTCAATAAAAGAAGTATCACCTTCGTTAAAAGCAGTTCCTGCCAGGCAAAACAGGCAGATTATGCGCTCACCAATATCTTGTAAGCTTCTCGGGACGACCTCATTTTCATCTTCAGTTAACGGAAGCCAATCTATGAACGGAATATTTCGCTCTGAAAGAATAGCTTCCGTTTTCTTCTTCCTTTCCTCTGGATTCAATTCTTACTCCTTGGACACCTAACAGCTAAATATATGACATTTTGTCGCTTTTAATTACGACAATTTGTCAGATATCTTTTTGGATTGAAATCAAGAAAAGCGAGTAGGTATTTGTATGTCATAAGCTTTCCTTGCCCGAGGTTTTCTCCTTCATGGAGAAAGTATAAAACTTGTCCCTATATCCTCACATAACTCTCATAGAGATGAAACTCTGTTGAATGGCGCTCTATAAGTCAGGCAAAAAAAAGCCCCTAGATCATAGGGGCTGAAAAATGCGTTAACTCATGGCAAGGCCAGAGTTGAAGATGGGATGCAAGATGAGCTTTAGAATTACCACATGTCCTTGGTAATTTAAGCATCAACTGCCAGTTCAGTATCGCTTTCTTTTGTGCGGTGCAAAATTGAACTTTGGTTCAAATAACATGGGGTTATGAGTAGTAAATGACCATTTTTTTGCAGTACTAAATAAGTGTTTTCCCTAGGTTTTCTCGTTTTTGTTGGTATTTTGATCAGTGGTCTTCGGGAATCCATAACTGTGGCGCTAGATTTATCCATTGGTGAAGTTGATTCATAACTGGAGATTAAAAGTAGATCTCTTTTTTTTTACTAAGCTAAAAGGCTTTCATCTGAAGATGAGGCAAGGGGAGTTGCTGAACTCCCCTTGCCAATCCCCGTCAGCCCTACTACTTGCCAGACTTCGTCTGGTTCCCTGTGTTTCTCACTTACATCAGCGAGCTTGTAAACTCGTCACTTCGTTCCTCAAACAAACAAGCTCTTTTTCCTGCTGTAAGTTGCGATACTCGGCGGCGTAGAAGGGAGATACAACGTGCCGTATTTCATTCAAAACGGTGTTTTTATAGCTGTGTATACAAGCAAACTTAAAGATTAACTTTGGCACGAAATGGTATCCCATCTGTGCAGCTGAGCATTGCAGGTTTTGCGTGATTAAAGGCGAGGACTGTTTGAGGAGCATAGCGACGAGTTCCACAGCCTCACGTGAAACCGAAACGCGCAGGGAAGTTGGCGAAGCCAACCAAACAGTTGGGTCGGCTTTAGGTTGTTAGGGTATTTGCCGAGACAAATACCCTGACTCGCCTAGGGCGAAACCCTTAGTTCAACCTTAACAATCCCCTGCGGCCCCACTGCTTGTCGGGCTACGCCTGATACCTTCCGTTTCTCACTTGAACCAGCGAGCTTGTAAACTCGGTCACTTCGTTTCCTCAGACAAACAAGCTCTTGTTTCTGGTTCAAGCTGCGATACTCAGCTGCACAGAGGGGAGGTATAACGTGCCGAAGTTTAATTTAGGGCTACAAGGGTGAGCTTTAAAACCCTCTGTTTCAGAAAAACTAGGTACAAACTCAGTGGCTTATCAGTTTTATCAAGCATTAGATCAGTTGAAGCAGGAAGGGGTACACATCAGCTTTACGACAAGTATTTCACACAAGCACCGGAAACAAAGTAGTCGAGACGATCTTTGGTGAGAAATGCGGGCTTCATCACGCTTTTTGTTAGAAGTAAGTAAGAGGATTCAGGCTTAGTCTGATTGTACTTAGCAAAATCTGCCACTGGGTTAGCGTCGCAACACCCTGTTTCTATCCCTTAAAGCTCGCTTAATTCCCTGTGATCTATTTAGTTACTTGTTGCGTAACAATAATGACTCTTGAAAGGAAGCTGGATTAATAGGGGGCTAGGTAATTAGCTTGCCTCAATACAAAGCCATAACCTTCTGGTTTTGTTCGGGATGCGTTTTTAGATCTACTACCGTTATGTCCGGGTTGTAGATCCTGATTGAATAATCAGGAATGCATCTTCTGTTAATGAGCAGTTCAAGATCACCCGATTGCCCCTTACAGCTGTTCTCAATTTGGGCTTGGCTTCTTAGCCAAGCCCCTTTTTTTACAGGATTAGAACTTAATGACTGATAACGAGCTTAAAGTTGACGTGATGAGAACACTTAGTGTGTTTCATTGCATTTTGGATCATGGTGAGAAGCTTGGGGATGGTCACTATATCTACTCAGGTATACAAGCTAAGCATGATCAGGAAGGTTATACCCTTACTTTGCTTGATTCACAGGTTAAACTGAATCTTTTCTTTCACAATAAATTCCAGGCTGACTTTGCGAAAAGAACGCAGTTTGATGAATTCCTTCATAAACTAGATCGCATATACAATAAGCATCACTAAAGATATGTGTTGCTAGCCTTTATCGATGAGGCCTTAACACGTGCAAACAACTTGCTCCCTGATTGGTTCAACCGTTTAGAATAAGTCTAATTGGGTGATGGCTTTTGCTTTTGCCCTAAGCTCCTTTTAAGCACATCAAATTCATGCAATTTATCTCTTACCTCTTTAGTAATGTACCTCTGTATTAAGGGTTTGCTGAGACTTTCTGCTTCGATGCCCAAGCGATATAACGTTGTATCTCGGGAGAGGCTAAGAGCGCATCAAGTGAGTTAAACTCTTTGGCCAGTGTCATTTCGTCAAAAGTGCGATGAATTGCCGTGTGGCAGCCACGGCAAATATTGATGCCGCGATTTAACTCATCACGGTTATATCGTTTAGCAAAATGACTTCTACGGTGCACCTTTCTGGGAATCAGGTGATGGAATGTCAAAGCTAATGTTCTTTGGCACAGAGGGCACTGTGCAGTGAGGTTTTTCATAATTTTTCACTGATCCGTTAACAGATGATTTTACTCTAACTTGTAGTTAATAGATCAGTTTTCATATTTTTAGTTAAACCGGTGATCTGCTTTAAAGGGCGTATCGTAAATATAGTTACAAAGCCGGTTTTTAAAGATGGTAATGCGTCTGACCTTTCCCCCGAATTTAACACCATGACGACGATGAGATTTCCAGATAATCTACGATCTAAATGGGGATCTCGACATGAAGAAACGTTACACGGAAGAGCAAATCATCAAAGCCATCAAGCAGCATGAAGCGGGTGTC
>NZ_JAAEQH010000079.1 GCF_024231755.1 Neptuniibacter sp.
ACAATGTCTTACAACCCTTCTGCGGAAGGTGCGTTTGCGTCTATCGAATACATCATGCGTGATGTTGAATACGGTTGGTTGTTGCGTTATATGCACTCCACTGGTGCATCTGCATTCTTTGTGGTTGTTTACCTGCATATGCTACGTGGCATGATGTACGGCTCTTACCGTAAGCCACGTGAGCTGGTATGGCTGTTTGGTATGACAATCTACCTGGCGCTGATGGCGGAAGCGTTCATGGGCTACCTGCTGCCATGGGGACAGATGTCTTACTGGGGTGCACAGGTAATCGTATCTCTGTTCGCTGCAGTTCCTGTTATAGGTCCTGATCTGGCCGAGTGGATTCGTGGTGACTACCTGATCTCTGGTATCACTTTGAATCGTTTCTTCTCTCTACACGTTATTGCTTTGCCTATCGTATTGCTTGCGCTGGTTGTTCTGCACATCATTGCGTTGCACGAAGTGGGTTCTAACAACCCAGACGGTGTTGAGATCAAAGAGAACAAAGATGAGAACGGTGTGCCAGTTGATGGTATCCCATTCCACCCTTACTACTCTGTTAAAGATATCGTGGGTGTGGTTGTGTTCCTGTTCGTATTCTGTGCAGTTGTGTTCTTCTTCCCAGAGGGTGGTGGTTACATGATCGAGGCGCCGAACTTCGAGCCTGCGAAC
The DNA here is from genome assembly GCF_024231755.1 of Neptuniibacter sp. Lineage (GTDB taxonomy): Bacteria > Pseudomonadota > Gammaproteobacteria > Pseudomonadales > Balneatricaceae > Neptuniibacter. Next base: position 673 of record NZ_JAAEQH010000079.1, read on the forward strand.
CCGTTGAAGACGCCTGAGCATATAGCACCTGTTTGGTACTTCACTCCATTCTACGCAATGTTGCGAGCTATTCCGCCAATTATGGGTTCTCAGTTCCCAGGCGTTGTAGTGATGGGTGGTGCGATTGCTATTCTGTTTGTGCTGCCGTGGTTGGATCGTAGCCCTGTTAAATCTATCCGTTACAAAGGTTGGATGAGTAAGCTGTGGCTGGTGATCTTCTGCGTTAGCTTTGTCATTCTGGGTTACCTTGGTGTAGTTGCATCTACTCCAGGTCGTACTCTGGTGGCTCAGATCTGTACTGCACTGTATTTCGCGTACTTCTTCCTGATGCCGTTCTACACCAGAATGGAAAGTACTAAACCAGTTCCAGAAAGGGTTACAGGCTAATGAAAAAGTTTTTAATTGCATTAGTAATGGCAGTGCTGCCTCTAGCTGCTAGCGCTGCTGGTGGTGCCAAGGGTCACCTTGACCACATGGATGTTGATCTGCACAACAAGGCATCTCTGCAGCGTGGTATGCAGACGTTTGTGAACTACTGCCTGGGTTGTCACTCTGCTGACTACATGCGCTATGAGCGTGCAGCAATGGATCTGGGTATGAATCCAGAGCTGGTTGCTGAGCACATGATCTTTGGTGATCAAAAAGTTGGTGAGCAGATGACAATTGCTATGCCTAAGGCTGATGCGGCTGAGTGGTTTGGTACTGCTCCACCGGATCTGACTTTGGAAGCGCGTCTGCGTGGTCCTGACTGGTTGTACACTTACCTGCGTAGCTTCTACGCTGACGATTCTCGTCCATGGGGTGTGAATAACGCAGTATTTAAAGATGTAGGTATGCCAAACGTTCTTGCTCCGCTGCAGGGTGTTGTAAAAGCAAACTGTTCTTGGGCTGACATGAATGCTCACGGTATGCGTGGTGATGGTATTGATCCACTGACTAACACACCGCTAAACAACTGTTCTTCAGTTGTGAAGGGTTCTGGTGAGTTGTCTCCTGAAGAGTTCGATAATGTTGTTTACGATCTAGTTAACTTCATGGTTTACATGGGTGAGCCATCTAAACTGGACTCTCAGCGTATTGGTACATACGTACTGATCTTCCTGTTCTTGTTCTTCTTCCTGGCTTACGCTCTGAAGAAAGAGTTCTGGAAAGACGTACACTAATAACTTTGTGATATAATCACATCGTTTCTAACGCGGCTCCTTTTTATATAAGGGAGCCGCGTATCTGTTTCTGAAAAGGGGAATCGTTAATGGGTGTCGTGGCAAAACGTTCTTCCATGTCCTTCTACTCAAATGGTGAAGACCAGTACAGCCATCGTGTTCGCATCGTGCTGGCTGAGAAAGGTGTTGCCGTAGAGATTCATGATTGTGATGAAAATGATCTGCCTGAAGATCTGACATCAATGAATCCGTACAATAGTTTGCCTACTCTGTTGGATCGTGATTTGGTTCTGTATGAGCCTAACGTAATGATGGAGTACCTTGATGAGCGTTTTCCGCATCCGCCATTGCTGCCAGTTTATCCGGTAGCACGTGCTGAAAGTCGTCTCTACATGTATCGAATCCAGCGTGACTGGTGTGATCTTGCTGATAATATCATTGAAGCTGCGATGGCTGATGATGAAGATACGGCTGAAGAAAATCGTAAAGAGCTACGTGATAGCCTGATTACGATCTCTCCTATTTTTGCTGATAAGCCATTCTTTATGAGCGAAGAGTTTACGTTGGTTGATTGCTGTCTTGCTCCGTTGTTGTGGCGCTTGCCTCTGCTGGGTATTGAGTTGTCTGAAGATCAGTGTAAGCCTCTGGTTAAGTATATGGAGCGCTTGTTTGAGCGTGAATCTTTCCAGATGAGTTTGTCGGAAGCTGAGCGCGAAATGCGTGATTAATTCTCGAAATTAGTAGTTTTTAAAAAGGGATGATTTATCATCCCTTTTTTTGTTGAGGTAAATATGTTTAAACCAAGTCGCCCTTATATTTTAAAAGCGCTGTATGAGTGGTTGCTGGATAATGACTTAACCCCGCATCTGCTGGTTAATGCAGAAGAGGATAATGTTACAGTGCCTACACAGTTTGTAGATGAAGGGCAGATCGTGCTTAATATCAATCCTTCTGCGGTACGTGACTTTTACATG
>NZ_JAAEQH010000080.1 GCF_024231755.1 Neptuniibacter sp.
ATCTTGATCTTCTCAAGTTGACCGAGTATTTCTTTGAGGGAGAATATCCTGGTTGAATCCGTTCGATACTCCCGGATCCTCACCTTACTGCACAAATCGGAGATCGACGACTCGGGCTCAGCCTTCTTGAGATCGGCCAACTGCTCGAGGACCGGCTTGTCTTCTGCCACCATCAAGATACATTCGACGGTATCGGATGACTCATCCCGAGTAAGGGTAACCTGCACCTCTCTTTCACACGCATCATGGAACACTCTGACAGTCACCATCAGAGGGTGATCGCGACCGAACCCATGGGTCACCCCTTCCTTCAAGAACAGATGATGCTGGCAGGCTTTCGTGTCTGTCACTGTTTCACAGTAACTTCTGGGCACAATCGAGAGTGCCACCCATCCAAACAGAAGGATCATGGTTGTGATATGCCATCGCATGGCTTGCAATTCCTTTCTTGGAAGAAGCAATAATTGGGATCCATCCTGCGAAAGATATCTTCCACGACCTGGGGTCTGGTGATGATCTTACCATCAGGCCCGATTATTTCGAACGTAATGACAGTGTCGGGTGAAGAGTGACTAATTGGTGGAACGAATTCTGGAAATACTACTATTGAAGAATCAGTGACGTTCCGGATAGTCAGGTCGATATCGATAGCTTCCCCCTTATGGTAGTAACTTTGGTATGGTCGGATTGATGCGATAAGCTCCGAAGGTTCCTGGGATAAGAGAATTCCACAACTGAGCCCAAGGGCGATCAAGATATAGGCCACGCGTAATGTATTCGGATTATTTCTCGCCTCTCCACAGCCTGGCAGCCCAAAAGATAGCACAAAGAAGCGCTTAGTCGCTGTAAAGTAATTATTTAGGCCATTTGATCCGACGGGAAAAGCGTGTAGTTCCATTCTCCGTGAAACTCATC
>NZ_JAAEQH010000081.1 GCF_024231755.1 Neptuniibacter sp.
AGATAGCCATCGAGCAGTACTTCCATACCCACTCCGGCTACAGCTCCAATTGGCAGTGCCAACATCAGCACCTTTGCCCAGGAAACCGTTTCCCTCAACGTAACTGCAAGCAGATATGTGCCTACAATAACGGCCAGTGGTGTCGGATCAGACACACTGTATGCCCAGACTCCAGCAGGCAAAACCGCCCAAATCAGAAGCCCGGCACCATCACGCGGTCCTTTTCGCAAAGTAACCAGAGCGACGGCAGCTGCACTTACCCAGTAGAGCAGTGGCAGCAATGCGGCGATAATCGCCACTAAAGCCGCTTGTTTGCGGCCCTTCATGACCAATTCGGCCAAGGCACGCATCATGCGACTCTACTACCTCTTACTGATGGCTATCAGTGTAAGGCAGCAGCGCTACGAAACGAGCACGCTTGATAGCAGTTGCCAGCTGACGCTGGTAACGCGCTTTAGTACCAGTGATACGACTAGGTACGATCTTGCCAGTTTCAGTGATGTAACCTTTCAAAGTGTCCAGATCTTTGTAATCGATCTCCTGAACACCTTCAGCCGTAAAACGGCAGAACTTACGACGGCGGAAAAAACGAGCCATTGTATCTCTCCTCAGAATTTAAATTATTCAGCAGCTGCTTCAGAAGCTTCAGCTTTTGGAGCTGCTTCTGCAGGCTTTTCTGCTGCTTTTTCAGCTGGCTTGTTGTCGTCACGACGAGGCTTACGCTCTTCGCGAGATTCAGCAGCTTTAATTGGAGAGATCTCAGTGATCGCTTCTTTACGACGGATAACCATGTTACGCAGAACTGCATCGTTGTAACGGAACAGGTTTTCCAGCTCGTCCAGAGTTTCCTGACCACATTCGATGTTCATCAGGACGTAGTGTGCTTTGTGAGCATTGTTGATTGGGTAAGCCAACTGACGACGACCCCAGTCTTCCAGGCGGTGGATTGTGCCTTCTGCACCCTCGATTAGAGTGGTGTAACGCTCAACCATCGCTTGAACCTGCTCACTCTGGTTCGGGTGAACCAGAAATAAGATTTCATAATGACGCATTGTAGCTCCTTACGGGTTAGTAGCCTCCGGACCACACCATGTGACCGAGGGCAAGGAGATTGGAAATAGTTCTCCAAAGGACGCGTAATTCTACGCACCT
>NZ_JAAEQH010000082.1 GCF_024231755.1 Neptuniibacter sp.
CTGCTGGTACTTGTGCGAAGCCCATGATTGTCTTCCTGTAAACGGTTAAAAAAATGGTTATATCTAAGACGGGGGATTATCTCCCAGTCTTATGACGTAATGAATACTACTTAAAGCTGAATTGATAGCAGGAAAATGAGCCTACTGGATGCAGTAGGCTCATTATCACTTAGGTATTCAGTTTTGCTGCCTGACCATCACCCGATTCTGCGTGGTATGAGATTGCAGTTTCTACTTCATTCATAGAGCCCAGTGCTACTGAACTACGCTGATGGATATGAGTAGGCTCCAGGTCCATGATGTCTTTGTAGCAAGTGCTGGAGATACCGCCTGCCTGCTCAATTAGCATGCTCATTGGGTTACCTTCGTACATAAGACGAAGCTTACCTGGCTTGGATGGATCACGGCTATCCCATGGGTAGGTGAAAATACCACCACGGGTTAGTACACGGTGAACTTCAGCCACCATGGAAGCAATCCAGCGCATGTTAAAGTTCTTTTCGCGAGGACCTTCGGCACCTTGTAGCAGATCAGCAACATAGTTACGCATCTCTTCTTCCCAGAAGCGATGGTTAGACATGTTGATGGCAAACTCTTTAGTGTCAGTAGGGATCTGAACCTGTTCACGGGTCAGGATAAAGTCACCAGTGTGTGCCAGCGTAAAGAAGTTTACGCCGTGACCTGTAGTTAGGGAAAGAATTGAAGACTGACCATACAGAACATAACCGGCAGCAATCTGCTTGCGGCCACACTGAAGGTAAGCTTCATCTTTGCTTGGGTCCATGCCTTCTTGCAGTTCCAGAATAGAGAAAATAGTACCAACAGATACGTTGATATCGATATTGGAAGAGCCATCCAGAGGGTCAAAAATTACCAGGTACTTACCTTCTGGATTTCCGCCTACAGGGTGGTCTTCCTCTTCAGAAGCAAGACCTGCTACCAAAGGGTTATCAAGCAGGAACTTCTTCAGAAGGTCATTTGCGATAACATCCATTTTCTTCTGGGTTTCGCCCTGGACGTTTGTATTGTCCGTTGAACCCAGAACGCCAGCTAATTCACCTTCGCGAAGTTGGATCGCAACTTCCTTGCAGGCAAGCATTAGAGTGCCAATCAAATCGACTAGAGTGTCTTCGGTTTCCTGTTTTTTCAGGAACTGGCTCAGCAGTAGCATTCTTGTATTTTCTCTCTGATAGAGTGGTTGGAAATTTGGCTGTGAATTTTACGTGAAACTTATA
>NZ_JAAEQH010000083.1 GCF_024231755.1 Neptuniibacter sp.
TGCACTCTTACAAAAATTCGCTAATCTGAAGTAGGGTAACAATCGTACCAATAATGTCGTGTATTGGGGACCAGGGAAATAACAATGAAAATATTAATCACAGGTGGAACCGGGTTTATTGGACAGCACCTGATACGTAAACGCCTGCAGGCAGGAGATGAGATCTACTGCTTGAGCAGAGATCCGGACAAAGTTGAGCGTATATTTTCTGGAAAAGTAGCGGCTTTGAAAGCATTGCCTGATCCAGAAGATTTTGAAGTAGACGCTGTAGTCAATCTGGCCGGTGAACCGATTGTTGATAAGCGTTGGAATGAAGCGAGAAAACAGGTTCTGCGCAATAGCCGGATAGATCTAACCACTGAGCTGGTTGATTGGATTGCGAAACTACCTGTTAAACCTGAAGTGTTAGTGAGTGGCTCAGCTATTGGTTATTTCGGTAGTGTGGAAGGGGGTCAAAAGCTCGGTGAAAGTGCTGATTTTACTCCCGGATTCACTCACGACCTTTGCAATGATTGGGAAAAAGCAGCTTTAAGTGCAGAAAGCTCAGGCGTTCGAGTTTGTCTTATTCGTACAGGCGTGGTGCTGGGTCATGGCGGAGCATTGAGTAAGATGTATTACCCGTTCAAAATGGGTTTGGGCGGTCCAGTCGGTAGTGGTAAACAGTGGATGTCCTGGATTCATATTGATGATGAGGTGGAGGTAATTGAGATGCTCCTGACTCATTCTCAACTTTCTGGTGTGTTTAATCTCACTTCACCTAATGCAGCGACGAATGGCGCATTTTCCAAAACCCTGGGCAGGGTTATGCATCGCCCGGCTATCCTACCTATGCCTGCTTATGCGATGAAACTTCTATTGGGTGAAGGGGCTGAACTGCTATTGGAAGGGCAGCGAGTATATCCTGAAAAACTCCTTCAGGTCGGTTATAAATTTAAGTATCCAGATCTTGAAGAAGCGCTTGCCAGTATTTGTACCTAGGGCCTGTTAGCACTAATTTATTCATCCCTGTTAAGACTAGATCTGCCTACAACTTAAGAGATCTTGCTTCTAAATCGTATAACCCTCTTTAAGCCATAAAATGTTTTTAGACTTAAAGAGGGTGGAGAGCTAAGTCTGTCGATAGGTCAGGCTTTATAGTTTTGTGGGTATAGTGCTTTTTTAGCTTCTTCATCAAGTTCCGATTTAAAGCCAACATCGCTGCCGGTTGCTCTTGCTTTGGCAACAGAAGGTCGGACATCTACAGCTTCAAACCAGCGTTTCAGGTTTGGATAGTTCTCCAATTCGCCTTCACCCAAAACCGGAATGACTTTATCAATCCAGCCCCAAGCAGCGATATCCACGATGGTAAAGCTGTCACCAACAAAAAACTCTTTGTCCGCCAAACGATCATTCAGCACTTGATAGTGACGTTCTGCTTCACGACGGTAACGGTTGATTGCGTAAGGGATCTCTTCTGGAGCCGCTTTCTGGAAATGTACCGCTTGCCCGGAGTAGGGACCAAGGCCCGATGCGATAAACATCAACCAGGAAAGGATCTCACCGCGCTCATCTTCTTTACCCAGTAATTTACCCGTTTTCTCTGCTAAATAGAGCAAAATAGCGTTGGAATCGAAGATGATCGTGCCATTATCGTTGATAGCTGGAACTTTGTTATTTGGGTTGATGCTGGAGTACTCAGGAGAGTGTTGCTCACCTTTAAGGGTATCTACTGGGATCAGTTCATAATCCAACTCGGCCTCTGCCAGAAACAGTGCTACTTTCATTGGATTTGGGGTTGGGTGGAAATAAAACTTAAGCATAGAATTCTCGTAATCGTCGTTAAGGTTTTAGTTTTAGTATTTGGTCGATATCTGTGGCGTTGTGCCGGTTAGCTAACCGCTCCCAAGGTTCTCCCCAGGTCCGGTTAACTATCCTGCCTCGTTGTACAGCAGGGCGTTGTTCAATCTCTCTGGCCCAGCGTTGTAGATTGGGGTAACTATCTACATCCAGGAATTCCCCCGCACTGTATTGCTGACCAAGTACCAGCAGTCCATACCAGGGCCAGATCGCTATATCTGCAATGCTGTATTCTTCAGCCGCGATGAAGCGTTTCTTGGATAACTGTTTATCAAGAAGGTCCATCTGGCGTTTTACTTCCATGGTGAAGCGATTGATCGGGTACTCGAACTTCTCTGTTGCGTAGGCGTAGAAATGACCAAAACCACCACCCAGATAGGGTGCGGATCCTTGTAGCCAGAATAGCCAGTTCATCACCTCGGTTTTTTCTGCTGTGGTCTTAGGCAGGAAGTGACCGAATTTATCTGCCAGATAGAGCAGAATGGAGCCTGACTCAAAAACTCGAACTGGCTTGTCAGCGGAGTTATCAATCAGTGCAGGAATCTTTGAATTCGGATTAAGTTCGACAAAACCACTAGAGAACTGATCGCCTTCACCTATACGGATCAGATGCGCATCGTATTCAGCACCCTCAACACCTAAAGCCAGTAACTCTTCCAGCATAATAGTGATTTTCTGACCGTTAGGAGTTGCGATGGAGTAAAGCTGCAGAGGGTGTTTACCCTGCGGTAATTCAGTATTGTGAGTTGCTCCGGATACCGGCCGATTTGTTTTAGCCCACTCGCCGCCGTTTTCTGCATCAAAGGTCCAGACTTGTGGTGGTGTGTATATGCTCATTTAAAAAACCTTTTAAGCGTTAATCTGTTCACTGAGTTCAATCAGATCCTTAACGATCAGATCTGGTTCCATATCCCAGGGATCAAAAATCTGATCAGGGTTTCGTTTAACCCATACCGCATTCATACCTGCTGCTTTGGCGCCTATCACATCAAAAGGATTACTAGAGACCAACCAGCTGTTAGAGGTTGTCGCTTGGGTTCGTTGCATCAGGTATTGGTAAACTGCGGGATCAGGTTTGTAGGTTTTAAGGTCATCCACGCTGATAACATCATTCAGATAAGGTAAGACTTCGGCGTTACCTAATAGTTTACGTACCGCGGTTTCCGGACCATTCGAAAAGGCGGTGATGGAATGGCCTTTGTCACGGAGTTTTATCAGTCCGGGGATTACATCGGGGTAAGCATCAAGATTGGCAAACTCTTTCACCAGTTGTTGCTGGACCTCTTCAGGCAACTCAATATCAAAAACTTCCATGCAGTAGCGTAGCGCCTGCAGAGTGCAGACACTGAAGTCCTCATATTTCTGCATCAATGCTCTGCGAAAAGCATATTCCACTTTCTTTTCATGCCAGAGCTGACCAAAAGCTTTGGCTTGATCACCTATATGTGATTTGAGGTGTGCTCCCATTTCAACGGGGTCAACCAGCGTGCCATATACATCAAAACCTATCATTTTCGTCATATTCCCTTGCCCGTGATTACTGCTATTAACTCGGTGTGCTGTCTCTGTATTTAAGAGAGCGTTCTAAGAAGGTTAAAAGAACGCAATGTGAAAGTTATGCGAACTTTTGAAAACTCTCATCAAGCGGAGTTTTGGCAATATGGTTTGTGTAATTACTCATTACTTTCTGAGAGAGTCCGAGCAAAATTCCGAGAATATGTTTTGGCTCATATCCCGCAGCATAAAACCTTTCCAGCTCTTGTTCGGTCAGATGACCACGGTTCTGGACAATTGATAACGTGGTTTCATGTAACACCTGGAGTTTTTCCGTTGGAAGAGCAGTCTTGTTTCTAAGAGCAGTATCTACTGCGGGATCAACTTGCATCATATTGGCAATCAAACTATGGGCGGGAACACAGTATCCACATTCGTGTTCTACGTTGATGGTCTGCCAGACCACGGTGAGCTCTGCCGCATTGAAATCGGTTTCCTGAAACAGTTTATGCAACAGCTGATAGGCTTCTAGCACAGCAGGATCTTCACCGAGTACAGCGTGTAGATTGGGAATCATTCCAAAATTCTTTAAGGAATTTTCGAACAGGGGTTTTGTCTCTTCAGGAGCTGATTCCATTGTGTGTAGCTCAAAAGTTTTCATAACTTACCTCATGCTTTTTCAGGAGCGTAATCCATTAACCTTAATGAATTTGTCTTGAACGACTGTTCAATTTAATTTTATCCTAGCTGGACTTGAACGATTGTTCAAGCTAAAATTTGAACAAGTGTTCAAGTGCAGGCTAAGAAATGGTTAATCAGGCAAAACATGACAGGCAAGAGGTAATAGAAAAGGCTACTCTACTTTTCTGGGAAAAAGGCTTTCACGCAACCTCTATGCGTAACCTACAGGACCATATAGATATGCGTCCGGGTAGCATCTATGCCGCATTTGGTAGTAAAGAAGGTTTATTTAAAGAGACCCTGCAGTGCTATGCGGATAACAGTGTTTCTCGTCTGGCTGCAGCTGTTGATGCAACCAATTCACCACTGGAAGCCCTAAAAAACTTCCTCAAAAATGTGGTTCTTGGCCGCCAGAGTGCCGCTCCCAATGAAATGTGTATGCTCGTTAAAACGGTGTCTGAACTGACAGAAGAGAATGCCGAATTGCTGGCTGAAGCAAAACGTTTATTGAAGGTGATGGAAGATCAATTTACAGCTCTACTTGAGCAAGCAAAAGCTCAGGGAGAGTTAGGTTCAAGTAGTGACCCTCGCCGTTTAGCTCGTCTTCTTCAGATGCAGTTGATAGGGCTGCGCGCTTATACCCGTGTAAACCCGGATGACGGTACTGTGAACCAATTGATTGATGATGTCTTTGCCAACCTGCACTAATTATTCTTTAGTATCCTGTTAGAAATAGCCTATTCACGATGAGTGTTACCCCTAAATCTACTCTTAATCCGTGGTGGATAGTTTCCGCCGCTGTGTTGATTCTTGCCTGTAATGTAGGCGTACGGCAAACCACGGGTTTGATGCTGCCAGAGATTAGTCTGGCAATCTCCACTCCAGTATCTGAACTAGCTTTTGGTTTTGGTGTTCAAAATCTGCTGTTGGGTGCTGTTGCGCCATTTGTTGGTATGCTTGCAGAGCGTTATGGCACCGCGAAGATTCTGGTGATTGGTGGCTTGATCTATCTACTCGGAACACTTTGGGCTGGATTGGCACAAAGTGGTGAGATCTTCTTTATCAGCAACGGTGTACTTGTTGGTATCGGTATTGGTGCGACAACTTTCCCCATCGTTTTGGCTGCTGTCAGTCGATACTTTCCAGAATCTAAGCGCACATTTGCCCTGGGTGTTACCAGTGCAGGCGGCTCACTGGGGCAGTTTATTTATGCGTCTCTAATCGGGGTTACAGATGCCTATCTCAATTGGTCAGAAACCTATCTTCTGTTTGCGGCAACGCTGATCTTTATCATCTTACTTGCTCCAGTGTTGAGGAGTGAGAAAAGGGCTGAAGAGGAAAGGTATGTTAAAACCTTTGATTGGGGAGCGATCAAAAGTGCCTTTTCCAACCGTGATTATCTGTTGCTGAACCTTGGTTTCTTTGTCTGTGGTTTTCATATTGCACTGTTAACAGTACACATGGCTGGCGTGGTGAATTACTGCGGACTACCGCCAGAGGTTGCAGCTAATTCGTTGGCGTTTATTGGTATCGCCAATGTGGTGGGTGTTATTGCGGCGGGCTGGGCAGGGGATCGCTGGCATAAACCGTGGCTGTTAACGCTGATCTATTGGTTTAGGGCCTGCCTGATCATGATGTTGTTGTTTATTCCTCCTGAAACAGAGCTGTTTTATCTGTTCTCTGTTCTAATGGGTGTGTTGTGGCTCTCGACTGTGCCGCTTACTAGTGGTGCTGTAGCGCAGATTTTTGGTACCCGTAATCTGGCTTCACTCTTTGGCTTTGTGATGTTCAGTCATCAGATAGGTGCTTTCTGTGGCAGCTGGTGGGCGGGGCTTATCTTTGACCAGTCCGGTTCGTATGAGTGGGCGCTAATTATCAGTGCCGCTTTGGGAATTATGGCTGCTGCGGTACACCTGCCAATAACTCCTCAAAGGATGGAGCGATATCGTTTCGCCTGATTTTTGTGGGGGACAGATTTAAATCTGTCCCCATAAAGCTTTTCAAAGGAAAACCTGTTCGCCTTTCTGATCAATCAGGCTTTTAGCTTTCTGGTGGGTCAGCTCTACGCAAGTGTCTTTATCAGCAATTCTATCGATCACTGTATAGTTTCTCTGACGCCCTTTTTTACTGATTACTGCATTGATACGGAAGCGACCAAAATCTTCTTCCGGTGTTGCGGCAATGGTATAGCCCTTATAGCGGATTGCGTCCTCAGGCAGAGGAGAAAACAGTGAAGTGATTGAAGAAAGAAGTCCCATGGCGATAGTCCTGTATTTTTTTTAACCAATATTAAGAGTATGCCGGGGGTAGGGGAACGGTTGAGAGACCAAAGAATGGAGAGTGGTAAAAAGGCCAGCTACTTAGGGGGCACACCCAGGCTTAGGACTTAGGGAGGAAAATTAAGTCGATCCACTTCAATGGGCGATGAACAGCTATAACAGTAATATCCCGCTCAAAGACCCGTAAACTTCACTTTGGAGTGAAGAACCAGCCGGCATTACGCCCTGTTTAGAATTTCTTATCTTTCTAGGGCTCCTGACAAATCCAATCCCTAAGCTTCACTCTTGGTCATTATTGTTATTGAAGCATCAATCAAGCCACTACATATTTACCTTAACCGCTGATTTATGGGGTATCTATGCTATCAATCGAAGAGTTAAACGCATTTTTTGATCGTGAATTTCCACACGCACAGCTGATCGTTGATGAGGTGGGCGAGAAGACAGCTACGATCAGAAAAGTAATCGGTCCGTCTGATCTCAGGCCCGGGGGGACAGTTTCTGGACCAACGATGATGTCGATGGCCGATGCTGCCCTCTATGCTGCTGTTCTGAATGAGATAGGTCTGGTCGCCCTTGCTGTAACAACCAGTCTTAACTTCAACTTCTTAAGCAAGCCTTCCTCTGACAGAGACCTGATTGCAAAGTGTAGTTTAATCAAAGTAGGGCAGACGCTTGTTGTAGGTGAGGTATCACTTTATTCCGATGGCAAAGAGGAACCGGTAGCCCATGCGGTTGGGACCTACGCAATTCCTCCTGTTCGCCCGTGAGGGTGCAGGTTTAGGGGACAGACTTAAGTCTGTCCCCATCAATACTCTATACACTTAACGAACTATCGCTTCGGTAGGGCATCATCCACATCCACAATTCTTCGATCATAGAAGAAATGCGCATTCGACTGTAAATCTTCGGGCAGTTTGTCATCATTACATTTGCGGTACATGAGTTGTGAGATCAGCTTCCAGCCCATCGCATTCGTGTTGTAGACGACCTCACCGCAGTGTTTGCAGAAAACACGGGTCATACGTTTAGTTGGGTGCTGAAACTCAATGACCTGATCTGCCCCCTTCGTAACGGATACCTGATCCGCTTCCCAGGCCAGAACAGAATGGTAGGGAACCTGCAGCAGTTCCCGACAGTCTTCACAGTGGCAAAAAGCATGGACTTTTGGGCTGCCGCTCATACTGACTTCAACAGCATTACAGTCGCAATGAACCTTATGATTTTCTGGCATCGGCTACCCCCTTTAAGAAAAATACTTCTCGATATGTGCGGTGTAACGCTGGAAATCCTTCTCGATATCTGCGTTTTTCATCACATCAAAACAAGCGAAGGTTTCAATCGGCGTCATGCCGAAGAAACGGAAATTCATATGCATAGGGAAGAATAGATCATCCACAGACTTACCCTGGAACAGGTATTCGTTCTCGTCATTAAAGGACTCTTTCGGCGCATTGAATGTCAGAGACAGCATATAGTTCGTACCGGTTAAGGTACCGCCAGCACCATAGTTCTTTTTTGGTTCCTCTTCTGTTCGACCATCAAACGCAGTCAGGCGACCATCCATACCTGCTGTGTATACCTCATCCATGTATCTCTTGAACGACCATGGCACACCCATCCAATTTACAGGGGACTGAAGAATGACGACATCAGCCCAGATATGGTTTTCGATTTGTTCATCCACATCATAGTCGTGTTGGGTTTCTACAACCCTTGTTATATGACCTTTGGCTTCTAACAATTCTTTGGCTAGCTCAACCATCGAACGATTCAGACGGCCTTCTGCAAATGGGTATTGGTGATGTGCATTGATGATAAGAATATTGCTCATAATTAACCTGTGCCTATCTGCTATGTTTAAGTGAAATAGTGATACTAGGTATATTATGGTAACCTTATCTGTGTTCTCAATTAGTTTACTTTTGGTAACCAGGCGGAATTTATGGGCTCAGAGACTAAAACCTATGTTGAAACAGATAGTTACGGGCGAAAAAAAGTTATCAACGCTTGCCTGGAACCCTGCGCTATCGAAAAGGGTATGCGCTTGATAGGTGGAAAATGGACCGGCTCTATTATCTTCCACCTGAAAGACGGCCCTGTCCGCTTCAATGATCTGACCCGTATGCTCGGTGGAACCAGCAAAAAGATGATCGATCAACGCCTGAAAGAACTGGAAGCCAGAGATATGGTGATCCGCAAAGTACTTAGCGACCGCCCAATAGCGGTAACTTATGAGTTAACAGAGTTTGGCCGTTCTGCGCTGAAGATTCTGGATGATTTGAGGGTGTGGTCTGAGTCGAATGGGTTGTAAAAGCTAAAAGTTTTAAAGGATAAAAAACGGGCCATCAGGCCCGTTTTTTTAGTCAGAGAAGTAGTAGCTCACTACGAATTATTCCGCATAGTCCTCAACAGGAATACAGCTACAGAACAGGTTACGGTCGCCGTATACATTGTCGATACGGTTAACCGTTGGCCATACTTTGTTAGCTTTCAGGTGCTCTGCCGGGAAAGCAGCTTTTTCCAGAGTGTATGGGCGATCCCAGTTACCATCGATGATATCTGCCATAGTATGTGGTGCGTTTCTCAGCGGGTTGTTGTCCGCATCGATTTCACCTTCCTGAACCTGACGGATCTCTTCACGGATGATGTTCATTGCTTCGATGAAACGATCCAGTTCTGCTTTTGATTCAGACTCGGTTGGTTCGATCATTAGCGTGCCTGCCACAGGGAAGGACATAGTTGGTGCGTGGAAGCCAAAGTCCATCAGACGCTTCGCTACATCTTCCTCTGTGATGCCGGATGCTTCCTTAAGAGGGCGCATATCGATAATACATTCGTGAGCTACGCGATCATTACGGCCTGTGTAAAGAACCGGGAAATCAGCACTCAGTTTCTTGCTCAGGTAGTTTGCGTTCAGGATCGCATTCTCTGTCGCCGCACGCAGACCTTCACCGCCCATCAGAGCGATGTAAACCCAGGAGATCGGCAGGATTGATGCGCTACCCCAAGGTGCTGCAGAGACTGCACCGTTTTCTGGATTAGGACCTTCGATCTGCTGTACTGGGTGGTTTGCAACGAATGGTGCCAGGTGCGCTTTAACACCGATTGGGCCCATACCCGGACCGCCACCACCGTGTGGGATACAGAAAGTTTTGTGAAGGTTCATGTGCGATACGTCAGCACCGATCTCAGCTGGTTGGCTGATTGCTACCTGAGCGTTCAGGTTTGCGCCGTCCATATAAACCTGACCGCCGTTATCGTGAACGATCTGGCATATCTCGCGGATATCTTCCTCATATACACCGTGTGTAGATGGGTAAGTGATCATCAGGCAAGACAGGTCATCTTTGTGCTGTTCTGCTTTAGTGCGTAGGTCAGCAACATCAACGTTACCGTTTTCGTCACATGCAGTGAGAACAACCTTCATATCTGCCAGAGCAGCAGATGCTGGGTTAGTACCGTGTGCAGACGTTGGGATCAGGCAGATGTTGCGGTGACCATCACCGTTCGCCTGATGGAATTTACGGATCGCGATCAGACCTGCGTATTCACCTTGTGCACCTGAGTTAGGTTGCATGCAGATCGCATCAAAACCGGTAATCGCTTTTAGTTGATCTTCCAGTTCAGTAATCAGCTGCTTGTAACCCTGTGCCTGATCCATTGGTGCGAACGGGTGCATTTGTCCGAACTCAGGCCATGTTACCGGGATCATCTCAGCGGTTGCGTTCAGCTTCATGGTGCAGGAGCCCAGCGCGATCATGCTGTGCACCAGAGAAACGTCTTTGTTTTCCAGCTGCTTCAGGTAACGCAGCATCTCTGTTTCGCTGTGGTAGCTGTTAAATACCGGATGCTGCAGGATTTCAGATTCACGAACCAGAGAAGCAGGGATGGAGCTTGTTCCATTAGCTGTAATCTCTGCATCAATCGCTTCCAGGTCCAGACCGTGGCCATCGCCCAGAATACAGTTCCACAGGGTGTTGATTACGTCACGGTTAGTGCACTCATCACAAGTGATACCCAGCTGCTTGTCGCTGATCTTGCGCAGGTTGATACCTGCATCCAGTGCGTTCTGGTAAGCCTGATCAGCGTTATCCAGATTCAGTGTAATGGTATCGAACCAAGTATTGTTCGCTAGTTCTACACCTTTGCTTTGCAGGCCTGTTGCCAGAATGTCTGTCAGGCGGTGGATACGGTTGGCAATAGTTTTCAGACCTTCTGGACCATGGTAAACCGCGTAGAAAGCGGCCATGTTTGCCAGCAGGACCTGAGCTGTACAGATGTTGGATGTCGCTTTCTCACGGCGGATATGCTGTTCACGGGTCTGCATCGCCATACGCAGGGCTTTGTTGCCGCGAGTATCAACAGAAACACCGATAATACGGCCAGGTACAGAACGTTTGTAAGCATCACGTGTGGCAAAGAATGCTGCGTGTGGACCACCGTAACCCATCGGTACACCAAAACGCTGTGCAGAACCGAATACTACGTCAGCACCTAGCTCACCTGGTGATTTCAGGCTTACCAGTGCCATGATGTCAGTAGCTGCACAGAACAGAGCTTTTTTAGCGTGAGTTTTTTCGATCAGGTCTGTGTAATCGTTCAGGTCACCAAAGGTGGTTGGGTACTGAACCAGAACACCAAATGGATCGTGCTGGTCGATCAGCTCCGCGACATTACCGACGATTACTTCGTAACCCAGTGGCTCAGCACGGGTTTCGATGACGCTGATGTTCTGCGGGTGTACATTCTCATCAACCAGGAATACATTAGCTTTCTTGGCTTTGGACATACGCTTACACAGCGTCATCGCTTCAGAAGCAGCAGTTGATTCGTCCAATAGGGAAGCGTTTGCCAGATCCAGACCTGTCAGATCCAGAACCATAGTCTGGAAGTTCAGGATCGACTCAAGGCGGCCCTGAGCTACTTCAGGCTGGTAAGGTGTGTAAGCCGTATACCAACCCGGATTTTCCATCACATTACGCAGAATAACATTCGGCACGATAGTGTCGGTGTAACCCATGCCGATCATCGATGTGTTAACTTTGTTTTTCTGTGCGACTGATTTCAGGTATGCCAGTACTTCGTCTTCGCTACGACTTCCAGGAAGATCAATAGGGGATTCAAGCTGGATGGATTCTGGAACGGTTTGTTCAATCAGTTGGTCCAGACTTTCTGCACCCAGCTCCTGCAGCATTGCTTGCTGCTCTTCTGCTGATGGGCCGATATGGCGTGCGATGAAAGCGTCTTTTTGCTCCAGAACTGATAGTGGAGCCTGATTCTGTGCCGGCATCTTAGTGTTACCTGTGATCAGTTTATCTATTTAGGTGCCGCTTCACGAGTCGTCAGCCCTCTAAATTGGGGCCTTTCGGGGCTCGCTATTCGGAACCTGCTTGGTGTGCTCAAAAAGTGCGCTAATCATACCTGTTTTCTGGCAATTTTGTGATAGTAAATTGATAAAAGTTTACTTTAGGAAACTTGTTTTTCTTATCCGCTTCTTGATTCTAGCTTCAATAAAAAGCCCGTAGACTGTAGAAAAACACTTATATGTGAATTTAATTCATAAATGGTTTGAATATATGTGTATTAATCAATGAGTAGAGCTGGACTAACATCAATGTAATAGATAATCGCTTTTCTGGATAAGCCTCTTTTTTACAGGTGAGATTATGAGTAGCCCAATTGATGTAACCCTGTTCTTTAATTTCCGTAGCCCGTACTGCTATCTGGCCAGCAAAACGCTGTGGCCGATTGTTGATGATTATGATGTGAATCTAGTTTGGAAGCCTGTAGGTGGTTGGGATCTGCGCTCATCACCTGAGCGAGCGCAGAAAAAGATTCCAATTGCACGGCAGGATCTGGCACGGTTTGCCCGCCGTTTAAACGTGCCTGTTACCCCGCCTCCTAAAGAGACTGAACCAACACTTGCCGGTCAGCTTTCACTTTTCGCTGAAGAAAAAGGTGTTTTACGGGCCTTTATTACTGAAGTGATGGCTGCGGAGTGGGGCGAAGGGAAGAACATTGGCGATCCAGAAGTTTTACTAGAGGTTGGCGCATCGATTGGACTTGATCGAGATGAGATGAAATCTGTTCTTCGGGATGAAAAGTATCTGGACCAATTGCAGGCAAATGCTAAAGAAGCAGAAGATCTGGGTGTAGTGGGGGTTCCGACCTTTGTAATTGGAGATCAGATCTTCTGGGGACAGGATCGAATAGATTTTGTACTCGAGGAACTAGAGATGCTTACTTCGTCGGCAACCAAAGATTGAGGGTTGAGGCATGATATTGTTTGATAAACCCGAATGTCCTTTTTGCTGGAAAGTCCGTCTGACTTTAACTGAGTTAGGTGTGGATTTTGAGTTGCGCAACTATCTAGCTCCTTATCAGGAGGATATCTGGAGACCGCTAACACCAAATCAAACGGTGCCGGTTTTAGTCACCGATGATGGTGTGATCTATGAGTCAGATGTGATTCTTGAATACCTTGAGGATCTGACGGCTAAGTTGCTACCTGAATCAATTGATGAGCGGCTTAAAGCCCGCCTTATTAATAAATACAGTGATACTAAGATCGGTGCTGGTTTACGTGAAGTGATTTTTGAAAAACGAGATAAACCTGAATCCGAGTGGGATTGGCAGCGGATCAATTCCGGAATCCATACCTTTTTTTCAAGGCTCCCTTTCTTAGAAGAAAAATTGGATGGGCAGGAGTACTTCACTTCTCAATATTCGCTGCCAGAAGCGGCGCTCACTGCACGTTTTGCGCTGGCAGAAGCCTATGGGGTAGAGATCCCTGAACAATTCCCTGGATTACGGGATTGGTTTAGTCGAATGAAGCTTCGTGCGAGCTTTCAGCAAACTGCTCCTTGGTAAATCGTAACAGTGTTGCTGCGACAACTTGCCGCGCGACACTGTGTCACATCCCGATAATCTCGTTTTCTCATTAGAATCTGCACCAATTTTAGAGTTTGCTAATTAAAGGTGCAGTGTGAAAAAACAGATCCTTTCCCTTGCTGTCTCAGCAATCATTGCAGATGTGGCTATTGCCGGTCATGACGATCAGAATCTTGTTATCGAGATCAACCGTGGTTTACCCCAGTTGGAAACAGCGATCCGGGAAACCACTACAGGTGTTAAAGCCTCCCCGGTTTCTGATGGTGGTGAACTGTTGCAAAGCCTGACCGGTGTTTCTGCCATTCGCATGGGGGGGCGAGCACTTGATCCAGTGATTCGTGGACAGAAGGAAACACAGCTGAATATCTTATTGGATGGTGGCTACATCCATGGTGGTTGTCCAAACCGAATGGACCCACCCACAGCATACACCTCTGTAGATAGTTATGATCGTGTCACTGTGATCAAGGGCAACCGTACTGTTGTGTACGGCGGTGGTGGTTCCGGTGGTACGGTCCTGTTTGAACGTGATTGGCCGATGATTGATGAAAAAGGTTACAACGTTGATCTGGCGGGTAGCTATCGTGGTAACTTTGAACAGTGGGAGTTAGGGGCTGATCTTGTAGCGGGTAATGACGATGGTTATATCCGTTTTATCGCTCATGAAGGTGAGTCTGAAAACTACGATGATGGTAATGGCAATGAGGTCGAATCAAAGTATGACAGCCAGTCCAATGCTATTCTTGGCGGTATCCGTTTAGGCGATAACACAACACTGCAGGCCAGCTTTGAAAAAGCTGATGAAGAGGATGTGCTATTTCCAGGGGCGCAGATGGATAGCCCTTATGCAGATGCTGAAAATAGCCGTATCAAGCTGGAACACCAATTCACTAAGGGAGCCTTACGCCAGCTAAAGATTGAGGCTTATCAGTCGGACGTTATTCACTTGATGGATAATGCCAAGATGACCTCTCCATCCTCCTCCGATACAGATGGCTTACGTATTGTTGTTGATGCTAATGCTGCTGAGATCGACTGGACCTTTGGTGCTGACCTGCAGAAGAATGACCGTGATGCAGTGGCATATATGGTTTCCAACGGTATGAGCGCTTTCAGCCAGTGGCCTGGGGTTGAAATCGACCAGTCCGGCCTGTTTGTTGAGGGTGAAAAATCCGTTGGTAAAGATGATGTGGTTAAAGCGGGACTGCGTTATGACCGGATCAAGGCTAGCGCGTCACGTGCAGGTGAAACCTTCGGCATGATGATGGGAGCACATACACCTCTATCCCAATACACCAGCTACTACGGTGTAACTGATACCGACAGTACCGAGAACAATGTGGGTGGATTTGCATCTTGGACTCACCGTTTCAACGATCAGTACACAGTTGAAACCACTCTTTCAAGAAGTGTGCGTACAGCTGATGCTACTGAGCGTTATATTGCTAAGAATCCGATGATGGGTACTGATTGGATCGGTAATCCACAGATCGATCCAGAAAAGCATCATCAGATTGAAGCGGTATTTGCCAGTAGTGGTGATAACCTGAACTGGTCGGTGACAGGGTGGTATAACCGGGTTAATGATTACATTCTGCGTTACAACACCGGAAGTGCCGATCTATACAAAAATGTGGATGCACAACTTTATGGTATCGAAGCGGAAGCGAATTATCAGCTAAGCGATAGCTTGAGCCTGGCAACTGCACTTGCTTGGTTAAAAGGTAAAAACAAGGATGATGGAACTCACCTGTCCCGTATCTCACCTCTGGAGTTAAACACCTCTTTGGATTACAGCAAGCAACAGTGGAAACTGGGTGCTGAGTGGAAGCTGGTAGCTGAACAGAATGATGTCTGCCTGAGCTCTGATGCCTGCGGCGGACAAGATGTTCGTCAAACACCTGGCTACGGTATCGTGAATCTGCATGGTGAGTATGCTTCTAAATCAGGCGTGGTTGTCGCTATGGGAGTCGATAACCTGTTTGATAAGGCTTATACGCTGCATGAGAGTCGTGATTATGTTCTGGATAGTGGTCCTGTGCAGGTAACTGAGCCAGGGCAGAATATCTGGGTTCGGTTGAGTGCTAAGTTCTGATTTAAGATTCTACTGATAGTTTTGTGGGAGGTTGCCCCTAGCGGAGTTTGATTTCTCTTAAGGCTAGGGGCTCTCCCACAATGTAAAGCGATTACAAACTATAGGAATAAGTCAGGCTGAGAGAACCGAAAGAGTGCCCATCTCCTTGGCCTTTAAACTCTTTGCTACGGTGAACCCGAGCGAATGAGACCTTCCAACCGTGGTAAAGTGCGGCAACACCAAAAGCCGTTTCACCTACCAGCGCCTCTTTACCGATAGAGTGGCTGTCTCGGAAGGTATTTCCATCCAGAAATATATCGTGCAGTACCCAACGGCCATCCATTGAAATAAAAGCATGAACGCCCAGATTATTATTACGACTGCCGCGCTGATAACGGCCGTCACCTAAACCGGGTGCACTGTTATCACCTCCACTTCGCAGAGCTGATGTGCCGAAATCTTGTGGTAGGTGCCAACCGAAGCGGAACTCTGCTCCTCCATTGAGATAAGTAGCCACATTACCCAGGCTAGCTCCAGCATGCAGAATCGTGTCGTATTCCAGTAGAGGAGTTAGATAACCTTTACTGATACGGTTCTTATGCTCATAAACCAGTTGGAATCCGGGCTCATTCTTTAGCTGATTATCCCAGCCATTGAATTTTCTAAACCCGCGCAGATCATGAACGGCATCCTGTGCTTGTTCCCCTAACGCCCAAGGTCCAACAACACCCAGACTGAGTTCAGCAGTGTTCATTTTGTTTTTTGTACGGCTGTGATAAGCAACACTGCCGTACAGCCAGGCAGCATAGGGACGGTCATTAGGGTCGACATCGAAACGGTCAATATCTTCCGGGGTATAGATCTGCTGACCGATACTCAGAACCAGATTACGTTGGATACTTTTATCGCTCTCATCTTTTGGATCAAATAGAGGCAAATAGCTGTTAAGTTCTCGGCTCCATTCAGGCAGACGTTCATCGTTAAGATAACTATCCACGTTTGGTGAAACCCAGGATGCGCGGATACCGTTGGTATAGTTCTGATCGGTTTCTGAAAACAGGTCGTTTTCAAAATAGAGATTTAGTGTCCAGGGGGCTTCATCCGCTGTGGCCTGAATCGAGATTAGACTAAGTAGAAAAGCAGAAGTTAATCTGCTCACAGAAACAGGCCTTCAGGGCGTTCTTTTTTAAGCAGCATCTTCCAGCAAAGCAGGAAAAGCATAAGAAATAGGAAGAGACTTTGTTCAGCAAAACCAACAGGTATTGCGGGTAGAGCTTCAGCAGTGCAGTTACTGGAAAGGCTAAACAGAAGTTCTAGCTTACCAACAATGCTTTGTTGCGTAGCCATTAGCTGTTCAAAGGGTAGCTGACACATGTTTTGTAGGCTGCCATCTATCTGTTCCGGTTGGGACTGAACCCAGAGATGATATACGGCAGCCCCTAAACCAGAACAGACGACAAGCAGATTTATAAAACTGTAGAAACGTTGCCCAGAAACGCCTGGGTTATGTATCAAGGCGATAAAGAACAGGCCTGTACAGATCAGAATTATTAAACGGATAAGGGATGAAAGAGGACTGATAAGATCGGTAGATCCAGTCTGGAGACTGAGTACTATATAAATCAGCGCAGATAAACTGCAGAGAAAGCCGAGAGCATTCAAGCGTCGATAAACAGGGTTCTTATTAGCCATTCTGCTCTCTTACTTATTCTGTAATGAATTGCTTATTTTTTCTGCCACTTGCCATTTTGTAGCTGAATGAAATGGCCTGATGGTGCTCGTTCCTGCAGTCGTTGCCCCATGCGTATCTCAAAGACACTACGTTCAACACCTGCTTTACTCGCACCTTTAACATAAGCGGAGCGACGTTTGCTATTGATGTCATCTACCAGTTTACGTAAGTCTGCTTTCGGTGCTGATGTAACAATACCCAGATAGCCGTTAGAGCGTTCTCCAATCAGACCTTGAGCTTTGGCATCATCCTTTGAGATGGCCCAGGCTGGAGCTGCAATAAGGGAGAAAACGAGTGCAAACAGGGTAAGTAAGTTACGAATTTTGTTTTTCATCACGTGTATCTCCCTTAAAAGATGTCGCTGTTTTCAGACAGGAGTTCATCAATCTCTTTATCAACTTTGACTAGAATTTCATGTTCAATTTTGACATTCAGATTGATAGTGATGGGCTCGCTCGGAACCGCGACCTCAACGCGCGGTGAACAACCGCTGGTACCAGCCAGGGCGATGATCAGCGCGCCAGGAAGGAGTAAGTGGTTAAGTTTCATGGTTGTTCCTCGGTTTTAAGCGTTTGGCCTAAGTCTATATGAATAGCCTAACGATAACGCTTCTCAATTGTTTTAGTCAATTTATCTGTAAATTGTAAGGTTTGTAATAACTTAGGGATGTTTTCCTCAATGTTAATTGTAAAGTCGACGGGGTGGCCATTATTCCAATCTGGGTTGTTACCCTTGAGTCGTGTATTTAGTAGGGCAGTCCCGTCTTTTGCATAGTTCAGTTTGATATCCAGTTTTTCGTAGTGGAAGTTTTCCAGCGCTTCAAGTGCCATCTTTAACCCGGCATTTGTGGCTGCGTAAGCCGTTACTGTCGGGTTGGGAAGGAAGTTAATCTTGCCCCCCGGATCAAGGCTGTTGAGAACTCCATCTGTGATACTCAGTTCATTGTTGCTGAAGTTGAGAGGGAAGTTACCGGATAACTTTCCCTCTCCCGAAAGGCATTGTTGCTGTTCCAGGCTCAATATTGCGCCCAGATCCATTTTTTCGATCTCAACCTGAGTCGCAAGCTCAGGGGACAGCGGATCGAAACTGACCGGAGCGATACTGATATCTCCTTCAAGCAAGCGGGCTTTCACGTGTTCCAGCTTGAGTAGATCACGTCCTTTTGCTCGCTCATAGGCGTAGCGGGTTTGAACCTTTGTGATCTCAACACCCGTTGTAACTCTTTCCAGCTTAACAGCACCTTTATCCTTTATTCTCCCCGAGGGATATACGGTAGTAGATGAATCCCAGTCGATCTGTTGCAACTGATAATCTTCCCAGTTTAAGTCAGCACTACGGATGCTGTTGTTAAGGTTGGCTGAGAAAGCGCCGTTCCTGAATCGGGCTGAGCCGTTATGAAAAAGGCTACCTTTACTGATACTGAGTTCAGCAGGGATAGAAATATAGGGGGCCAGTATTTGGTCGATATTTTTTAAAACTACAGGTTTGAGTTTCCAGGAAAGACGACTGTCATTTTTTGTTAGATCAGTTTTGTGGCTACCAGAGATATTAATAGGTAGATCTCTTGTTCTCAGCTGATAGCTTCCACTTAGCTTGTTATCTTTAAATTTGAGACTGCTGTGCAGATCAAAGATGGGGAGAGGCTGATCAGGAATGGTTAGTTTGATATTTGAGCTTTTTAAGTTTGCATCCAGCTGCATATTTTCCAGATCGAGCTGCTGAATATCTAGTGTAACAGCACCTTGCCTTAAGCGACCCTGTGGTAGGGAAACTTCCGGGTGCTCAATATGTAACTTTGCAAGCTTCAACTCGGGGAAACTTGTTTCTCCTTTCATCATGGAAGCGAGGTCAGCGTTGAATTGAATACCTTTTGGGGTAGTCAAATAAATAGTGGAGATAGGCTCTGAAAGGCCATCTATAGTCAGATGGTGTGCAGAGAGCTCACTTTTATGAGAAATATTCAGAGAGAGGTCGTTGCGCGAAAAACTTAACTCACTGTCAAAATTTAGCTTTACAGTCTGCAACTGCGGAGTGGGATGATGAACAGTGATCTGACCTTCCACAACTTGATTAGACTGTACGCTCAGGAGCAGATCATCGGGAGTGAAGTCGGTTTGCAGTGGAAATGAGGTAATACCAATGCTTGTTACAGATCCTGAAAACTCAGGAAGAGCCTGTTCTGTTGGTAAAAGCTTTTCCTGCCATTTCTGTAATCCAGTCAGATCAAACAGTTGTGTGGCTGACAGTTTTAAGTTGTCTTCGTAATAGAGTTCACCGTTAATGACCACAAAAGGAATGTCCTGCTGCAACAACCGCAAGTGGAAGGCGTCATCCTCTGTTAGCTCAACATCACCCCAGCCCAGATCTTCGTTGTTACGCTCAAAGTGAACACGGCTTAACAGGTTTTGATGATCAAAGTGCAGTGCGCCGGAGAAACGCCAGTCAGGGGTACCATCAGGATAATCCAGTTCCAGATTGAGCTGCCCGATGCGTAACAAGTCTACAGGAATCTGTTTAAACCACTGACTAGGTAAGGCAGCGCTGAGATCCACGGTTTCTCCAGCGGATTCCTGCTGATTCAGACTGCTGTAACTGATCTTTACATCCGATTGGGGCAGTTCTATTTCTTTCAGCTTGTGTTGTAGAAATAACTCTAACAGCTGGTATTTAACCCGGATCTGACCAGTTTCGATGCGGATATGTTTGTCACCTTCCTGTTTCTCCAGGTGCAGGTTGTTGATCTGCAGGCTGTTCCACTCAGGTGGCTGCATATCCAGTTCAATATAGGAGAAATTTTGTTTTTTCAGCCAGTTTTGTAAGCCCTTCTGAGCAATGAGGGGGGATAGGGAATAGAGTGCCAGAGCAGTAGAGGTAATCAGCAGGGGAGGTAATAGCCACCAAAGAAGCTTTTTTCTGCTTTGCATGTAACCTCCCTTGTAAGTCGCTTAACCTGTGAGCTTACTCAAGCTCCAGATCATAGAGACGTTCTACCGCATCTTTAAGGTGGAAGATAAGCTCACTGTATTTATCTGTATCGTTCTCGATATCTATATCGCCCAAACGATCGGCGGTCTCTTCCAATGATTCACCACGGTTATCAACACCGTAGTCAGCCATCAGCCAGTACATCAGACCATAAATCTCTTTAACGCTTTCGACCTGATCCAGGTCTTCCAGCATTTCATTGCGGATCTGTTTCAGCCGTGGCATTAAAGGTGAGCTGTCCTCTGTTTCTAAGTAAAGCTCAAGCAGTTCGAATGCATACTGAATTAGAACAGTTTCGCTATCCGTTGGAGTGGATAGCGAGGAGGTTTGTTCCATTGATGGTGAGTCAGATTTCAATTGCTGCAGCAGGAAAGCCATTAACGGATCTTCCTTACCACATTCATTCCATCACGCACGGTTAGGAAGATGTTTTCCACGTTTGGATCGGCGGCTATCTCTTTATTCAGTTCAACCAGAACATCGTCGATATCTGATTCAGGCTGGATAACTTTACCTGACCAGAGCATATTATCGAGAACAATCAATCCGCCCGGACGAGTCATCTCCAGCGCCTTGCGGTAGTAGTTAAGGTAGTTGCGTTTATCAGCATCAATGAAGGTGAAGTCCAGCTCCATATCTAGCGTTTCGATAGTTTCGATAGCTTTACCGAAGATCACCTCAATCTTATGTCCGTGAGGGCTGCGATCGAAGAATGTTTTCGCAAAATCGATGGCGCGAGGATTGGTTTCGCAGCAGATGATCTTGCCATCGTCAGGCATCCCTTCAGCGATAGAAAGGGCGGAGTAACCGGTAAACATTCCGATCTCCAAAACATTCTTTGGCTGGTGGAGCTGCACTAAAAACTTGAGTGTGCGACCTACAAGTCGACCGGACAGCTTCTGCGGCCAGCCCATATTCTTGTTGGTTTCATCAATCAGTTCCTGAAGAAGTTCAGGTTCAGGTGTTGTGCTTAAAAATGCGTAGTCTTCTACCGCTTCGTTTACCAGAAATTCCACTTAATCTTTCTCTTACTTATCAGGTCGCAACATTACTTTACTGGCCCATGCATCGAAGGCCGGGCTACCGTCTTCAGGAATGAGCTGAAATTGGCAGACAATAATATCACCTTCCGGGCACTGCTTGATAATTGCTTTTGCATTAGCTGGAGCAGGGAGACAACCGCTCTGGGGTGGCTGGCCTACGCCATAGAGGGACCATTTTAGTAACTGGTCGTAGTTCTCTTTAGTGGTGCAGACCGTATAGCTGTTATCGATTACCCGATAAATTTTAGGTTCTTTTGTTGGGGTTTCTTCTGCCTGAAGAAACGTCGGGAATAAGAACAGGAGTAGAGTCAGGTATTTCATAGTAGCGTTACCTGTGTTGCTTTAGCGTTGTGCAATGGCTGCCCAGTCGAGCGTCTTCAAGCGTGATTCTGCGATGTAGTATACAGTGCAGCCCGCTTTAATACGTTGTTCGAGCGAGGGGTTCACCTCAGGTTTTCCATCACTATCGAGATCAACAGCTATTAGCGTAGCGCCATAGTTTTCTTTTAACGGTACATAGAGATCGCGGACTGTTATTTCGGGCAATTTCTCCGGAACAACGATTGAGAATTGGGTCATTCCAGTAGAAGCATTAAGCAGTTCGTGGTGAAGTATGCTCGAACCTGGGTCCATGGCTGATTTAACCATCATCTCGGTGGATACGGATGGCGTACATTCGATAGTTGGGCAGTGCTGCTTAAGCAGTTTACTCAGGCTCTCGTCACGAAAATACGCAATCATGTGAGCCGTTGAGTTCAAGTTATAGAGATTAAGTGCAGCACTCAGAGTTTGGTCGTCTTGGGCACAGTCGATGATAATAGTTGATGCATCTTCTATATCAGCGCGCTTAAGCCCCGCTTCACCATTAAGGGATAGAGTACGAACAAATTCGATACTTCCCGGTAAGGGATTCTCCATCTCTTCGGCTACACAAAGGCAGATATCCCGATTCAGGTTTTGACGTGCTTCTGTTTTCAGTAGTTTAAGTAGAGGTAGAGTGCGCTGCTCATTCCAGCCCACCACAACAATATGATCATGTAAGTCGAGTTCTTTAAGACCCATAACGCCTTTTCTCCACTGAAATGCACTGAAAGCAGCAAATTTACCAACTGTAAGAGCGAACATACCCAAGCCAAACGGGATGACATAAAACCCAACAAGCGTTTTCCCGAGAGGCGTCTGCGGAGACAGATCTCCATAACCAACGGTAGATGCTGTGACGAGAAGCCAGTATAAGTAGTCCTGACCGGTAAGATTGGTTTCGCCTGCTAGGTATAGGAGCAACCAGCTACTTGCACTGTATAACAGCAGAAGTGCAAACACTGCCTGCCACTTCATCTTCTTGAAGTGGCGATAGATCAGTTTGCGTAACCCTTTGAATACCAGCATAAAAACGAAAATCGCCGAATAATATTTTCTGCGAGTTTACCTTCCTTTTAAGAGAACAGGCAAAAAAAGGTTCTACACCTTACCTTGCAGGCATATTCAGCAATATGCCTTTTCATCGAACCCTAATGACCAGATTGAAGTTATAGGGCTTAAAGGTGCATTGGACTTGAGCACAGGTTGTCTTACAATGCAGCGACAAATTGAATCGTTTCTGGAGTGTGGTTGTGCCGAGTATTGATCCTCTAATTATTTTTTTGGTAACAGGTGTTGTATCCATGTCAGCTGCATTATGCGCAGGGGCTTTGAATAAACTGCCTGAAGAGGATAAGCCTGCTTTTGCTCACAGTAAAAATGGCATGATGGCGATTCTACTTGCCGGTAATATTGCTGCTGTTGCGCTACTGTTTTCCGCTGCATACGGTTTTAATAAGCTGGATTGGTGGATTCCTCTGCTTTGCGTATTTGTTACCTTCCCAATCGCGCATTATGTGGTTATCCAGCAGCTCTTTGGAGACGTTAAAGGTTTGTTTGTAATGTCGCCACTGGCGTTGGTTTCTCTTCCTGTACTTTACCTCTACTGGTAAGAGGAGATGATGGAGCAACTGCTGGCGGAGTTTGATCTAACCAGCCTTTTAACTGGGCTGGGTGTAGGGATGCTCATCGCAGCTGCGGTTGCTCTTATAATCCTTAATCGAAAACAAAGGCAGTGGCAGGATAACGAACAAAAGTTAATCCTGCAGATCGAACAAGGTCAACATGGCCTTAAAAGCCTTAATTCCCGTACTAAACAATTGCAGAGTGATTATCACCATCTCGACCTGCAACGTACCCGCCTAGAAGAACGACTGCGTAATCTCGAACCCCTGTTAGCCTCAACTGTTACAGATAAACAACAGTTAGAAAAAAAGCTGCAACAAACCGGTTATCAACTCTCTGACCGGAATGAAGTGATTGCCGATCTTGAAGCTCGGTTGGAATCAGAGCAGCAGGCCCATGCCGATAAATTGAAAGAACTTGAACAGGCTCGCGGGCAACTTAAACAGGAGTTTCAGAATCTGGCGAACCGTATCTTTGATGAGAAATCGAAACGTTTCTCAGAAACTAACAAAGAGGATATGGGAAATCTGCTTACCCCTTTACGTGAACAACTTGGCGAGTTTAAACGTCGTGTTGAGGATGTTTACGATAAAGAAGCAAAAGACCGGCGTGCGCTTCACGAACAGATTACAAACTTGAAGCAGCTTAACCAGCAGATGAGTGAAGATGCGATCAACCTGACTAATGCCTTAAAAGGGGAGAGTAAAACCCAAGGTAACTGGGGCGAGGTTGTTCTGGAAAGGGCACTTGAAGAGTCTGGTCTGCGAAAAGGACATGAGTTTGAACTTCAGTTCTCTGCCAACCAAGATGGTAAACGTTATCAGCCTGATGCCGTAATACACCTACCAGATGGGAAAGATATCATCGTTGATTCTAAGGCCTCCCTGACCGCTTATGAAAAGTATTGCGCCAGTGAGGATCCCGAAGAGCAGTTGCGTTACCTACGGGAGCATCTGGTATCTGTACGTGGTCATATTAAAGGGCTGAGCGATAAGGCTTATCAGGCGCTGGATGGTGTGCGCTCCCTGGATTTCGTACTTCTTTTTGTGCCAATTGAAGGTGCTTTTCTATTAGCCTTAGAGCGTGAGCCTACACTGTTTAAAGAGGCATTTGATCGCAATATTATGTTGGTCAGCCCGGCAACATTGATGGTTACTCTGCGTACGATTCATAATATCTGGCGATATGAACATCAGAATCAGAATGCCCGTGAAATTGCCCATCGTGGTGGTGAACTACATGACAAGTTCGTAGGATTTATTGAATCGATGGATGATATCGGGCGCAATCTGGATAGAACCCAACAAGCTTTTGATACTGCCCATAAACGTTTGGTCAGCGGGCGAGGAAACCTGGTCAATCAGGTAGCTATGCTGCAGAAACTAGGTGCAAACAGTAAGAAGAAGCTGAATACCGATCTGCTAGAAAAAGCAGCAGAGGCTGATCAAGAGTGATTTCGATCGTAGGTTATGGTTCTTTACTTTCTGAACGCTCTGCTCGGGAAACAATCCCTGGCTTAGAAAATTTCCGTATTGTGACTGTGCCGGGATATAGACGAATCTTTAACAAGGTTGGTGTTGTTTTTCTTAGCCGCTACGGAGCTGACCCACACTCTCTGGAGCTGGCTTCCTGCTCAACGGAAGCTTGTAACCGTTCCCAGATTATCTGTTCTCAATTTGAATGCAGTGAAGCAGACTTTGCAGAGCTGTATGAACGCGAGCATCGGTTTAACTGGGTTGATGTGGAAACCCTCAGTGCCAGTGGTGAGCGTTCAATAGGTAGAATGTGTAGTAGCTCAACCGATAACTACTACCGTAATACTAAATGCAGGTCTGAGGCTGAATACCAGCAAAGGGTAGGGCAATACTACGCTGGATTGCTATGGCGAACTGATATCCTGCCATACCCCCGTTATCTGGCTTTCTGCCTACAGGCGGCTCATGGTCTTGGTGGTGAGGCTTTAGATAATTTCCTGGATCATAGCTATCTGGCGGATGGTAAAACGCCTATTCGTGACTATGTCGAAACGCATGAATCTTTGAGCAGCTGGCGTAGTATCGACTGCGGTTATAGCTACGAAACTGAAACAAATTCATAGTCGAAAACTCGCTGTGTAACCTCGATTTTTTACCACTTTACTTCTCCTTAGCTTTCTCAATATTCAATAATGATTTTTGTTGAAAAATCATTATTGAATATTGATTTGTTTGTAATTTATCAAAACTAAATTTTGATATTTTTATTAATAATCAAAGTTAAAATTTGATTTATACTGAAATAATCAAAATTAAGTTTTGATTTTTGGTGTTTTTTTAACCTATTGAAATTGAGAAAAATATTAATTTCCTGAAAAATTTTAGTGATGGTGAGCATGTGTAGCTGGTTGAAATTTATTGGTTTTTTTTCTTAATAAATATCGAAACATGCCGATAACAAAAGTAACTAGTGAATTTGATGTGTTTTTGTTCTTGCTAAAAACTTTTAAGAATTAAAAAAAATTCATCGAAAAAAGGTTGGCTTATAAATAGCAATCAGTAAAATTAGTAATGCTGGTAAATAAAATTAGCTGGTAGTTGGCTTGTGAATAGTATGGTAACTCACTCAAATATGATCGTGGCACTGGATATCGGAACCTCCAAGGTTGTTTGCTTGGTAGGTGAGGTAAACGTGGACGGTTCTATTGATATTGTTGGAATCGGATCTCACCCATCCCGTGGTTTGAAGAAAGGGGTTGTGGTGAATATCGAATCCACTGTGAGTTCAATTCAGCGTGCTGTTGAAGAAGCTGAACTGATGGCGGGTTGTAAAATTCACTCGGTAACCGTTGGTATAGCGGGTAGTCATATCAATAGCCTCAACTCACACGGCATTGTCGCTGTGCGTGATCGTGAGGTGACGGATTATGATTTGGACCGTGTGATTGATGCTGCCCGTGCAGTTGCCATTCCTGCTGATCAGAAAATCCTGCATATCCTGCCGCAGGAATATGAAATTGATAACTCAGAGGGTATTCGAGAGCCTCTGGGTATGTCTGGTGTTCGCCTGGAAGCAAAAGTACATATGGTTACTGGCTCGGTGAATGCTGCGCAGAATATTGAGAAGTGTGTGCGCCGTTGTGGTCTTGAAGTCGATAATCTGGTGTTGGAGCAATTAGCTTCCAGCTACTCAGTGCTGACAGAAGATGAAAAAGAACTCGGCGTATGCATGGTTGATATTGGTGGGGGTACTTCCGATATCTCCATCTTTACTGGTGGTTCTATACGTCACACGGCAGTAATCCCTATTGCTGGTGATCAGGTAACAAACGATATCGCTATGGCACTGCGCACTCCTATGCAGCATGCCGAAGAGATCAAAATTAAATATGCCTGTGCATTAGCTCAGTTAGCCGGTCCCGATGAAACTATTAAGGTTCCGGGGGTAGGGGATCGTCCATCTCGTGATCTTTCCCGTCAGGCACTAGCTGAAGTGGTTGAGCCTCGTTATGAAGAGTTGTTCAACCTTGTTCAGGCAGAGCTGCGCCGTAGTGGCTTTGAAGACTTGGTTGCTGCGGGCATTGTTCTGACAGGAGGCACTTCAAAAATGGAAGGTGCTGTTGAACTGGCAGAAGAGATTTTCCACATGCCGGTACGACTGGCTTCGCCTCATGGTGTGCGTGGAATGGAAGATATTTTAGGCAACCCGATTTATGCCACTGGCATGGGGTTGTTGCAGTACGCTCATGAAGATCAGGGTAGCGAGCCCGCAGCAACGGTAGAAGTTGCAGAGATGGAGCTGGTTGAGCAAGCGAGCGTATTGAGCAGAATGAAAACCTGGTTTCAGGGAAATTTCTGAAACAGGTAATAAACGGAAATAACTAATTAAAAGCGCTACTTAAAAGAAAAAAAGCGTAAATAAAAAAACTGGAAGGAGATCGGTATGTTTGAGTTGGCTGACAGTATCCCTCAAAGCGCCGTAATAAAAGTTGTTGGTGTTGGTGGTGGCGGTGGTAACGCTGTACAACACATGGTGAGTTGTGATGTTGATGGCGTTGAGTTTATCTGTGCAAATACAGATGCTCAGGCGTTGGATAACATGGCTTCCAAAACAGTTATTCAGATCGGTGGTGAGCTCACCAAAGGTTTGGGTGCTGGCGCGAATCCTGAAGTAGGTCGTCAGGCTGCACTCGAGGATCGTGAGCGTCTGGCTGAAATGCTTGATGGTGCTGATATGGTATTCATCACTGCCGGTATGGGTGGTGGTACTGGTACTGGTGCTGCGCCAATTGTTGCTGAAGTTGCTAAGGATCTGGGTATCCTGACCGTTGCTGTGGTAACAAAGCCATTTACATTTGAAGGTCGTAAGCGCCTTAAGATAGCCGATGAGGGTATCAAAGAGCTTAAAGAGAATGTTGATTCTCTGATTATTATTCCTAATGAAAAACTTTTGCCTGTTCTGGGTAAAAATACGAGTCTGATTAACGCATTCAACACCTGTAATGATGTGTTGAAAGGTGCTGTGCAGGGCATCGCTGATCTGATTATCCGTCCGGGTATGATCAACGTTGACTTCGCAGACGTGCGAACCGTTATGTCCGAAATGGGCATGGCGATGATGGGTAGCGGTAGTGGCCGTGGCGAAGACCGAGCTATAGAAGCAACGGAAGCCGCGATTAACAGCCCTCTGCTTGAGGACGTAGACCTGAAGGGGGCGAGTGGTATTCTGGTGAATATCACCGCTGGTCTCGATCTCAGCTTGGGTGAGTTCTCAGAAGTGGGCAACATCGTTGAAGAGTATGCTTCTGAGAACGCCACTATCGTCGTTGGTACAGTAATTGATCCGGAACTGACGGATGAATTAACAGTAACCGTTGTGGCGACAGGTTTGGGACGTGCTGAAGAGCAGCATGTTGAGATTGTGAATACTGGCACTGGTCGTGCGGCTGCTGTGGCTACTGCAGCGGGTGCCGCTTCTGACTTTGATCAGCTGGAATTGCCAGCTGTTATGCGAGGCAATCGTGCTGAAACTGAGAAAAAGCCAAGAACACCTCCTGCCGAGATCCATCGTGAGGTAGAAGCAGAGCAACCTGTTATGCAGAAAACTGGCACTGATGATATGGAATTCCTGGATATTCCTGCATTCTTGCGACGCCAAGCTGATTGATAGTTTTATACCTTCCAGGTATTACTTTGCCCGGCCTTTGCCGGGCATTTTTTTATCACTACCAAACTTGAGAGATGTACTGTGTGTTAGGTCTCTCACAGAAAGATGAATTAGAGCCTATCTGCTAGCGTTGGGTTTTTTTCTGTAATTTATCCTGGTACATTCGCTCGTCAGCGATCTGAATAAGATCTTCCAAACTGTTTGTCGTATCTTCTTCCGGGTAACTTACCAGGCCAATGCTGAATTTAGGTTGTAAGGGTTGTCCTTTATATGTGTGAGGTTTGTTCAGGAATAACTCTTCTATACGCTTAAAAAGGGTGTCCGCTCCGTCAAGTGGGCAATCCGGTAACAGGACAATAAACTCATCCCCGCCGTAGCGAATGACTTTATCAACCACGCGAAGGTGTTCTGTTAATTGCTTGCAGAAGTACATGAGCAATTCATCGCCAGCCGTGTGACCTAATGAATCATTCACCTTTTTAAAGCCGTTCAGATCTATCATGGCAATAGTCAGAGGAAGTGCTTTTCTATTGGCTCTGGAGGTTTCCTCTGTCATCAGTTTCTCGAGCTGATGTCTGTTGTATGTGCCTGTTAGTTTGTCGTAGATAGAGACTTCTTCAACTTTCTTAAAGGCGCTATGCAGTCGTTCCTGTTGAGCATTAAAGGAATGCTCGATACTGAGAATCTCTTCTAAATCAGAGTCCAGCTCTACTTTGTCATTCAGATTATGGTGCCCCTCGGTTTCCTTTAACTTGTGTTCAAGTTTACGAAGGGGGTTGATTACATGTGAAAGCAAATCACTGGAAAGGGCGATATATGAGGAAATCATCGTAATAGAGAAAACCAAAAACAGCCCCATTAATACTTCTGAGATGGGTATGCGAACTCTGGAGGCAGGAAAAGTAACGTCGAGAACGCCTGCCACATCACCAACGGAAACATTCTGGTGACATGCCATACACTCGTTTTGGAATCTAATCGCTCTGAAGTAGTGGATGTTTTCCAGTGACTCAATATGGATCGCATCATTATTGCCGTTGAGGTGTTTTTTTATCTCATTTGTTAATGCTCGCCCATCACCAAATTGATCCCTGACTGCTTTGCTACGGAACATGGAATAAACAATATCTGGAGCGTTGTTGTTCAGCTCATGAATCAGCTGATTAACTTCTTCGTAGCTTGCACCTTCGTTCATTGCTTGTCGTAGTTCTTTAAAAACAAGTTGGCCAAGGTATTGGCCTTCTTGACGCAGATCCTTTTCTATCGACAGAAATATAAGAAGGGCAACAATTAATAGTGCAAAAAAAGTGCTGATCAGGGCGGATCGGTATAAAGAATGGAACAGCGCATCTTTTACGCTATTAATCTGTCTCATTGGCGGGGGTTAAGCTCACGATATTTTATAGTTATTACTCCTAGTTTACCGGTGACTGCAATTCAAGCAAGTACAAATATTACGCAGTTGTACGTCTTTTAATCTGCATCACAAACAATGACGAAAATGTGGTGATTTATTGGGGTAAAACCCTTGCGGAAACAAAAGTCTATGATACAATGCGCGCCTCGTTGTTAAGGAGCTTATGCACCTTATAACGAAGAGCTGGTCAGGTGTCCGAGTTGGTCGATTCGGAGGCTTTGCCGGAGAAAACGTCGAAGTTTACGACGACGGTAACGAGCACGCCAAGTGTGTAAGTTTAAAGCTGAAATATTGCATCGTAGATAACGATGGTCAGGTGTCCGAGTGGCCGAAGGAGCACGCCTGGAAAGTGTGTATACGGAAACGTATCGAGGGTTCGAATCCCTCCCTGACCGCCATCTAACTGTTCAAAACAGTCCGATGAAGTCCAGAAAGCTGCATAACCAAAGGGTTTGCGGCTTTTTTTGTGTCTGATGAAGTCCAATAGAATCTTGTAACATCCACGCTTTTAAGTAACACTGAATGTAACATCCAGGATGAGTGTTAATTTCGGTGTTACATCATGGCCAAAAAAGTTCTCCCGCTGACCAACACACAGGTTAAGAATGCTAAGCCAAAAGAGAAGGAGTACAGCCTCTCTGATGGTGATGGGCTTTCTCTAAGGGTCAAACCTAATGGAACAAAAATGTGGGTTTTCAACTACACACGCCCACATACTTCAAAGAGAGCCAATATCTCCTTTGGAGTGTTTCCTGAAATGCCTCTTGCCTTAGCTAGAAAACAGCGCGAAGAAGCTCGAGAGCTATTGGCTCAAAAGATCGACCCTAAATTACAACGTGATTCGGAACGAGTCGATGAGGCGAACAAAAAGGAAAATACTCTTGAGGTTGTCACCAGACAGTGGTTTGAACTTAAACAAAGTGAGATCACTCCCGCCTATGCAGAAGATATTATTCACTCTTTGGAAAATCATGTATTCCCCAAGATTGGTAATCACCCAATCACAGATATAACCGCACCGTTAGTGATCGAGTCATTGAAGCCTCTATATAAAGCTGGAAAGCTTGAAATGATCAAAAGGATTTGTTCAAGACTGAACCAAGTTATGGTGTATGCCACAAATACAGGTTTGAATGGGGCTAATCCTCTCTCTGGTATCAGGCAGGCGTTCAAATCTCCAAAGGTGACAAATAATCCTACGATCCTACCTAGTGAATTACCGAACCTAATGAGCAATATTGCAGATGCGAATATCCGTAAGGTGACTCGTTATCTACTGAAGTGGCAATTGCATACAATGACTCGACCCGGAGAAGCAGCAGGAGCTCGCTGGGATGAAATAGATGAAGAGAATGCTCTATGGGTTATTCCAGCTGAAAGGATGAAGAAGAGGCGAGGGCATAGTATCCCTTTGACCTCTCAAACGTTATCGTTACTGGAAAAACTGAAACCTATTAGTGGAAACTCTGAATTTCTATTCCCAAGTGACATTAATCCTAGAGCCTCTGCCAATAACTCGACAGCTAATGTTGCCTTGAAGAGAATGGGGTACCAAGGAAAGCTGACAGCTCACGGAATGCGGTCAATTGCGAGCACAGCTCTTAATGAGCAGGGCTTTGATCCTGATATAGTGGAAGCGGCCTTGGCTCATGTTGATAAGAATCAGGTTAGGGCTACTTACAACAGGGCTCAATATATCGAGCGCAGAAGAAAGATGATGGAATGGTGGTCTGATTTCATTCTTGAATCTGAAAGAAAAGCTGTTTGATAGGTTGGATGGAACAAATAGGCCTATCACGTATATGGATAACTTAAAATTTGGTCATGACCTCTTTTATCGGGTATCTCCTTTTATGTTTTGATTTTCAGAGTGCGGCCTCAGAAAATCGGCCTTTAAAATGCACTGATGCGCTAACCGAAACTCTTTGGTCATTTCACTTTCAAGAATATTTCTATGTTTTGGATCATCAAGGAAAGTTAGGTGAGGTTTACCGGGAATAGGGTAGTTTATTTTACGGTAAAATACTTCAAGGATTTTGATTGGAGAATAATTGTTATTTGAGCGGATGGTTTGAAAGCTTCGAGCCTCTTTCCCAGATAGACCATCAATTAAGTGAATTAGCTCAGACTAGATCTGACATATTGTCTTGTAAAAGAGAGAGTTACCCGTTTTGATGAAAGTGTCGAAGCTTTAACCAAAACAAAAGGTAACTCTCATGATTCATACTAACAACCCTATCATTAAACACAAAGCTGGCTTGCTCAACTTGGCAGAAGAACTGGGCAATGTATCCAAAGCTTGTAAGGTAATGGGCGTGTCACGTGATACGTTTTATCGTTATCAGGAGCTCGTTGAAGAAGGTGGAATCGATAACCTGATCAATAAGAGCCGACGAGCACCAAACCCAAAGAACAGAGTTGATGAAGCAACAGAGCAAGCGGTAATCGCTTATGCTACTGAGCAGCCCGCTCATGGCCAGCATCGTACCAGTAATGAATTGCGTAAGTCTGGTGTCTTTGTGTCGGGCAGTGGTGTTCGTTCAATTTGGGTGCGACATAATCTTGAGAACTTCAAAAAGCGACTTAAAGCCTTAGAAGATAAAGTAGCTAATGATGGCATTATCCTGAGTGATGCCCAAATCGCAGCGCTAGAGAAAAAGAAATTTGATGATGAAGCGTGCGGTGAAATTGAAACCGCACATCCTGGCTATTTGGGTTCTCAGGACACTTTCTATGTGGGTAACCTGAAGGGCGTTGGTCGTATATACCAACAGACCTTTGTTGATACTTATAGCAAGATTGCTTTCTGTAAGCTCTACACCACCAAAACGCCGATAACTGCTGCTGATGCACTCAACGATAAGGTATTACCGTTCTTTGAAGAGCAGGAGCTTCCTATGCTACGTATTCTGACTGATCGGGGCACTGAATACTGCGGTCGGGTAGATCAGCATGATTATCAGCTTTACCTTGCCATCAATGACATTGATCACACCAAAACTAAAGCGATGTCACCACAAACGAATGGTATATGTGAGCGCTTCCACAAGACGATTTTGAATGAGTTTTATCAAGTTACTTTTCGTAAAAAGCTGTACGGATCACTTGAAGAACTACAAAAAGATCTGGACGATTGGGTGAAATACTACAACAATGAACGAACTCATCAGGGCAAAATATGCTGCGGTAGAACGCCAATGGAAACATTGCTTGATGGTAAATCGATTTGGGCAGAGAAGAATTTAGCCCAGATCTAAACTGACAGACACCAGATAGAAACGGGTAACTGTCAGATCAAGTCTGAGCTACTACA
>NZ_JAAEQH010000084.1 GCF_024231755.1 Neptuniibacter sp.
AGTCGTCTCTATATGTATCGAATCCAGCGTGACTGGTGTGATCTTGCTGATAATATCATTGAAGCGGCGTTGGCTGACGATGACGATACGGCTGAAGAAAATCGTAAAGAGCTACGTGATAGTCTGATTACGATCTCTCCTATTTTTGCTGATAAGCCATTCTTTATGAGCGAAGAGTTTACATTGGTTGATTGCTGTCTTGCTCCGCTGTTGTGGCGCTTGCCGCTGCTGGGTATTGAATTGCCTGAAGATCAATGTAAGCCTCTGGTTAAGTATATGGAGCGCTTGTTTGAGCGTGAATCTTTCCAGATGAGCTTGTCGGAAGCTGAGCGCGAAATGCGTGATTAATTCTTGCAATTAATAGTTTTAAAAAGGGATGATTTTTCATCCCTTTTTTGTTGAGGTAAATATGCTAAAACCAAGTCGCCCTTATATTATAAAAGCGCTTTATGAGTGGTTGCTGGACAATGACTTAACCCCGCATCTAGTGGTAAATGCAGAAGAAGATAATGTCACAGTGCCTACGCAGTTTGTAGACGAAGGGCAGATCGTTCTTAATATTAATCCTTCTGCTGTACGTGACTTTTATATGGATAACGAAGCGGTTTCTTTTAATGCTCGTTTTTCAGGCCAGCCTATGGATATCTATGTGCCTATGCGTGCGATTATGGCTATTTATGCGCGAGAGAATGGGCAAGGTATGGGGTTTGGATCAGAGCCTGGGATTGAGTTCTATCTCCAGGAGCCTGCTGAAAGTGGAGTGCAAGAAGAGAAGGATGAGCAGGTGGAAGCGAAAGAAAAGCCAGCTGTGAAAAAGCCGGCTCTAAAGGTTGTGAAGTAGCGCACAGAGTGCGCCACTTCAGGTATTGAGTTTATAAATTTACATATTCGAAGACTTTAACAATCTTCTCAACGCCGGTGATATTGCGAACAATATTGATCGCAATATCGGCTTCTTGAGTGCTTACAAGTCCCATTAGATAGACTGTGCTGCCGTCTGTCACAACTTTAATGCGTGATCCGTCTACACTCTCGTTGGTAAGAAGCTGTGCCTTTACTTTAGTTGTGATCCATAGGTCATTGCTTCTGGCGATAGCTGATGAAACACCAGATATTTTTACCTCATTGTGTATTTTTCTTACTTTTCTAATCTGGCTGACAATCTGTTCAGCTTCTGCTCGAGCCGCATCACTTGGGGCTTGGCCTGTTAATAGGACGAGCCCGTTGTAGC
The DNA here is from genome assembly GCF_024231755.1 of Neptuniibacter sp. Lineage (GTDB taxonomy): Bacteria > Pseudomonadota > Gammaproteobacteria > Pseudomonadales > Balneatricaceae > Neptuniibacter. The sequence goes on from NZ_JAAEQH010000084.1 coordinate 1,232, forward strand.
TGGTCACGCTGATGTTACTGGCTTTCATCTCTTCGGAGCCTTTATTCAGATTGACCAGAGAGAGAGTCTCAATAACTTCGTCGTCAATATATGAGCCAACGGTGCGGTTGCCAGGGTTTTCACGGATTGGTTCTTCGCGGCCTGCGCTAATGACATCTGAGCAGCCTGTAATCAGTGTGGTTAGGCCTAGGCTCGCAATCAAAGCTAATATTTTTACGTTGTTCATTATTGATCACTTCCAAAAAGTTGAAAATCTATTAAATCGCAGAGTGAGTGAAGTACCAGTAATTGTGCATGGTGGATAAGTGCATGATCATCACAGGGTACGCATATTTCAATCTCATCAGGGCTCAGCAGTGCAGTTATGTCTCCTCCATCACCGCCATTAAGTGCGATTACAGTCATCTCCCTGTCGTGTGCTGCCTGGATTGCTTGAATGAGGTTGCTTGAGCGGCCATGGGGAGTGATCAGGAGTAAGATGTCGCCTGGTTGGCCAAGTGCGTGTATCTGCTTGGCTTGGGCGTCCATGAAACTGCTGTCTTCACAAATGGCGCTAAGGGTTGAACCGTCCGAGCTGAGATTTATGGCCGGAAGGCCGGGGCGTTCATGCTTAAAGCGGTTCATTAATAGCGTGGTGAAATGCTGGCCTAAGGATGCAGAGGCACCATTAGCGCAGCAGAGAATTTTGCTCTCACTAACCAGGCAATGTAGTAGCAGCTCACCAGCGTGGGCGATAAGGGGGGTATACTGCTCAATAGTTATCGCATTGATTTCCATTGAGTTGTGAAACTGGTGGACAATGCGGTCTTCGAGTTCCATATGGTCCTTGATTTTTCGCCTTAAAGATTAAAGGCCC
>NZ_JAAEQH010000085.1 GCF_024231755.1 Neptuniibacter sp.
CCCTAGGAGCCCAATCGTTCATACCAGGGAGACGTTCTTTAATCGTAGGGCTACCAGGAAGAGTAAAAGGCGTACCTGGAACACGTGTCCAAACAGCCAAACCGTGTTTAGCTAAAGCTTCTTTAGTGAGCATTCCTTGTCGCATGTTTACTCTTCTCTATTCTTTAAGGCTCGATACAACCCATAACCACCCAGACCTAAACCTGCACCAATACCTAAACCCCGTAGAAGTTTGCTAGTAGGGAACGTAGAGGCTCGGTGTTTAGACGTGATAGCCTTGAGTTCTTGTGCTGCATTGTTTTGCGTCGAGCTAAGGTCTCGCCCTGTAGCTGCTGCAGTATTTTTCGCCTTATCTATTTTAGCACTTAAACTACGTAGGTCTTGCTTAAGCCCCTCAGCTGTTTCCGAAGTATTCCCTTTTTGTAATTTTTCTAATATTTGCTCTACAGCTTTAGTTGATTCTGGCGACGATGTGCTTACTCCACCTAGTCGTTTTTGTAGTTCTTTCCCAAATGTTAAATGCGCAGATGTGCCGACTGTCTTCTTGGCATTCTGCATAATCCTCTTGCGCATACCTTGATCGGAGAAAGGTTCATTTAGATTGAGCATACGTGAAGTCCGGGGATATTTATGATCCAAGTGGCTACCCCGTGATTCAGCCTTAAACCACTCAGACTTCCATTTATTAAAATCTTCCGTAGGAGGTGTACCTCCACCATAGGGTGTAATACTCGTGAACTCGTGAACATTCTTAGGGCCAAGCATCTTTTCAACCCACTCACGGGATACCCCTACTTTTTCTAAGCCTGTGATATATCCTTGTTCGTATGGAGTCATTATTTAATCTCCTGACATGGACAAGAGTCCTGCGCCTAAACCTAGTCCTGCGCCTAAGAGACCGCCTCGGCCACCCCAGCGTTTGAATTTACCAGTCAGAGCGGTAGCTGCACGATTTTGTCTCTTAAACTGGGATTTGAGCGCATCTTTAAACGGCACATCTTTATTCGCTGCGTTCCTGATTACCCGCAATGACCCAGTGTCGCCAGCGTTACCCTTAAGCATCTTCCGTATCGCTTGGTTGTTGTGGAGTCCTGCAGCACCGTACTCAAACGCCCGAGGAGTTTGCTTCATCGCATGGTACATACTCCCTACTCCACCACCGGCCATGCCAAGGCCACCACCCACAAGAGCACCCGCAATAGGCGCTCCGACTCCAGGGCCTTCATCTTCCAACGCCAGCTTGACTAATACGTTGTGGTACCCTTGTTCATACGGTGTCA
>NZ_JAAEQH010000086.1 GCF_024231755.1 Neptuniibacter sp.
AGCTGCCAAAATTCTACCATAAAACCTCTAATAAACCGGGATCAAAGCTGCCCAACTCAATCCCAGTTTAATAGAGGTTTTACGGTAGCGTTTCTGCAGCTGTTGTGCCAGTGGCAAGGCAGTGGCCGTGTCCAGTCGCCAGCGCCATTAGCTGCCAAAATTCTATCATAAAACCTCTAATAAACCGGGATCAAAGCTGCCCAACTCAATCCCAGTTTAATAGAGGTTTTACGGTATTTTGAAGTGAAGTTAAGTGAAGTGAAGTTCGGCTGTGGAAAGAAACAAACTCACAGCCGCTGACCAAAGAGGGGACACAGGTAACTAATTATCAGCTGCGCCGCTCCTCACAGGTCATTATCGGTGCTCTCACGGGTCATTATCAGAAGCGCGGCTTTCCTTTCTCGGCTCGGTTGTTACGTATCAGCTGCACTGCACCGCTTTAATCCCAAGCAGACATGTGTGCACTGGACAAACAGTTGTTGGGAGTCCGCCTAGACAAGGTCTGTTCTTTGGACAAGACCGCCTCGGACAGGGTCTACAGGGTGACCCATCCTTACTTTCCGGTGTTTGACAAAGCATAGCAATGGCATGGCAATAG
>NZ_JAAEQH010000087.1 GCF_024231755.1 Neptuniibacter sp.
ACAAATCGATCGCAAGCTGTTACGTTTCATGGGTGATGCCGCTGCATACACTTACATCGCAATGAAGGAAGCTATCGCAGATTCTAATCTGGCTGAAGATCAGGTTTCTAACGTACGTACCGGCCTTGTTGTAGGCTCTGGTGGTGCTTCTGCCGAAAACATTGTTGATACTGCCGATATCACTCGCGAGAAAGGCGTTAAGCGCGTAGGCCCTTACCGAGTTACCCGTACTATGGGTTCTACTGTATCAGCTTGTCTGGCAACACCTTTTAAGATTAAAGGCGTTAACTACTCCATCACTTCTGCATGTGCTACCAGCGCTCACTGCATCGGTAACGCGATGGAACAGATCCAGCTAGGTAAACAGGATATCGTATTTGCCGGCGGCGGCGAAGAACTTCACTGGGTTCAGACAGCAATGTTTGACGCAATGGGCGCTCTGTCCAGCAAGTACAATGAAACACCAGAAAAAGCTTCCCGCGCATACGATGCTAACCGTGATGGTTTTGTAATCGCTGGCGGTGCAGGCGTACTGGTTATCGAAGAACTGGAACACGCTAAAGCACGTGGCGCTAAGATCTACGCTGAACTGGTAGGCTACGGTGCAACTTCCGATGGTTACGACATGGTTGCTCCATCAGGCGAAGGCGCTGCACGCTGCATGGAACTGGCAATGTCTACAGTTGATGGCGATATCGACTACATCAACGCACACGGCACATCTACTCCTGCTGGTGACATGCAGGAACTGAAAGCAATGAAAGAAACTTTCGGCGACAAGATGCCAACAGTTACTTCTACCAAGTCTCTGTCCGGTCACTCTCTGGGTGCAGCTGGTGTACAGGAAGCTATCTACTCTCTGATCATGCAGGAAAATAACTTCATCGCTGCATCAGCTAACATCGAAGAGCTAGATCCAGAAGCGGAAGGTATGCCGATCGCTACAGAGAAGCAGGAAAATGTAGATCTGAAGCGTGTTATGTCTAACAGCTTCGGTTTCGGCGGCACAAACGCTACGCTGGTATTTGAAAAACTAGACGCGTAAGCATTTGAGCTAAGCATAAAAAAACCGCCAGATGGCGGTTTTTTTATGTCTGATTTTTTCCACGCCGCTAAGAGCGCTTCACTTGTAGCTTGTAGCTTGTAGCTTGTAGCTTGTAGCTCAGATCAGCTTAAGCTCCTGCATATGCTTCTCGAGCCATTCCACCATATCCTGATGGATCTCATCAACGCTACGACCTTCAACCGGAATAGGTTCGCCGATATGCACCTGAACAGTACCCGGCTTCTTGGCAAAGCTCTTTCCAGGCCAGTAGTGACCCGCATCATGAATCATCGGAATTACAGGCACTCCAGCGCTTAGCGCCAGCATCGCACCGCCTTTATTAAATTTCCCCATTTTACCTACAGGAACACGGGTACCCTGAGGGAAAATAATTACCGGAATCTCTTCTTCAAGGCGAGATTTCCCTTCTGTAAGCAGCTGCTTGAGAGCCCCACGGCGCTGACTACGATCAATAGCAATTGGCTTGAGCAAGCCTAACGCCCAACCAAAGAACGGAATTTTCAGCAGCTCTTTTTTAAGCACAGTGCACTGAGGACGTACCAACGTCTGCAGGTAAAGAGTTTCCCACTCACTGGAGTGGTTAGCCACAACCACATAGGAACCCTCTTCTGGCAGATTCTCTCGGCCGGTAACCTTAACACCCAGACCACAGCACACACGCAACCAGAACATATAAAAGAAGTTGATGCCGGTCACCAACTTAAAGCGCCCTCTAAAATCGAATAGCGGGGACAACAATAGGCAGATAGAAGCGTAAACGATGGTGAGCAGATAAAAGCCCAGATAGTAGAATGCAGCGCGAACGGTACCCAGAGGCGTTGTCTTAAACTCAGACACATTAACCTCCCGTTACCGGAGGAAAGAACGCCACCTCATCACCGGAGGTAATCCCCTGATCAAAGTCACACATCTCTTGATTAACCGCAGCCAGAACCTGAGCATCCTGTAGCACCTGCTGCCAAATCTCTCCACGCTCAGCAACCAGATAATCGATCAAGTCAGCAACTGTAGTCACACCTTCAGGCTGCTCAAGGCTTTCACTATCAAGGCTAAGACGCTCTCTTAAACTCGCAAAGTAGACCAGCTTCAGCATATTATTTCTCCACTTTCCAGTGACCGCTCTTGCCGCCTTTTTTCTCAAGCAATTTTACGGAACTGATCACCATTCCTTTATCTACCGCTTTACACATATCGTAGATTGTCAGACCAGCAACAGAAGCAGCTGTTAGCGCCTCCATCTCAACACCTGTCTGTCCAGCTAACTTACAAACGGCAGTAATCTCGATCACATTACGTTCTGCATTAGGCTCAAGATCAACAGACACTTTGCTCAGCATCAATGGGTGACACAGAGGAATCAGCTCACTGGTACGCTTAGCTGCCTGAATACCTGCGATACGTGCAACAGCCAGAACATCGCCTTTCTTATGGCCACCTTCAGTAATCAGCTGCAGCGTTTCCGGAAGCATTTCTACTTCGGCATAGGCGATTGCTTCACGAAAAGTCACCTGCTTTTCAGAGACATCCACCATATTGGCGTTGCCCTGGTCGTCGAGATGGGTCAGACGGCTCATGATGATTCCTGTTGTTTATGTAACTTCTGTTGATTAATAACCGGATTTGCATACATCTGGCGTAAAATATCCTGCGCTCCACCAGAAACCTGATCGATACGGGCCGCAAACGCCCGCTTATCCTCTTCACTGATACCTTCGTCCTGGCCTGCAGCCAGCAAATTGGACGGATGCAGGTGATAGCCCTCGATAATCTGACGATCTATCTCAGCAGCCAACTCTTCAGGTGTTTCAAAATCCTGCTCTATCGGATCACCAAAGCTGACATACACATGACCCTTGTTTCCAGTAATGCCTTTCACAATACTGGCGATATCTTCGTACTGGGATTTCTCGTAACCACCTTCAGATGCTTTAGCATGCAGCTCATTCGCTTTCAGGTAATCACAAGGATCAAATTCATAAGAGATAGACACCGGTACAATATTCAGGCGCTTGGACTGTTCAGCAAAGCTACGCGATTTACGGTGCGCCATATACAGCATCTTCAGGATGGCTGGATCAGTAGCATCATTACCATCTTTTGCCCGCCCCTCTCGTTGCGCCAACCAGATTGAATGGCCTTCCACAATGCTGTGATCTATATAAGAGGACAACTGCGTTAGCGCTTTCATCATCTCGCGACCAGTAGCAGAGCGATTCACAATAAAGCTTTTATTGAGACGCATCAGGTCTGATACATAAGGCTTCCGCAGCAGGTTATCACCAATGGCAATACGCACAGTATCCATACCAAATTGATGGCGAACCCAGTTCACAAAGGCTGGGTCCATCGCGATATCACGGTGATTAGAAACAAACAGATAGGATTCTTCAGGATCCAGTTCATCGATACCACTGCATGTCAGCTTGGTAGTCGTGCGGGCGATCATCTTCTTCATGTAGTTCGCCACCAGCATCTGGAAGTCATAAACACTATCGACTTCACCTACCTTTGCCGCCAGAGCGATACGCACAAAAGGCTTCAGCAGCCAACCGATGCTGGGCGCCATTTTAGGGAACTGATACTTGGTTACCGCAGTGAGAAACTCGTCGTTATGCAGAATATTGACCAGAACATCGGCTACTTCATCGTCTCGATAAGGTCTGATCTCTTTGTAAGGGTCCTGCTGGTCTGTCATTCGTTCCTCGGTAAGACTAAAAACTAGGCTAAAAATTGTGCTGTATTCTACCGTTTTCCATAAAGCTCTGCAGGTGTATATCAAGCTGTTCTACAGAGCGACTTAAAACAATACCTAAATCAGCAGTTCAGAAAGCGGGATGAAACTAACCGGATCACCTTTAGCTATGGTTGTTTCCGGTGGAATCACTGCCAGGCCGTTTGCCCAGCTAGCCGATGTAAGAACACCTGAGCTCTGATTAGAAAATGGAGTAACCACGCCATTCTCAAGGCGAACACGAAGGTATTCCTGACGCTGAATCGCTCGCTTACGCTCAAAGCCTGCTTTAACAGGGACCTGAAGCGGAGCTTCATAATTCATACCTTGTAGGCCCATCAGACAAGGACGGCCCAATAAGCAGAAAGTGATAAGTGTTGATGTCGGGTTACCTGGCAAACCGATAAACGGAGTATCGATAACTTTACCGTAGGCAACGGGCTTACCTGGCTTAATGCGGATCTTCCACATATCCAGTGAACCCAGCTCTTCAACAGCACCTTTAACGTGATCCTCTTCCCCTACGGAGACACCACCCGTACTGATAATCGCATCTGCACTATCAGCTGCAGCTTTCAAAGCTTCCAGGGTCGATTCACGGGTATCTTTAACACAGCCCAGATCCACTACTTCCATGCCCAAAGCATGCAATAAGCCAGTAAGAATATAGCGATTCGAGTTATAGATCTGACCTGATTCAAGTGGCAAACCAGGCTCTACCAGTTCATCACCGGTGGATAGAATAGCGACCTTGAGGCGCTTAAAAACTTTGATTTCCGACAAACCCACAGATGCCAGCATTCCCAGATCAGCAGGCTGTAGACGGGTACCCACAGTCAGGATTTCAGCACCCGCCTGGATATCCTGACCCATGCGACGGATATTCTCTCCTGCACGGACCGCCGCACCGAAAACAGCTTTATCTTCTTCCAGACGGACATTTTCCTGCATAACAACCGCATTGGCGCCTTCAGGAATTTCAGCTCCCGTGAAAATACGCGCACAAGTGCCAGACTGCAGAGGTTTTGGAGCAGATCCTGCAGGAATTCGCTGACTGACCACCAGCGCTGTTTCGGACGATAATAGATCCGATGTATGCAATGCATATCCATCCATGCTGCTGTTATCAGCAGGCGGCACCGAGACACTGGCCTTCGGCATCTCTGCCAAAACTCGTCCCGCTGCATCGGCTAATGCAACCACTTCTGTATCCACTACCGTGTCAGATCCCTTGAGTAAACGCTGCAGCGCTTCATCAAACGGGATAAGTCCAGGCTGAGTATCACAGCACCCCATAAGAAACTCCTGTTTTTCTACGCTTACACGTTATCCTGACGGTGCTTCAAGATCATAGTCACAAAGTTACAAGGGCGGTGACGGTGATCTAACTGTTCTGCAATCACATCATCCCAACCTGTACGGCAAGCGCCAGTAGAACCTGGCAGACAGAACATCACGGTACCGTTAGCCAGACCACCCAAGGCACGGGACTGGATTGTTGAAGTACCAATCTGACTAGCGGACACCTGGCGGAAATACTCGCCAAAGCCTTCAATGGTTTTATCAAACAGCGGCTGCATCGCTTCAGGTGTGGAGTCACGTCCGGCAAAGCCAGTACCACCGGTGGAGATAATCACGTGGATTTCAGGATCCGCAATCCACTTAGATGCGACAGCACGCATTTGGTAAACATCATCAATCACAATCTCACGCGCACCCAACTTGTGGCCGGCAGATTCCAGACGATCAACCAACGCCTGACCGGAAGTATCATTTTCCAGCGAACGGGTATCCGATACCGTCAGCACAGCAATATTCAGAGGGATAAATTCAGCATTTGCAGGAGTATGAGACATGGAAGGTTCCTTAGAAAAGCAAAGGTAAGTAACGGGTGTTGGCTAGCCACCCGTCATATTCATAAAACGGACGATCTGAGGCTCATCATCCAGATCAAATTCATGTTTTTCCGGTTTCAGATCCATCGCATCAATGATCACCTGACGCAATTTTTCCATATCACCCGGATAACGGCGTAGAGTGGCACGCAGATCCACAGAATGTTCGTTACCAAGACAAAGCAACAAACGCCCCTCGACTGTTACGCGAACACGATTACACTCGGAGCAGAAATTGTGACTATGAGGAGAGATAAAACCAACCCGGCTTTCGCTATCAGCCATCCGGTAATAGCGTGATGGACCAGCAGTACGCTCGGTAGTCGGCTGAAGAGCGTAACGTTGCTCGATGATTTCACGCACCTCGTCACTGGAACAGTAGACCTCAGCCCGATCATGTTCAGAGATATTGCCCAACGGCATCTCTTCGATGAAGCTGACATCAATCCCTTTACTACGTGCGTAATCAACCAGATCCAGCACTTCATCATCATTGCGGCCTTTCATCACCACCGCATTCAGCTTAATCCGATCAAAGCCTTCGGCCACTGCCGCATCGATGCCCGCCATTACCTTCGGCAACTTCCCGATACGGGTCATCTCTTTAAAACGATCTTCTCGCAGGCTATCGATACTGACATTCAAGCGATTAACACCCGCAGCTTTTAGCTGAGGCGCCATCGATTCGAGTTGTGAACCATTAGTGGTAATAGCCAGTTCTGCATCCAGATCACCAACAGCCTGGATCAGTTTAATCACTTCACGACGGACCAGTGGCTCACCACCGGTGAGGCGGATTTTCTTTACGCCCAGAGAAACAAAAGCCGTAGCAACCTGCTCAATCTCTTCCAGGGTCAACACTTGCGCATGAGGAAGAAATGTCATCTCCTCAGCCATACAGTACACGCAGCGAAAATCACAACGATCCGTTACAGAGATACGAATGTAATCTACTGTGCGACCGAAACGGTCAACCAGTTTATCCGTTTGTTTGTTATCAGCCATCTGTTTTCTTTATAGTATTTGGCGCTCAAGTCAGACCCGCTAAAATAGCATAAAATCCACACAACAGCATTTATCTGATAGTACCGGGAGCACAACATGAGCTATCT
>NZ_JAAEQH010000088.1 GCF_024231755.1 Neptuniibacter sp.
CACCCAAGGAAATCCGTTTTACTTGACAAAACCGTGTTTGTCTGCTATTTTGGAGGTTAGACTGGTATTTTAAACGAAATTATCAGAAACCGCTCCAAAAGGGCGGTTTTTCTATCTTAAAACGATGATATTCTTAATTTACAGCAAAGACCTACTAAAAGCGTTCTGGTATGAATATCTGCGGGAGCGGCGGAATTGATACCAGATAACATATGGAAAGCGATTGGGATCGTGTGGGCTATTGCTATTTTGCTATGTCTGCTCGGTTTAATCGAAATACAGTGTAATTGAGGAGAGAGAAAATGGTTGAAGTTATAGGGTGTGTCATCATTATAACCTTTATATTTGGGCTATTATTCGCTATTCCGGGCGGTGTCGCGGTGATGGTCTACAGTGAGAAACGGGCTAACACCATGAAAGCCACAGCGAGGGCCATAATTGAACAGGGCACATCAAGTCACCCGGATTATGTAAAAGTGCTCGGATACTTGAATATAAGGGCCGGAAAGCCGGATCAGGAAGCCGCTGAACTCTGGAAGGAAATGCGGGGGCTGGCATGAGCATTATCCTAACTGATGAACAGATAGAGGCAATAGATATTCAGTGCGGAATGGACGAAATTGGCCATATAACCACTTCCACGCCTAAAGGGTATGACTACGAGCATCGGTTGATTAAAGCGCAATTGAGGCAGGTTGTGCAGAATCGGGAGATACAATGCCAATCATGCGAGGCCAACTGTGGGGAGATGATATGCGGAAAGCGCAGCCGTGTAGCTGAGGAATGTTGGAACGTTTGGTTTAACCAACTCAAGCAAGAGGCAGGATTATGATAGACGTGATGCCGTATATAAATAATGCGCTTTACTATAATGACCCTGTAACAGATAGCTCATATTATTATGCGCTTCATTTAGACGGGAACATCATGGATATGAACAGGATA
>NZ_JAAEQH010000089.1 GCF_024231755.1 Neptuniibacter sp.
AGCTCAAGTTCATGGCTTTCCCCCAGCAGATCTGCCATACGTGCAGAGTCATATTCGTTCATCTGACAGCCGTGGGTTTTAATAAATAGCTTTTTCGCCATTGTTCACCTGTATCTTGCGTGGATCAATAGGGCTACAAATGCCCATGTTTCAAAGGACCGGGCATTATACTTAAGCGGCCAGATAATGAACAGTTAAGAAAAGCGTCATGGCAGTGTTATTTCAAGGTTTGGGCGATATTAAGTGGTATGGTTTGTAGGGGGATTTGTTCTGCTTAGGCGGCTATTTTGCTTGTGTTTGTTGGTAACTGAGCTTTTTGCCTCTTTTGAGCAGAAATTATCCATGAAGCATTAGATAAGCCTTGCTCGTTTGTATGTCGCTAGTAAAATTACCGGTTGTAATTCGCCTACAAAGAGAACGTTCGATGTTAAAGCTAAATTCCCTTGGTAAGAGTAACCTTCGTGGCGATATTTTAGGTGGTGTAACTGCTGCTGTTGTCTCTCTACCTCTAGCTTTAACTTTTGGTGTGGCTTCAGGAGCTGGTGCGGAAGCAGGACTGTATGGGGCTATTCTTATTGGCCTATTTGCTTCGCTGTTTGGCGGTACTTCCACTCTGATCTCTGAACCAACTGGCCCGATGACGGTTGTTATGACCGCGGTGATCAGTACTTTGATCGCTGCGAACCCTGAAAAGGGCCTTGCGATGGCATTCACTGTCGTCATGATGGCGGGCTGTTTTCAGATCGTATTCGGTTTTTTAAGGCTCGGAAAGTACATCACATTGATGCCCTATTCCGTCGTTTCGGGTTTTATGTCAGGGATAGGCGTTATTCTTATTTTGATGCAACTCGCGCCAGCGTTGGGTCAAAGTGCCCCAGCAGGTGGAGTTGTAGGTACTTTGACTCACCTGCCAGAATTGATTACGAATATCCAATGGGGTGAGTTCCTGCTGTTTGTTGTTACTCTGCAATTGCTCTTCTCCACACCTAAGAAGCTGAAAAAATATCTCCCCCCTCAACTGATAGCTTTAGTTATGGTGAGTTTGCTATCCGTTATCGTTTTTGATTTCGAGCAGATCCAGCGAATTGGCGAAATAGATGCTTCGTTGCCTTCTTTGGTTATACCGCATTTCACCCATGCTGAATTAAGCATCATGTTGGTAGAGGCAATGGTTCTGGGGATGCTGGGTTGTATTGATTCTATGCTGACATCGGTCATTGCAGATAACTTGACCCGTTCAGAGCACAATTCGAACAAAGAGTTAGTCGGACAAGGACTGGGTAACATAATGTCCGGTTTGTTTGGAGGGTTGCCGGGAGCGGGTGCAACAATGGGCACCGTTGTGAATATCCAGTCAGGGGGGCGGACCGCACTTTCCGGTGTGATTCGTGTGCTTGTCCTGGCTATAGCCGTATTCGGGGCCGCCTCTTTAATAGAAAACATACCTTTGGCAGTGCTTGCCGCAATTGCCGTGAAGGTGGGTATGGATATTCTGGATTGGTCCTTTATCAAACGCGCTCACAAAGTGTCACGTCATAGTACATTGATCATGTATACGGTACTCATATTGACGGTTTTTGTGGACCTCATCGTTGCTGTAGGTATCGGGGTCTTTGTAGCAAATGTCATCATTATTCAGAAACTCTCTATGGTTGAAGCCGAGAAAGTTCGGGCTATGTCGGATGTTGATGATGCCCTTCCATTAGATGATGAGCAGAGAACCCTTTTGAATAAGGCAGATGGCCGGGTACTGCTGTTCTACTTATCAGGCGCTATGATATTTGGCGTTTCAAAGGCTATCGCCCGTGAGCGTCAGGATATAGCGAATCACGAGGCTGTAATTTTTGACTTGAGTGATGTTTCGTTTTTGGACGATACCATGGCGTTGTCTATAGAAAATGTAGTGTTAGAAGCACTAGACCTTGGTAAGCATGTATCAATTATCACAGTTAAAGAAGAATCACGGGAAAAGCTGCTTAAGATGGGCTTGGAATCGCGTTTAGCTCGTGAGAATTTTGTAAGTTCACGCACTGTGGCGTTGCAGAGAGCGGTGAAACATCTGGATGACTCTCAAATCAGTATGTACTCAGGTGCATAAAAACTTAGGTACCTTATTAAATTAAGCTGCTGCATATAGATGCGGTGTCATCAGTACTTATCCTATTAAATGGTTTTTCAAATTTAAGATGGCAAAAAAAGAAGATCGTATTTATCGCGTAATCTTTGTGAATCAGGATCAGGTATTTGAGCTTTATGCTAAGCACGTTTACCAGAGTGATCTGTGGGGCTTTCTGGAGATCGAAGAATTTGTTTTTGGTAATCGTTCTGAACTGGTAATTGATCCAGGCGAAGAGAAGCTAAAGAACCAGTTCGCTGGAGTGAAACGTTCTTACATCCCGAGTCATGCGGTGATTCGTATTGATGAAGTAGAGCATGAAGGTGTGCCGAAAATTACAGAAGCTAAGGGAACAATTGCTGCATTTCCAATGACGCCTGCTCCTAAGAAAAGCTGATGTAAAACAAGGGCTAGCCTTATAAGATCCAGCCCTTGTTTCCTATGTGCTTAGACAACCAGGTCGATCTGTTGTAGGGTGCCGCTATTCCCATCTTCTGTCAGGAATATGCCCGTCGCTCTCACCTTACCACCTAGTTCACTACTGTTCTGACCCGCTTCCAAATCCCAAGCTGTATCCGTATAACCCAGATAGAGTGCTCCAATATTTTTATCGGCGAGGCTAAACATACTGCTGCTGCCATCGGCATGTTGCACCCAGATTCTCAGTTGTTCCCAAATAGAATCATCCTCATCGATAAAGCCATCGTTATCTTCATCGTATTGGGCTAATTCGCGAAAACCGTTGCCGCTGGTGGCGCCAAATAGCTCGCTACCATCGTCTACTTCGCCGTTGCTATTTTTATCCAGAGCGATGTAGCCACTGTTCTCAGAGAGCTTATGGAGTAGTTCCTCTTCTCCGTCGAGATCTATATCGAAGTTATACGTTTGTTCTGTCAGTTCAGCGGCGTTGCCGGAAAAATTGATGACCAATGGATCTTTCAAGGCTGCCCCTGCTCTGATTTGGAAACTGGTGCTTTCCTGTAAGGAGCGGCTCAGATTTAGGTTGAGGTCGATATTGATGGTTTTGCCATCTTTTGTATGGATCTCGCCGCCAGCCTGGAAACTCATCTGTTCATCCGTGCGCTCAATTCGATGGTAGGAGTAGGAAGCGCCAAACTCCAAAGCTGATGATGAGATATTCAGACTGTTGATGTCGGTATGTTCGCCCTGTGGAACGTCACTGTTTTCCTGCGTTGTTCCTTCGCTAGAAAGGGAATCAGCTAGCATGCCGACAGTAAATTTTGTTCCTGTAAGGCTTTCAAAGATCTTTTTCATCAGCTCGATCTTAAAGCGGTCTTCAGGAGTAAGCTCAATCACGCTCTTGCTACCCGTAGAAGATGCTTGATTGAGCAATTGATCAAGACTGTATTTGCCGATATCTTCCCGATTATCAGGCCGTCGTAAGTCGGAGTAGGTATGTTCGCTTTTATCAAGCTCAGTGACCTTCTCTACACGAGTCCGCTTGACATGAATGCCTTCAACAAGGTTGTCTTTGTTGAACGCGTCCCCTGCGCGTACAAAACCCTTGGTTAGTTCTTCGTGAACTTCTGTGTATCGTTGTTTACTCGATGCGCCTTCCAGAGCGATATCTGACGCTGCAATCCTCATAGCATCACCTTAAATATAAAGCTGGTTATTCCATTCGCTTTATATCGGCTGTGTTTGTTTTTTGAACAGGGTGGAAGAGGCTTGTATGAGAAGCTTTCAGGTTAGAAAAGTAAGGTTTTGGAGGGTTTTCCTGGGATTTCACGGGCCAGTTTAGGCAGAAGATAACCGGGAAGTTGTGACTGAAGTTCGGAATGAAGTTGAATCGCCATTTGGTCTGGGATATCAAAGTGGGCCGCGCCTTTGACCGGGTCGAGGGTAAACAGATAGTAGGGCAGAATACCGTGACTGAACAGCGATTCGGAGAGCGCCTTGAGGCTACTTACGTTGTCGTTTATACCTTTAAGTAAGACTGCCTGATTCAGGATAGTAACATGCGCTGCTTTCAAGCGGCTTACGGCATCCTGTATTGAGCTATCAAGTTCCTTGGCATGGTTCGCATGCAGAACCATTACCGTATCAAAACGACAATTGTTAAGGAGTGATACGAATTCATCTGTGATCCGCTGCGGAATAACAACGGGCAGGCGGGTATGAATCCGCAAGCGTTGCAGATGGGGGATCTGTTCTAGATCGCTAATCATTTTCTGTAGGCGTGCATCCGAAGTGGCCAGAGGGTCGCCGCCAGAAAAAATAACCTCATTGATACTGCTATCGGCATTCAGATAATCGAGAATCTTCTGCCATTGTTCTGACCCAAGGCGGTTTTCCTGATAGGGGAAATGTCGTCGGAAACAGTAGCGGCAGTTCACCGCGCAAGCGCCACTCAATATTAACAGGACACGGCCTTTGTATTTGTGGATAAGTCCATCACTGTGATTTGCTGCCATCTCGGCTAGTGGATCGGTGATAAACCCTTCCACTTCCGAATTTTCTACGGCTAAAGGTAGAACCTGGCGGAGTAATGGGTCATCAGGGTTGCCTTTCTCCATCTTCTCCACAAACGGAAGGGGTACTTTCAAAGAAAATAGGGCGTTTCCCTGTTTGGCGCCTTCAAGCAGTGATGAGGGAAGATCTAAGTGTTTGAGTAGTTCCTGGGGATCATCAATTGTATGGCTGAGCAGGTACTGCCAGCTATGCTCTTCCTGAATGGATAACAGATTGGGAAAAGAATTCATGATGATTTTATAAGGAATTGCGGTTGAAAGTTGCTCGCATTTTCCTTTCAAGTAGAATGTCTGTCAATTTTACGGTTGGCGAGCGTTGTCAGTCGAGAAACTATTACAAGAGATACAGAGAACATTATGGGCAACATTTCTACTAACCAGTTCAAAAATGGTCAGAAAGTAATGATCGACGGCGATCCATGCGCAATGGTTGACGTTGAATTTGTAAAACCAGGTAAGGGTCAGGCGTTTACTCGTGTTAAGTTGCGTAACCTGATGTCCGGCCGTATCTGGGAGCGTACCTTCAAGTCGGGTGAGAGCGTTGAACAGGCTGATGTGATGGATACCAGCATGGAATACTCTTACTACGATGGTGAACTGTGGTACTTCATGGATCCAAACACTTTTGAACAGGTTGGTGCGGATGAGAATGCTGTGGCGGAAGCGAAGCCATGGTTGAAAGAACAGGATTCTGTAACTGTAACACTGTTTAACGGAAATCCTATTTCTGTTACACCGCCAAACTTTGTTGAGTTGGAAGTTACTCAGACTGACCCAGGCCTGAAAGGTGATACTGCCCAGGGTGGTTCCAAGCCTGCAACACTGAGCACGGGTGCGGTTGTACGTGTACCTTTGTTTATCAATGAAGGCGAAGTTCTGAAAATTGATACCCGTACTGGCGAATATGTTTCCCGTGCGTAATCGATAATAATTACCCTAAACGGCAGCCTATCTGGCTGCCGTTTTTGTTTGACCCAACTGAAGAATGATAATGGCTGATTGGCAACCTACTGCATCTATCGAAAACCTACGAAAACGCGCTGAACTGTTTGGCTATATCCGTGATTTTTTCAAACAGCGGGATGTCTTGGAGGTGGATACACCAGTGATGTCTCACTGTGCGGTCAGTGACCCTTTTATCGACAGTATTGAGGTGAATTATCAGGCCAGTGTGGGTATGGAAATAGCCCCAATGTACCTGCAGACATCACCTGAGTACGCGATGAAAAGATTGCTTGCAGCAGGTAGTGGCGCGATATACCAGATGGGTAAAGTGTTTCGCAACGGAGAACATGGTGGTCGCCATAATCCGGAATTCACAATGTTAGAGTGGTATCGTCCGGGTATGGATGATGCGGATCTGATGGGTGAAGTTGAGGCGCTGATCAAACCGGTCCTGAAAATTGATGGACAAGTAGAGCGAATCACTTATTCAGACCTGTTTCAGAAATATGTTGGTTTTCGTCCTGAAAATACCGGTCTGGATGATCTGATTTCTGAAACTCGCAAACATATCGATATTGAGCTGGATGATGCTGATCCGGATACCTGGTTAAATCTTCTGATGTCTCATGTGATCGAACCGGAGTTAAAAGCTCTAAAAGCGATCTTTGTGACTGAGTACCCTGCATCGCAGGCGGCCCTATCTAAAGTACGGGAAGGTAAGCAGGGCTTTCCGGTTGCAGCCCGTTTTGAGCTCTTTGTTCGGGGTGTAGAGCTTGCCAACGGTTATCATGAGCTAACCGATGCTGATGAGCAGAAACGTCGCTTAGAAGCAGATCAGGAGCAGCGTAAAAACCTGGATCTGCCACAACGTCCACTGGATATGCGGTTGGTTGAGGCCCTGAAGAAAGGTATTCCTGCTTGTGCTGGGGTGGCATTGGGAGTGGACCGTTTATTGATGTTGTCAGTATCAGCAGATGCGCTGGCGGATGTTATTCCTTTTGATTTGACTAAGGCGTGACGGAAGGTTTCGTTAGCTGAATTGCTCAATCAGTAGTTTGGCTGATAACAATAACGTCATGCTGACAATTAACGGTTTAATAAGCCGGCTGCCTTTGTTGATAACCAGTGCTGCACCTAACCGTCCGCCGATCAGTTGACCAGTTGCCATTATCAGACCAGCTATCCATACGATGTGCCCTCCAATGGCAAAAAAGATCAGGGATGCGATATTTGAAGTGAAGTTAAGTACCTTGGTGTGGGCGGTGGCTTTGATTATGCTATATCCCGCTAGGGCTACATAAGCCAGGGTAAAGAATGTTCCAGTGCCTGGTCCGAAAAATCCATCATAAAAACCGATGCTGGTGCCAATCAGAAAACCAAAGGTTGTAGCTTTAATACGAGCATGTGTGTCTTCATCGCTGATCTGTGGCGAAAATAGGAAATAGATCGCAATAGAGATCAGCAACAGGGGCATTAGTATAGCCAGAAAACTACTGTCCAGTTGCTGTATTAGCAGGGTGCCACATACCGAACCTATAAAAGTGCAGAGGATGGTAAGTCGCATCTGCTTAAGATCGACAATCTTTTTCCTGACAAAGTAGCGAGCCGCGGAAAAAGTACCAAAGCTACCCTGTAGTTTATTGGTAGCGAGTGCTTCTACAGGGTTGAGGCCGCAAGCGAGCAGTACCGGAAGTGCAATCAAACCACCGCCTCCTGCAATAGCGTCAATAAATCCGGCCACAAGCCCGGTGAGTAAAAGTAGCAGTAGAATTGAAAACTCAAATTCCATACTTTATCTGTTTATCTGCACGAGATAGTTTGGGCCGGCTTATTACATGACCGTTAGGCCGGTAACTCGTTTGCCAGGGCTCTCTTAATTCTGCGAACCGCTTCTTCTAGGGTTTCCCGGGTACAACCGAAATTAAGGCGCATATAGTTACCATCACCAAAGTCTCTGCCTGGAGACATACCCACTCCGGCTTGCTCAAAGAAATGAGCTGGGTTGCTAAGTTTGGCGCCAGAAACATCGATCCAAGCCAGATAAGTGGCTTCGATTGGAAGCAGTTTTAGACCGGGGATCTTGTTGATCTCCTTGATCAGATAATCGCGGTTTTCGCGTAGGTAGTTCAGCTGCTTTTTATTCCACTCATCACCGTCTTTATAGGCGGCTATGGCAGCGGTGTAACCGAGCAGATTCACATCTGGCACTATGCCTTTTCGAACATTAATAAACTGCTTACGAAGTTGTAGGTCGCTGATAATGGCGAATGAGCAGCCAAGTCCAGCGATGTTGTATGTCTTGCTCGGAGCCATCAGAGTGATAGTGCGTTTTGAGATTTCTTCACCTATTGATGCAACCGGGATATGTTTCAGGCTCTCTTCTAAAATAAGATCGCAGTGAATTTCATCTGAGCAGATATATAGGTCATGTCGGATGATAATTTCTGCCAGTTGTTCTAATTCCGCTTGGCTATAAACAGATCCGCCCGGATTGTGCGGATTACAGAACAGCAGCAATTTAGTCTGTTCTGAAATGCTTTGCTCCAGCGCCTCAAAATCCAGAATGAAATGGCCGTTACTCTCTTTTAGCGACACTGTGGCGACAGTTCTGTCAGATAAGCGGGGTGAGGACATAAAGGGAGGGTAGATGGGCTTTGGCGACAGAACTTGATCACCGCTGCCCCCAACCGCTCTGCAGGCTAGGTTCAAACCGCAGACCAGCCCAGGTAGCCAGATAATCCAGTCTTTCTCTATCTGCCAGTTGTAGAGTTCTTGCATGCGCTGAATAACCAGTTCATTCAGCTCGTTAGGTACATTGGTATAGCCAAAAACCCCGTGATCGATACGCTGATGCAAGGCATCCATAACGCAGGGGGGGGACATAAAATCAGTGTCGGCAACCCACATAGGCAGGATGTCGCTATTACCGTACTTTTCCCATTTCTGGCTGGCTGTTCCCTTGCGGTCTATCGGCTTATCAAACTCTAAATTCATTGTTATTTTTCTTTGGCTGATTAGGTTGCAAAACACGGTCTCGGCGCTATAGTGTGTGGTCACTGGATAACCGCGCAAATCCCCATGGCATATGGTCATGATGAGGATATTACAGCCTGACATTTGTTTGAACAGTTTTGATAAATGATCACTGGATTAAAACTGAACTTCAGGTCTTGCCAAGCGTCTTTTATCGGACAGTATAGATCTTTCTTACCGCCTATTAGGTCCGTTTTTTTGTAAAGCAATTTATATACAGCGATAATATACAAATTAGTTCGTTGTATTTTTTGGAGCTCGAGTTATGAGTAACGACAATCGTGTAATTATTTTCGATACAACCCTGCGAGATGGTGAGCAGAGTCCTGGTGCATCAATGACCCGGGATGAAAAGCTGCGTATCGCCAAACAGCTCGAAAAGATGCGGGTAGATGTTATCGAAGCGGGATTCGCTATTGCCAGCCCGGGTGATTTTGAATCGGTAAAAACGATTGCGGAAGCGGTAACGGAAAGTCGCGTATGTTCACTATCACGTGCACTTGACGCGGATATCGATCGTGCGGGTGAAGCATTGCAGAATGCTGCGATGGGCCGAATCCATACCTTCATTGCAACATCTCCGATCCATATGAAATATAAGTTGCAGATGGAACCTGATCAGGTTGTTGAACAGGCGGTTAAAGCGGTAACGCGTGCCCGTAATCTGATTGACGATGTTGAGTTTTCATTGGAAGACGCCAGCCGTTCTGAGCTGGACTTTATGTGCCGTATTATTGAAAAAGTAATTGATGCTGGCGCACGTACCATCAATATTCCTGACACTGTTGGTTACGCTGTTCCTGGTGAGTTTGCGAACACTATTGGTCAGCTGATTCAGCGCATCCCGAATGCGGATAAAGCGATCTTCTCTGTACATTGCCACAATGATCTGGGTCTTGCTGTTGCTAACTCATTGGCAGCAGTTGGCGCTGGTGCGCGTCAGGTAGAGTGTACGATCAACGGTCTGGGTGAGCGTGCGGGTAACGCTTCACTGGAAGAGATCGTAATGGCGATCCGTACTCGTAAAGATACGTTGGGCGTTGAAACGGGTATTGATACAACACAGATTGTTCCAGCGTCTCGTCTGGTCTCTAGTGTTACAGGCTTCCCGGTTCAGCCAAACAAAGCGATTGTGGGAGCAAATGCTTTCGCTCACGAGTCGGGTATCCATCAGGATGGTGTCCTTAAACATCGTGAAACATACGAAATCATGACCGCTCAGGATGTGGGCTGGAATACAAACCGTATGGTGTTGGGTAAACACTCTGGTCGTGCTGCATTCCGTAGCCGTCTTGAAGAGTTGGGTACGACTTTTGCGACTGATGCAGAACTGAATAATGCCTTCTCTCGTTTCAAGGACTTGGCTGATAAAAAGCATGAGATCTTTGATGAAGATCTGGTTGCGCTGGTCAGCGATACCCGTGCAGCGGCGAACAGTGAGAAATTTAAACTCAGCAGCCTTTCAGTAACATCTCAGACAGGTGAAACCCCTGTTTCGAAGATCGTTGTTCAGGTTGGCGATGAAGAGAAAGAGGCTGAGGCAACGGGTGGTGGCCCAGTTGATGCTACTTTTAAAGCGATTGAAGCCATTGTCGAATCTGGTGCTAGCCTGCAGATTTACTCTGTAAATGCGGTTACTGAAGGTACGGATTCCCAGGGTGAGGTAACGGTACGTCTGGAAAGTGGTGGTCGTATCGTGAACGGCTTGGGTGCTGATACCGATATTATTATCGCTTCTGCTAAAGCTTACATTCATGCGCTTAATATGCTGGATGCGAATGTGCAGAAAGCGCATCCGCAAGTATAAGGGTAGCTTCAGCCGGTGACGGACCAGGAGCTGCTTCGCCATCAGTATCTTGATGCGCTGGGAATTTCCAGCTGGCTGCCCTGTGCGCAGCTGCCGGGTGCCCAAGCTTCGCCGGAGTGGGTTAATGATTTCCAGTATCCTGCTCCGGAAATACCTTTTGAAACTGATCGTAATGCTCAAACGGGTAGTGTAAATAGCGCTAGAGCAGCGTTGGGTCAGCCCCGTGCTCCGCTTAGTCAGAAATCATCAGTCGAATCAGCCCAGCAGGGCGTTTCACAAGCACGTGCTGCATTGGGGTTATTGGCTGATAGTGAAGTCGCACCTGAAGCGAAGCCTGTAACTTCTTCAGTTGCATCAACCGATCAGAAATCGGCATTAGCTTCTTCAGAAAACGAGCAAGAGGTCGCGGGATCTGATCTGTCTTCATCTGAAGCAGTCGACTCAACTCCGCCAACCTTTAAACTGGCTTTTCAGCGTATAGGTTCCATTCTAGTTGTTGATAGCTTGCCATTGCAGGGTAGTAGCTTTGCGACGAACTATCAGCAGTTAGCTCATGCAATTAGTTCCAGTTTAGGCGTTCAGGGAGAGGTGGTAGAGCCCTTTATGCTACCTTGGCCGATGTTTGCCAGTAAGACTCTGGATCAGGGGCGTGATCAGGCAACGATTGCTGTTCAGCATAAACTATCGAAAGAGCTGCAGACTGCAGACATCAAGGCTGTGTTGCTATTTGGTGAAGCAGCTGCACAGATGGTGATGGAGCGGGATGAGGCTTTAGAACAGCTGTCCGGGGTCCTCTTTACTGTCAAATATGGAGTTAAAGCGATAGCCAGTTACAGTCTCACTGAAGCGATGCAACTGCCAGGAATTAAGCGGCAAATCTGGCAGGATCTTCAGCCGCTGTTGCAGTATCTGAAACAGGGTTTATGAGTTCATTCCATCTGTTAGCGGAAAACGATCTTACGAGACTTTTAGAGATTGAATCCCGCTGTTTTTCCAGTCCTCTATCAGAGAGCCAATTTAGGCAGATATTACTTAACTCTCGTGGATTCAACTTTGGAGTTCTCGTGGATGAGTTGGCAGGTTTTGCACTTTTTTCTACAGTGTTGGATGAGGCTGAATTGCTTCAGGTCGCTGTTGATCCTGACTATCAACGACGAGGCCTATCATATGCGCTTCTGCAGGAAGCTTTAGCTCAGTTGAGTGCTGCCGGAATATCCAAAGTCATGTTGGAAGTGCGTGAATCAAATGCGGCGGCGATCGCTCTCTACGTAAAATTAGGCTTCACAGAAGATGGAAGAA
This sequence comes from Neptuniibacter sp., assembly GCF_024231755.1. GTDB lineage: Bacteria > Pseudomonadota > Gammaproteobacteria > Pseudomonadales > Balneatricaceae > Neptuniibacter. The sequence continues at coordinate 11,693 of NZ_JAAEQH010000089.1, forward strand.
GAAAGGATTATTATCCTGCCTTAATCAAGGGAGCAGAACGGGAGGATGCGGTTTTGCTTAGCTGTGAGCTTCAGGGAGAGAAGACTTCGTAGCGGTTACGACCATTCTCTTTGGCTTTATACAAGGCTTGATCCGCTTGCTGTAATAAAGCGTTAGGGGTGATTGGGTTGAAATAAGTCGAGCTGATACCGATGCTGGCGGTTACATGGTCAGCAACGTTGGAGTATTCATGAGGTAGCTTATTTTCAGCCAGCATTTTTATGATGTTTTCAGCAACTTTCTTGGCGCCATCATATGATGTGTCAGGCAGAATAATTGCGAACTCCTCACCACCGTAACGCGCAATAATATCGTGTGATCGGCTCAAACTTCCTTTTAATATCTTAGCTACAGATTTTAGGCACTCATCTCCTTGTTGATGTCCGTAGTTGTCGTTGTAGGGTTTGAAAAAGTCGATATCCAGCATTATGGCTGAGAGGGTTTCGGCATCCCTATGACTGCGTTTCCACTCCTTGAGAAGTTGTACTTCGAGATCGCGGCGGTTAGATAGTTTTGTTAGTGGGTCCTGTGAGCTTAGTTTTTCGAGGCGAGTGTTGGCGTCATCCAGCTCCTTTTTCATGTTGGCGATACGTTCCATCGCTCTGATTTTTGCTCTTAGAATTATCGGGCTGACAGGTTTTGGCAGGTAATCATCACCACCGGCATTTATGCCTTTTTCATAATGCTGTTCATCGCTTGCCGCGGAGAGAAAAATGATTGGGAACCAGTGTTTTGAGTAGAGTTCACGGATAGCCTGAGTTAGTTCAAAGCCATTGCGGCCAGGCATCTCAACATCCATCAGGATTAGGTCAATATCGCCTTGCTCTAGTGCTTCTAAGGCTTCGAGGTCATTGCTCGCAGTAACAGCAGAGTGGTCTGCATCCTGAATGACTGCACTTACAATTTCTCTGATGAAACGATCATCATCAACCACAAGTATATTCATTAAAGCTCCAACAGAGTTGCATCACATCCATGTATCCCCTGACATGTGTCAAGAAGTGAGCATCCACCCTTTAATCATATGCGTACTACATTAATGTTCAATGTAAAATGTCCTGGTTAACCAAAAAATTTTAGCGATTATGAGCTTTTCTGAAGGTTTACTACAAAATTCATGGGTGTGGGGCAGTGCTGTGGTGTATATGGTTGCTCTGCTGTATGCGTTCAGAAATGCGCCATGGAAAGCGTTATCGAATAACCGAACTCTACAGCATGTATTGTTTGGTGCGACTGCATTGTTGATGATGCTCTGGTCGATGCGTGCAGGTATCTCTCCAGGCCTGGGTATTCATTTTCTTGGCCTTACTGTAATGACTCTGGTTTTTGGTTGGGACCTAGCCATATTGGCCTCTACGATTGCTTTGGTGGGGATGGCTATTATTGGTAAAGAAAGCTGGGATGGCTTATTTGTTAATGGTGTTTGCTCTGTCTTAATGCCTGTTGCTACGACCTATATGATCTATAGGTATGTAGAAACGAAGATGTTAAAGAACTTCTTTGTGTTTCTGCTTGTCTGTGGTTTTATCGGTGGAGGGATCTCAACGGCTGTTGCGGGTTTGTCTACGAGCGCGGTGCTGGTGCTGGATGGCGTTTATGATCTGCAGAAAATCTACCACGAGTACATCCGTTATCTGCCATTGATCATGTTCCCGGAAGGCTTGCTCAACGGTATCTTCCTCACCGGGATGTTGGTGTTTCATCCAGATTGGGTGCGAACTTTTGATGCAAAGGCCTATATTGATGAGCAATAGCCTTTCCTAAGGGATCATTGCTTAACAGGTCTTTTTGCAAGCTTTCTCTGCAAGGTTCGCCTATGCATACCTAAAGCTCGTGCGGTTGCAGAAATATTACCCTCATTCTCTTTTAGCACTTTCTGAATATGTTCCCATTCCAACCGGTTCACTGACATAGGATTATCAGTGACTTCCACTTCGGCATCGGCTTCCACTTTGTTCAGCGCTGCCAAGATTTGGTCAGCATCAGCGGGCTTAGGAAGATATTGGGTTGCACCCAGTTTGATCGCTTCAACCGCTGTTGCAATGCTGGCATAGCCCGTGAGCATCAGGATCTTCATCTCCGGGTTTGCTGAGCGCAGAGTAGGGATCAGGCTTAGTCCGGAATTACCTTCCATCTTAAGGTCAACCGTAGCCATATCGGGCAGCCAGGTTAGTAAAGTTTTTTCTGCCTCTTCGGCGCTACGGGCAACTTGCACTTCGAATTCGCGGCGGGTCATCGCTCTGGAAAGTACTCGGGTGAAAGCTGGGTCATCGTCAACGATAAGAAAACGTGTGGCCATTATTTGGCTCTCCTTGGCAGTGTAACCTCAGTCAATGTTCCACCTTCTGGATGATTGTACAACCGAACATCTCCATCGTATCTGGCGAGTGTTGTTGCTGTTAGGAACAAGCCAATACCTAGCCCTTTGCCTTTGGTTGTGACGAAGGGTTTGCCAAGGTTGTCGCTCTGTTCCAGGCTGATGCCTGGTCCCTGATCATGAATGCGAAAGTAAACTTGTTGCTGATCCCAGTCCAGTTCGATCTCTAGGCCTTCAGGGTTTGCATCAGCAGCATTGTTCAAAAGATTTAATAACGACTGGCGCAGTGATGTTGAGCAATTGAGCTCTGGAGCATCACCAGTTGCCGCAATATTTATACTGCGGGTGACTTCTGGCCGTTGCACCATAAGCTGATCAATGGTTTCGGAAACAATCTGCGTGACAGGTAGCCACTGGGTAGTGGATTGTTCCTGTTTTACGCTTTGTGCCATCTGTTGCAAACGCTCAGCACAGATCTCTGTTTGTTGGCGAAGTAGCTGCAGATCTTCTTGCAGTACTGGATCGTTTGCATGTTCGTGCTCCAGTTCCTTGAGCAGAACCTGCATAGTGCTTAGGGGTGTTCCGAGCTCGTGTGCTGTGCCAGCGGCCATCGTTGCTAGAGAGAGGAGTTGCTGGTCCTGTATCCGTTTTTCACGTTCCTCTTCTAGTTTGTCCTGTTGAGCCTGCATTGAGTGGCGCATACGGAGAATGAAGTAGGTAACCACTAGCACCGTCAGCAGGAAGTTTATCCACATGCCAATGATATGGATATCAAACAGTTCCATGATCCTATGCTGGTGGCTATTTTTCATCTGGATCAGGGGTTCATAGTAGAAAAGCAGTGAGCTATAGATAGTCACTACCATCGCAGATACCAGCCAGACATAAGGTTTTGATAGGGTGGCTGAAGCGATAATTAATGGAACTAAAAGCAGAAAAATAAATGGATTAGTGGCTCCGCCCATATGGAAAAGTAAGGCACCATAGAGGGACATATCTGCAATCAGTTGGGTAAAAAACTCCGGCTCAGTAACCGGCCAGGGAGAAAACAGTCGAGCATAGGTAATCAGGTTTAGCAGGGCTAGCGCGCCCAGAGTTGCTCCTATCAGCACGATATTTAGCTCTGTATGCAGTCCATACAGGGCGAAAATAACAGCAAGGCACTGCCCAAACAGGGTAACTGTCCGTATATAGGAAAGCTGGAGTAGGTTATCGCGATGGTTTGCCATAGCGGGATTATACCCCAGCCTTGCTTTAATCAGGCGAGGCAAAATGTCGCAG
>NZ_JAAEQH010000090.1 GCF_024231755.1 Neptuniibacter sp.
AGCTACCTCGTATAACGCTCCTGCTATGACCGGGAGCCTGTGTAGAGGTACCGAGATGAAAATTTTAGTCGCTGTAAAACGCGTAATTGATTACAACGCCAAAGTGCGTGTTAAGCCAGATAACACCGATGTAGATCTGGCTAACACCAAAATGGCGATCAACCCATTCTGCGAGATCGCTGTTGAAGAAGCGATCCGCCTAAAAGAAGCAGGCACCGCTTCTGAAGTTATTGCCGTATCCATCGGCCCTAAAGCTTGCCAGGAGCAGATTCGCACAGCTCTTGCGCTAGGTGCTGACCGTGGCATCCAGATCGAGACTGAAGACAGCCCAGAATCTCTGAACGTAGCTAAGCTACTGGCTAAAGTGATTGAAGAAGAAAAACCTGAGCTGGTTATCATGGGTAAGCAGGCAATCGATTCAGATAACAACCAGACCGGGCAGATGCTCGCTGCCCTGCTGGATATGCCACAAGGTACCTTCGCTTCTGAAGTTCAGATCGCCGATGGCAAAGCTCATGTAACCCGTGAAGTAGATGGAGGTTTGCAGACCATTGCTATCAATCTACCAGCAATTGTCACAACTGACCTGCGTCTGAACGAACCTCGTTATGCTTCCCTGCCAAACATCATGAAAGCTAAACGCAAACCTCTGGATGTGAAAACACCTGCAGATCTGGGTGTAGAACTGAAACAGCATACTCTACTGGTTAAAGTGACTCCGCCTGCTGAACGCAGTGCCGGTGTGCTGGTGAACAGCGTCGATGAGCTGGTTGAAAAACTGAAAAACGAAGCAAAAGTAATTTAAGGGGTGATCTGATGGCTATTCTGGTTATTGCTGAACATGACAACAACACCCTGAAGGGTGCAACACTTAACACAATCACTGCAGCACAGCAGATGGGCGATGAGCTACACCTGCTGGTTGCGGGCTCCAACTGCCAGGCGGCAGCTGAAGCAGCAAGTAAAGTAAACGGCATCAGCAAAGTGATTACTGCTGATAATACCGCTTACGAACACCAACTGGCAGAAAACTTTGCAAAGCTGGTTACAGAATTAGGTAAGGACTACAGCCATATCGTTGCGCCTGCGACGACGACTGGCAAAAACTTTATGCCACGTGTCGCTGCTCTACTGGATGTAGCACAGATCTCAGATATCACAGCGGTTGAGTCTGCAGACAGCTTCCAGCGTCCTATCTATGCGGGTAACGCAATCGCAACTGTACAGTCTCTTGACCCAATCAAAGTGATCACTGTACGTAGCACTGGATTTGATGCAGCAGGTGAAAGTAATTCAGCAGAGATCACCTCAATCGATTCTGCACATGATGCAGGTATCTCTGCTTTTGTTTCTGAAGAGATGGCTCAATCTGATCGCCCTGAACTGACTGCTGCAAAAGTGGTTATCTCCGGTGGCCGCGGTATGGGTAACGGTGAAAACTTTGCTCTGCTGGAACAGGTTGCAGACAAACTGGGTGCAGCTGTAGGTGCATCGCGTGCAGCTGTTGACGCAGGCTTTGTGCCAAACGATATGCAGGTCGGCCAGACCGGTAAGATCGTTGCACCAGAACTTTACATCGCCGTAGGCATCTCGGGTGCTATTCAGCATCTGGCTGGTATGAAAGATTCAAAAGTAATTGTCGCAATTAACAAAGATGAAGAAGCACCTATTTTTTCCGTCGCAGACTATGGCTTAGTTGCTGACCTGTTCGACGTGATGCCCGAGCTGCAACAGAAATTGTAGCTCCTTGGTGGGGCTGGCCCTATTGGTAAGCACTCTTGTTGAACACTCTTATTTAACAACAGTATTGCTGAGCCCGCCCCACTCTTTTTCATCTTTTAACGAATTCAGAGATTTAGCTTATGACAACCTACACTGCCCCACTACAGGATTCAGCATTTGTACTGGATCAACTGGTTGGCCTGGATCAGCTTTGCGAAAAGCTACAGCTGGATGAAGTGAACAGCGAACTGGCTAACGTAATTATCGAAGAAGCCGGCAAGCTGGCGAGTGATGTTTTAGCACCCCTAAATGCTGTGGGCGACGAGAAACACCCTACAGTTGCCGATGGGAAAGTTCAGGAAAGCCAGGGCTTTGCTGATGCTTACCAGCAATATGTAGAGAACGGCTGGGCGACACTAACCGGCCCCGAAGAGTTCGGCGGCCAGGCACTACCCAATGTACTAGGCACCGCAGTAAATGAACTGTGGCACTCTGCCAATATGTCCTTTGCCCTCTGCCCGATGCTAAGTCAGGGTGCTGTAGAAGCCCTAATTGCACACGGTAGTGATGAGCTGAAACAACAGTATCTGCCACAGCTAATCAGTGGTGAGTGGACCGGCACCATGAACCTGACCGAACCTAATGCGGGTTCTGATCTGGCAGCAGTTGCAGCGAAAGCAATTCCTGATGGCGATCACTACAAAATCACCGGACAGAAGATCTTTATCACCTGGGGTGATCATCAGATGACGGAAAACATCGTACATCTGGTACTGGCTCGTCTACCGGATGCACCCGCAGGCGTAAAAGGGATCACCCTGTTTATCGTGCCTAAGTTCCTGCTTGATGAACAAGGTCAGCCTGGTGAACTGAATGATGTCAGCTGTGTTTCTCTGGAACACAAAATGGGTATTCACGGCAGCCCAACCTGTGTCATGAGCTTTGGCGACAACGGCGGCGCAATCGGTTATCTGGTTGGTGAAGCCAACAAAGGCCTCAGCTATATGTTCACTATGATGAACCACGCGCGTCAGTCTGTAGGTCTGCAGGGTTTATCGATTTCAGAACGGGCTTACCAGCAGGCGCTGCAGTACAGTCAGGAACGTTTCCAGGGTTCCAATCCAGATGGTAGCAAGATTGCAATCATCAACTACCCGGATGTGCGCCGTATGCTGATGGCGATGAAAAGCGGTAATGAAGCGATGCGTGCTCTGGCACTGACTGCTGCTGCCGACATCGACCGTGCTCATCATGGTGATAGTGAAAGCCAGAAACGAGTGGAGCTGCTCACTCCTATCGTTAAAGGCTGGATGACTGAACTGGCACAGGAGCTGACATCACTGAATATTCAGGTTCACGGCGGGATGGGCTTTATAGAAGAAACAGGTGCCGCACAGCACTACCGCGATGCGCGCATCCTTCCGATCTATGAAGGCACTACCGGTATTCAGGCACTGGATCTGATCGGTCGTAAAACTCTGTTTGATAAAGGTGCGGCTCTACAACAGCTACAAGCTGATATTCAGGAAACAACGAAGTTACTGAGTTGCTCTGATAACGAGCAAGTACAGAAGCTAGGCCAAAAGCTAGAAGCCGCTCTGCAAAGCAGTAGCAAAGCCAGCAGCTGGATTCTGGAAAACGCTGCCAGCGATAAGCAGCTGATGGGTAATGTCTGCTTCGACAACCTGATGATGATGGGTTATCTAACCGGCGGTTGGCTGATGGCGCAAAGTGCACTGCGTGCAGCTGAGTTGGTCAATCAGGACAACACTTACGGTGAAAGCTTCCTTCAGGGCAAAATCGGTACCGCTCTGTTCTACAGCGAGCTCTATCTGCCACGTATCACGCAACATGCAGAAACCATCTGTAACGGTTTAACCAGTACCTTCGCTCTGGATATTGAGCAGCTGTAAGGAGGTTGTGATGGAACATGAAGTAATGGAGTTTGACGTACTGATCGTTGGTGCTGGCCCTGCCGGGCTTGCCAGCGCCTGTCGTCTGAAACAACTCAACCCAGATCTAAACGTCTGTGTGGTAGAAAAAGGCTCCGAAGTGGGGGCGCATATTCTATCCGGTGCTGTGATCGATCCAAAAGCGTTGCATGAACTCTTTCCGGACTGGAAAGAGATGGGTGCTCCGCTGACGACTGCGGCAGAAAAAGATGAGATCGTTCTGCTCAAAGATAAACAGTCCTCGGTCACCATCCCTAACTGGATGGCACCGAAAACCATGCACAACCACGGCAACTATATTGCCAGCCTGGGTAATCTAGCACGCTGGTTGGCAGAACAGGCTGAGAACATGGGTGTGGAGATCTTCCCCGGCTTTACCGCTGCGGAGATCATCTATGACAGCAACGGCCGTGTAAAAGGTGTGATGACGGGTGATATGGGGATCGGCACAGACAATATGCCGAAAGATTCATATATGCCGGGTATGGCACTAGAAGCCAAGTTCACTATTTTTGCTGAAGGTTGCCGTGGTCACTTAGGTAAAGAACTGATTAACCAGTTTAATCTGGATTCAAATCGTGATCCTCAGCACTACGGTATCGGTCTGAAAGAACTATGGGATATCGATCCTGACAAACACCAACCGGGACTTGTGATTCACGGTTCCGGATGGCCTCTGGAAGGCGATACCAGCGGGGGTTTCTTCCTTTACCATGCAGAGAACAATCAGGTAGCGGTAGGTCTGATCATCGATCTGAACTACAGCAACCCGTGGATTAGCCCGTTTGAGGAGTTCCAACAGCTGAAACACCACCCTGTTTTGGCTCAGTACCTCGAAGGCGGCACCCGTGCGTCCTACGGTGCACGTGCTATCGCAAAAGGCGGCTTTAACTCACTGCCTAAGATGGATTTCCCAGGTGGTCTGCTGATCGGTTGTGATGCGGGCACCTTGAACTTCTCCCGTATCAAAGGCACTCATACCGCAATGAAGTCGGGCATGTTGGCTGCAGAAGCTGTGTTTGATGCGCTACAAAACGGAAAAACTGAAGCGGATAGTTTTGAACAACAGTTCAAAGAGAGCTGGTTGTATAACGAACTGTTCAGCTCCCGCAACTTCGGCCCTGCCCTGCATAAGTTTGGTCGCTGGATTGGTGGCGCATTTAACACTATTGATCAGAACCTGTTTGGCGGAAAAATACCGGTTACTCTGCATGACCGACTGGAAGACCACGCCAAACTACAGGAAGCTGCTGAGAGCAAAACCATCTTCTACCCGAAACCAGATGGCAAACTATCTTTCGACAAACTCTCTTCGGTTTACCTCTCCAATACTAACCATGAAGAGGATCAACCTTGTCACCTGCAGCTGAGTAAAGAGGAACTACCACTTACGGTAAATATCCCTCTTTACGAAGAGCCCGCACAGCGCTACTGCCCTGCCGGTGTTTATGAAGTCATTGAGGATGAAAGCGGAAAACGTTTACAGATCAACGGCCAGAACTGCCTGCACTGTAAAACCTGCGATATCAAAGACCCTTGTCAGAATATCCAGTGGGTTCCACCCGAAGGTGGCGGAGGGCCAAACTATCCGAACATGTAGTACTCACTGTTTCTCTAGCATTCCCGTCTCAGCTTGATGGACGGTCCCTTGGTATACCGATTGGTATCACCACTCCAGAGCAACCAGTTTTAATGCTGAGGCCGGTTGCTCAATTTTAGGCTCGGTGCCTATTTTTGCCCTCCTTTTGGAGGGCTTTTTTGTGGGGTAATGTATAGCTCCACATCAGTAAGAAGGCACCGAAGACTAACTAAAGAACCTTGCTAAATTCACCGATGGTAAGCTCCAATTCTTGCTTGATCCGCGACCCATTTATTAGGTGAACCACCCTTCCACCCTCTAGGTTTACCTAAGTGAACTACATCTTGTGCCCGGTAATGCAACCAACCATCAAAAAACCAACTTGCGATGTCTTCACGCAACTGATTTAAAAGCTTTTGATCTATGCGATATAAAGAAAGAGTGTTAACCGATTCTTGATGTCGGTACATAGCAATGGCGTAGCCTGTAAACCTTTTACTTAAACCTAAATCAGAAATCGTCTTATCAATTTGCTTAACCGTAAATTGTTCTTGTGGCGAGTATCGTTTATTTAATGCCACCCCTAGCACAACCACATAATCCTTAATCGCACGATTCCTTCTGATATTGGTAATAAATTCAATCATTTGTATTCAATACTTCAATCAATCTGAGTTCAGTTTCAGCAAGTTCCGGTCATCACTCTGGCTTAAGATCATCGTAATCGTTGTCCCTATGATTATTCCAAGCGATAAATCCAAATAGAGAAAGAGGCAGCCAAGCTAGAGCGTTTATAACTTTCATTTCATTAACCTCCCTGCCTACTCGATAAAATAATTCATCCCAGAAATCTTGGCCCTTACCCTCGTAAATCTTTATATACTTTTCACCTTCGCCTTTATTTACCGCCCACAGGTAGTCGTATTTGTATCCGAAGTCATGGATTAAGCCCTGTATCAGAAGCAGGCCAGTTGGCGATAAAACTGCCCATAGAATTCTTGGGATTGAGGCGCCGTCAAACACAAAGCCTTTTGGGATAATAATTCTTGTATCTGGGTCTAATTGATATTCCCAGTTCTCAGCTACTTCCCAGGTTCTCACCTCGGTTATCCAAGCCTTTAACCGGCCAAAGGCTGACTTTCCCCTGGTTTTTATGGGAAGTGGTTTAAGTATCGGCATATCCATAATGTCACCTACTTTTTTGATCTATGCCTGCTCAGAGCAACAGCACTGCTAATCCATATTTTTAACCAACTAATTCAGAACCAATTTTCGCCAAATACTCTATCTCGGTATTTCCATGGAGGTGTATCTTTCAATTGATCTTCGGTGTAGACCTTGAGCAGTTCATCACCGAATGTGGAGGCTCCGTTTTCTAATCCGTTTTCATACTGAAAGTGCCACCACTCAGCGCCTAACCAAGTTCCACCATTAAAGAATGAGCGGCGTGATTTGATGCGTTCAAAGCCCTGTTCTTGAAATAAGTTAGTTAGATCGATGAATTTGCCCGTAACTGTTCTGCCATTTTTACGGGAACCATAAGTCACAGCGTTAAGTTCCATCTGCTCTCCACCTTCAGCACGAGCATAAACTCGCCAGTAACGTCCGCCATCAGCAACAATGACATAAGGGTCATTTCGGGTATTCTGCATGCCACTGCCAACAAACAGGTCAAGTGCTCTGCCTGTGTAATGAAAAGAGGTAGCACTGCGGGATGCACTCACATTGGCAGTCAAAGAGCGTCTCGCTCCGGAGCTTGTGATCAAGCCTCCTGCTTCAATAACTCTTTCCCTAACCTTGAGATAGGCCTCAGCAACATCGTCTCTTAAGAAAAATCGGTTATAGCCATCGCGAAATTTATCCGCTGGCACTCTTTCCCATGACTGAAGAACAGATGGAGTAGAAGGCAAAGTTTGTTCATCCGTATGAACTTCCAGTGCAGCTCTTAATGCTTGCCACGTATTTGGGCCAACAATGCCGTCCGCATATAGACTGTGGTCTTCCTGAAAACGGATAACAGCTAACTCTGTTTTATCTCCGAAAATTCCGTCTATAGCCCCAGGTTTGAGACCTAAATCAGCAAGAATTTCCTGAACGGATTTAACCTTTTCGCCCTTGCTTCCATTCTTTAAATACATATCTATTCCTTAGATTCAGTTGAGGCATTTTGCAGTTAGCTAATCAGATTGTTTCAATCTGCTTTGAACTAAAAATTAAATAGCGCAAAGCATTAACTGTAAAAACGACAGCAGAGTTCACCGCAAACAGATAGAGCTATAGATGAAGTTACTTGAAAGGAAGGAGAGCAAAAAAATAAGAAGTTGTCCTTTCCATGACAAAAACCATGCGAAACGCATGTACGACATCCATCTGTCTATTTAGTGTTGAGTATCAGCCAAGGGGCAAAGAGAAAGCAACTAATAATTTTGGTATGCCGAGGTCTAAACAAAGCAGAGCCTAGGAGCCCAGCTCCAACTCTTCACGCAATTTGTTACGAATATCCATCAACATAGTCCCGAAGGCATTAGTACCACGAGTATCACGACCACAGCCCCAGAAATAATCGTACTGACTTACTTCGGTGATATGCAGATCGCCAGTGTTCATTAGCATTTCGGCGATTTCGGGATAGGTTCGGCATTTGATGTAGGTGCCGCGGGTCATAAAGGTGACTTTCACTTTATCCCAGTCTTTGCGCTTTTTGTGCCATCGGCTTTTGCCCAGCTTAGCGGCTTCATCCGGATTGGCGGCCTGACGGATCTTTTCTACGTACTTAGGATCGCCGAATTTCATAGCCTGGTAATAGTGCTCAACTGAAGGCCATTCATAGCCATCCAGTTCAAAGACATGTTTCGAGTATGAGGCTAACGGATTGTTAGAATCATTCCGTCTTAGGGTTAACAGCTTTTTCTCATTGAGATTTGAGAACATAAGGCTTTTCCAAAAAATACGATGAGTTGGAGAAGAATGCTCTATCAGGGAGGTTTATGCCTACCCGATATCAGATAGGCATAAATATAATAGAAATTGCTTAAGAACGCTTGCTTGAAGTCTTACGTACGAAGTAAATCAGTGCACCAGCACCAGATACCAACAGGTGATTAGGTTCTGTCATAAAGTGAATGATACCTTCCAGTCCTTTCGCCCATTTCAGGTTGGGGAATACGAACTGACAATCACCGCAAATTTTGGGTGCATCCTGATCTAACCCCAATTTTACTGATAGGTACAACACATTGTCACAGACGTTTTCAGTTATAATCGCTGTAATTGTTAAGTGGCAGAGCTAAAGAATGAACCGTAAGAAAAAGATTAAGCAGATTCAATCCAAGCGACTAAAAAAAGCAAAAGCTAAATTGGCACCTAAAACCAATAAACCACGCTACGTATCGAAAGCTGATAGAGAACAACTTGAAGAAAGCTCTGAAGCTTCATCAGAGGTTTAATCCCATAAGTTAAAGCTCCCCTTAAAACCATGCCAACGTCAACGACGAAAACTCTCCCTACTTTTGCACATCATCTCTTTTGACACGAAGCCCACAACTGAAACTGGCACACATAGGTACGTACTGACAATACAGGTGCTATAGATATAAACAGTGTTCTGAGGCTAGAGAAATCAAGAGGGTTAATGACAGGAGCATTGGCAAAATCAATCTCCTTTTTGGAGAAATTTAAAATTGCCGGTAAAACCCCTGAGGTAGATCTTTATACTTGATGGCCCCTAGTTGAGCTTAGCACCAATAAAGAGAGAATTATGATCTATTCCCAGTTTGTCGATTACTTCAACTTCCTAGCTTCATTGATTAGCCAGCCGCCGAAAAAGATAAACGGTAAAGACCATGCATATTTTAACTGCCCGTAATCGACCCTAACACCATACTTATGATGATATGCAGTACCATCGAAGAAAAAAGCCACTCCAAATAGAAGTAAAGTCCCTCCGACTAAAAATAACAAAAACTGCTCTACAACTCGGTTTGGTTTCATAAATTTTATAAAATGCGCCTTAAGTCCAATTTCACATAATGGTGATTCTTCAACGTTTATGAAAAAAATATGGGCCTTGGGGTGAAGTGTGTTGGTTATATCTAGGCATATTTCAGGTGACGCAGTTAAAAAATAGTTCTATCTGTTTGCTTACCATTTTTTGTAACTGCACTAAATCTTACGACTAATTATCGAGTCCATACTAATCCTTTCAATAAGGTTCCCGCACTTTGATAGGCATGTATGGAGGATAGGTTTAGGATTCTCTATTTTTTTCTGTCATGGCCCCCTTCTCGGCGGATATGGGTTTCATACTCTAAAACTAAAGCTGAATGCCTATTGAGTTTACCCATAACCTTTTGAGTTCAAAGTAACAAATCGCTCATCTACCTTTCTTAAATTACCCGTCAAAGGATGGCTTTTGCCTTGCGGGCGCACCTGCCTTTGCAGGGGCAGGCGCGGTGTAACTGAAACCAACTAATCACCTATCAAAATCTAGACTTAATATTACAATTCATCAGCCTTAGTCTGCTGTAGGTGAGCACAAAAAATTAAGAACGTTTAACCGCAGCCTTACGCACCACATAAATCAATACAGCGGCAACAACTCCTGATACCAACAGGTGATCAGGTTCTGTCATAAAGTGAATGATGCCGCTCATTACACTCGCCTGTTCTGAGCCATCGTGAGCCATTGCAGGTAGAGCAGTTAAAGTCGCTGCTGTTACAGCCAGTTTAGTGATTACTTTTTTCATTCTAATGTCCTCGTAAAATTCTTATATAAACGGCTTAAACTACAGCTTTAGCTGGTGGCAGCTCTTTCGCTTCCAGCATACCTTCCGTGATGATGAACTGGATAATATCATCCAAACCTTTAGCCTGCTTCAAATTGGCGAAAACAAATGGACGATCACCACGCATCTTTCTTGCATCCTGATCCATTACAGCCAGTGACGCACCTACCAGCGGAGCCAGATCGATTTTATTAATAATAAGCAGATCTGATTTGGTAATACCCGGTCCACCTTTACGTGGAATCTTGTCACCAGCAGATACGTCAATCACGTAGATAGTCAGGTCTGATAGTTCCGGGCTGAACGTAGCACTTAGGTTGTCACCGCCACTTTCTACAAACACAACATCCAATGCACCATGACGATCAACTAGCTGATCGATAGCGGCCAGGTTCATGGAAGCATCCTCACGAATGGCTGTATGAGGGCAACCACCGGTTTCAACACCAATGATTCGGTCCGCATCCAACACTTCATGGCGAGTAAGGAATTTTGCGTCTTCCTGGGTGTAAATATCGTTAGTTACTACAGCGATATCATAATGGTGGCGCATAGCAGCACACAGAGAACGTAGAAGTGCTGTTTTACCTGATCCTACCGGACCACCTACCCCTACGCGTAGTGTTTGTTTTGGTTTAGTCATTAATATTACCTCCTGTTACTCCGCAATTAATACTTGGCTTATGAGCGGAATAAACGTGAATACTGTTGTTCGTGCAGGGCGCTGGCGATAGCTAACGCGGGTAACCCTGCTCCGATCTGATCTTCTTCTATGGTTTCAGCCACACTGATCGCTTCACTGATCACCGGCTGAAGTTCACCTAATAAAATTTGTGATTGTGTCTGTCCCAAAGGCACCAGTTTAGTAGCAGCTGCAACCTGATTTTCTAGCCATGCCCAGCTAAAGCCGAGCATTGCAGTTTCGATGTTTATTCCCCAATGGACTGCTGCAATTGCGAACAATGAAACAAAGCTGACATCTTCGGCTTTGGGACCATGCGCAAAAGGCTGCGGAACTTCCAGACTGTTGAGCAGGCGTACCAGGGCTTCGCCCATGGCGGTATCGGTTAAGCGCAGCTCTTTGGTCTCACGGCAGGCTAAGATCAGATCATTCAGTCTCATGATCTCAGCATTATCCTCCGCTTGGGCTGCTTGCATTAACAGCCTTAACAGCGGCAGATCTACTTGGGCCACTGAGTGTAAAAGTTGCATCTCCAGCCAATCGTAGACCTGATCCTGTTTACGCAACCAGCCGCAATCGATGGCGTATTCCAGACCTTGTGAGAAGGAATAGCCACCTACCGGCAGGCTGACACTACTTAGTTGTAACAGCCGAATCAGGCTACTATCAGTGGTGGTGATGTCCATGACTGTAAGCTCCAGATTCAGGGACAAAAACCGCTTCTTCGTGACTGACCACTAGGCCCAACTGCACCAGCATCTCTTCCAGAACATGATCCGGTTTGATGCGTAACCAACGCTCACCTACTTCAATTTTGGTATGACGGTTACCCAGGTGGTAACAAGCGCGGGCGAAGGTATGCCAATCATCACAGGAAGCATGGGCAACCTCCTCTTCTGCGCCTTCCACTTTCACATAGCGACCACAGGTGGTCTTAAGATATTCACCCACCAACAGTGGCTTACCACGGTCGAGAAATACCCGAACCTCTTCACCATTTTCGCTGGTCAGGCGTAAACGACCACGATCACGCTGTTCGTGATTCAGTACTACTACACTGTCGACCTGTTCGTGACAGTGGGTACCCAGACGCTCATATACTTCCAACATAAAGTTTCCTTAATCCCCTTACCTTATTAAAACAAGGTATAAAGCTGAGCTAATGGCAGCTCTTCCGCCGGTTCACAGGTTAGTAATTCGCCGTCCGCACGCACCTCGTAGGTTTGAGGGTCCACGGTAATATCCGGCATCCAGTCATTCAGAATCATGTCGGACTTTGTGATGTTACGAGTGTTTTTACAGGCCACTAAACGGCGCTTCAGACCCAGTTCTTCACCAACGTTGTTATCCAGCGCGGCCTGACTGACAAAGGTCACCGATGTTTTCGCAGGAGCACCGCCGAAAGAACCAAACATTGGGCGATAGTGCACCGGCTGTGGTGTTGGGATCGAAGCATTAGGATCACCCATGGGTGCTGCTGCAATCATGCCGCCTTTGATAATCATTGAAGGCTTAACGCCAAAGAAGGCCGGTTTCCACAACACCAGATCCGCCAGTTTGCCCTCTTCGATCGATCCGATCTCGTGGGAGACTCCATGGGTAATCGCCGGGTTGATGGTGTACTTAGCGATATAACGTTTAGCGCGGAAGTTATCAGCACCAAGATCTTTATCTTCATCCAACAAACCAAACTGGTTTTTCATCTTATGAGCGGTCTGCCAGGTACGTGTTACCACCTCACCCACACGCCCCATCGCCTGAGAATCAGACGAGATCATGCTGAAGGCTCCGCGGTCATGGAAGATATCTTCTGCTGCGATAGTTTCCTTACGGATACGAGAATCTGCAAAGGCTACATCTTCAGGGATATTGCTATCCAGATGGTGACAAACCATCAACATATCCAGGTGCTCATCCACAGTGTTGTGCGTATATGGACGGGTTGGGTTAGTCGAAGATGGCATCACATTGGGATATGCACAGGCACGGATAATATCCGGCGCATGGCCACCGCCCGCCCCTTCGGTATGGTAGGTATGGATTACACGGTTTTTAAAGGCACCGATGGTGTCATCAACAAAACCGGATTCGTTCAGGGTGTCGGTATGGATCGCCACCTGGACATCATATTTTTCGGCAACACTCAGACAGTTGTCGATAGCAGCTGGTGTTGTACCCCAGTCTTCATGCAGCTTCAGGCCACAGGCACCAGCATTGATCTGTTCTTCCAAAGCATCCGGCAGACTGGCATTACCTTTACCCAAAAAGCCCAGGTTCATCGGCATATCATCAGTCGCCTGTAGCATCTTACCCATATACCAAGGCCCCGGTGTACAAGTGGTAGCGTTAGTCCCCGTTGCGGGGCCGGTACCACCACCAATCATAGTAGTGACACCCGACATCAGTGCTTCTTCGATCTGCTGCGGACAGATAAAGTGGATATGGGCATCGATACCACCTGCGGTGAGGATAGAACCTTCACCGGCGATAACTTCGGTACCGGGGCCAATTACAATATCTACATTATCCTGCACATCCGGGTTACCGGCTTTACCGATCTTAGCGATGCGGCCCTCTTTAACACCGACATCAGCTTTAACTATGCCCCAGTAATCTAAAATCAGGGCATTGGTGATAACCAGATCCATAGCGATTTCGTTGGTGCACTGGCTTTGACCCATGCCATCACGAATGACTTTACCACCGCCGAATTTCACCTCATCACCGTAAATGGTGTGATCTTTCTCTACCTGAATCCAGAGCTCTGTATCACCCAAGCGCACACGGTCACCTGTTGTTGGGCCAAACATCTGCGCATAACTAGTACGGTCCATTTGAGCCATCACACACCTCCATCTTCAGAAACCGGTCCCATGACATCGCCACGGAAACCATAGATAGTTTTGCTACCGGCATACTCCACCAGCTCTACTTCTCGCCCCTGACCCGGCTCAAAACGAACCGCTGTACCGGATGCGATATTGAGGCGGTAACCTTTAGTCGCTTCGCGATCAAAGTTGAGCGCAGGATTTACCTCGTAAAAGTGATAGTGGGAGCCGACCTGAACCGGACGATCACCGCTGTTCTCTACACGCAAACGCTGGGTTTTACGGCCAACGTTAAGTTCGATACTGCCTTCGGCAGCCTGAATCTCTCCTGGAATCATCTTCACTACCTCAGCTAATTGGATTGTGAACGGTGACCAATTTGGTGCCATCCGGAAACGTAGCTTCAACCTGAACTTCGTGGATCAGCTCGGGAACACCATCCATTACCTGATCCGCAGTCAGCAAGTTTTTGCCATAACTCATAAGCTCAGCCACGGTTTTACCATCACGAGCACCTTCGATAATCTCCATGGTGATATAGGCCATGGCTTCGGGATAATTCAGTTTCAGGCCACGGTTAAGACGCCGCTCGGCCAAAAGTGCTGCAGTAAACACCAGCAGCTTGTCTTTTTCTCTTGGTAACAGTTCCATCGCTTTCTCTCTTAGGTGGCCCAGATTCTTGGTTCACAGCCTTCACGTTCGATCAGCTGTGGCCGGATATGCTTCCAGCATTGGGTAAACAGTAAACGCGCCTGTTCTGAGCAGTTGCCCAGATACCGCACTTGTAAGAATTCATCATTAAGGCTGACGGCAGCGAGCGCCTGACTCTCATTGCAGATCTCACGTAGATGGTCGATCAGTTCGTCTATAACAGCTCCATCAAAAAACGGCCCAGCAATCATCAATGCGTTAACAGAGTTACCTGCCAACCCAGCTTTGTTTGCCATCAATGAATTGGCTTTGGGATTAAGATTTAACCGCTCGCGCAGTTTGATGCGCCCTTCTCTACTTAGCTGCATTTGCTGGCTAACTTCACCACTATCAAAAGCTTCACCGCTGGCAGGCAAACCAAAACAGGTGATCTCCCAGGCAATCACAGATGCACCCTCAGCCAGTTGGATATCCATGCTTAGATCGGTACTGGCATCAGGGAAGATAATATTCTCTAACGGCAACCACTCTAGGGTGGAGTTAGCTTCAACGTTCAGCTGAATATGCTGTTTCTGCAGTCGACGATCCGGGCGGGCGCGGTAAACCCGGCCCGCTCCAGGTGTGGTAATCAGTGCCTGAGCATTTTCTTCGGTGGTAACGCTGATACGCAGATCATCACCAGACACCATACCGCCCGGAGGATGTAACAGGTAAAGATGCGCCAACTCCCGACCTTCTGGATAGAAAGGCTTTTGCACATACAGCGGACCTTTATGGCTGCAGCGGCGCAGCACCGTACCGCGATCAGTTTTCACCAAACCCAAATCCAACTGCGCATGCCAGGTGCTGTTGGTGTCGACTGAAGAGTCGAATGCCGGTTTTTCTGTGATCGGAGAAGTTAATGAGTTCATGAACAACCCTAAACTGCCAAGTATTGTTTGATCAGGTCTTCACTAAGATTAGCCATCTTATCGCTAGCTACCACTCGACCTTTCTCCATCAGGCGAAATTCTTTACCGACACGACGGGCAAAACCTAATTTCTGTTCCACCAGAATAACCGTGAGGCCCTCTTCCTCATTCAGTTTGAGGATGACATCACCGATTTGCTGCACGATATTCGGCTGGATACCTTCATTCGGCTCATCAAGGATCAATACCTTGGGTTCAATCACTAACGCACGTCCGATTGCCAACTGCTGTTGCTGGCCACCGGATAGGTCCCCCCCACGCCGGTGTAGCATCTCTTTTAATACTGGGAACAGTTCAAAGATCTTTTCAGGAACCTCTTTGGCTTTATCTTTACGGATCGGCAGACCGATACGCAGGTTCTCTTCAACCGTTAACATCGGAAAGATATCGCGCCCCTGAGGTACATAACCTATACCTGCAGGTGCACGAAACTCCGCCGGTTTGTTTTGTAAGGGTTTGCCATCAAGAAGAATTTCACCACTCTCAACCGGCAGTAAACCCATCAAACATTTCAGCAGTGTGGTTTTACCAACACCGTTACGACCCATAATGCAGGTGCAGGAACCCGGTTTAATATCCAGATCCAGATCCCAAAGAATCTGGGTGCCACCATAACGTTGATTAACTTTTGAGATCTCAATCATGGTGCTTCCCCCAGATAAACTTCGATCACATCAGGGTTGTTCTGCACCTGATCCATAGTGCCCTCGGCTAACACAGTGCCTTGGTGTAAAACTGTCACGGTACGGGCGATGCTGCGTACAAACTCCATATCGTGCTCCACCACAATCACCGTGTGGTCACCGGCTAATGAGGTCAGCAGTTCTGCAGTGCGCTCTGTTTCCTGCGCGGTCATACCTGCAACAGGCTCATCTACCAGCAGTAAACGAGGCTCGGCCATCAGTAACATGCCAATCTCCAGCCACTGTTTCTGACCATGAGAGAGAGCTCCCGCCTGCATAAAGCGCTGCTCGGTCAGACCAATGATCTTTAATACTTCATCAATACGGTCGATCTCGCTTGGGCTTAAACGAGCCATTAGCGTCGAGATCACGCTTTTTTGTTGCTTAAGGGACAGCTCCAGATTGTCGAAAACACTATGCGCCTCAAACACGGTAGGTTTCTGGAACTTACGGCCAATACCTAAGTTGGCGATATCCGCTTCATCGTGCTGTAGAAGATTGAGTGTCTGACCGAAATAAACCGAACCACTATCAGGTGTAGTTTTACCGGTAATCACATCCATCAACGTAGTTTTACCAGCGCCGTTAGCACCGATTAGGCAGCGTAGTTCGCCATCGTTTACGTAGAGATTCAGATCATTCAAGGCTTTAAAGCCGTCAAAACTAAGGTTAAGGCCTTCAACATAGAGGATGACATCATGGGAGGCATCTACCTCTTTTTGTTCTTCCTGCAGGAAGGACCAAACACGGTCACGGCGCATAACCTCACGTACATCATTTAATGTGCTCATGCGCTCGCCTCCCCAGTTTTCTCCTGCTCTTTACTATCCTCAGGCATATCTTTCTTGCCCGTAATTTTGTTGAACAGCCCAACCAAACCTTGTGGTAGGAACAGAGTTACCAGTACAAATAGTGCACCCAGTGCAAACAACCAACCTTCCGGCATGATCGCGGTGAACTTGGTTTTCGCGTAGTTGACCAACAGAGCACCCACGATGGCACCAATCAAAGTGCCTCGACCACCTACAGCCACCCAGATCACGATCTCAATTGAGTTAAGCGGCGAGAACTCACCCGGATTGATAATGCCCACCTGCGGCACATACAACGCACCGGCAATACCTGCGATCATCGCTGAATAAACGAACAGCCAAACCTTATAGCGCTCAGTACGGTAACCCATAAAACGTGCACGGCTTTCACCATCACGAATCGCCACAATCACCTTACCCATGCGGGATTTCAGGATCTTATGACTGATAATAAAGGTCAGGCCAAGGAGAAAGGCTGTTGTAGCAAACAACGCCACACGGGTTTTATCCGACTGCAGATCAAAACCCAGGATATCTTTAAAGTCAGTCAGACCGTTGTTGCCACCAAAGCCCATTTCGTTACGGAAGAAGGCCAGTAGCAGTGCGTAAGTCAGTGCCTGAGTCATGATCGATAGATACACACCGGTTACTCGGGAACGGAATGCCAGCCAGCCGAAAACAAAGGCTAAAAGACCAGGAACTAACAGCACCATCAACATGGCAAACCAGAACTGATCCATGCCGTACCAGAACCAAGGCAGTTCGGTCCAGTTTAGGAACACCATAAAGTCTGGCAGTTCAGGGTTACCATAAACGCCACGATCACCGATCTGACGCATCAGATACATACCCATCGCGTAACCCCCCAGCGCAAAGAAAGCACCGTGGCCAAGACTGAGAATACCGCAATAACCCCAGATAACATCTACAGCCAGCGCAAGCATGGCGTAGCACAGGTACTTACCTAGCAGAGTGATGGTGTAGGTGCTAACGTAGAAGATGGAATCTTCCGGCATCAACAGATTTCCTAAAGAAGCCAGTGCAGTCAGGATAACCAGCACCGCCACAAATGGCGCTACTTTGCTGTCGCCATGTAAACGGGTAAAACGCATCAATTGGTTCATTCTGCTGCCCTCCCTTTCTGCGGGAATAGGCCCTTAGGTTTTTTCTGAATAAACAGGATGATAAATACCAGTACCAAAATACTTGCCAGTACTGCACCGGTGACCGGCTCTAGGAATTTGTTGGCCACACCCAGTGAGAATGCCGCTACTAACGTGCCCCAGAGGTTTCCTACACCACCAAACACAACCACCATGAAGGAGTCGATGATATAAGACTGACCCAGGTTCGGGCCTACGTTAGTCAGTTGACTAAGCGCTACACCCGCAATACCCGCAATACCGGAACCCAAACCGAAGGTCATGGCATCAACCCAATCGGTACGAATACCCATCGCCTTGGCCATGCTCCGGTTCTGTGAAACCGCGCGTACATTAAGGCCCAGAGATGTCTTACGCAGGATCAACAGCAACATCGCAAATACGATCAGCGCAAATATCAGGATATAAAGACGGTTGTAGGTCAGGCTCAGTACCGGGTTGATCTCTAAAGAGCCGCTCATCCATAGTGGAGATTCAACCTGACGGTTTAGTGGAGAGAACACAGTACGTACTAATTGCTGCAGAATCAGGCTGATACCAAATGTCGCCAGTAGGGTTTCCAAAGGACGACCATGTAGGAAACGAATCACACCACGCTCAATTAGGACTCCCATCAAACCGGAAACCAGAAACGCGGCTGGAACAGCAACAATCAGCGAGTACTCAATATGATTCGGCATCAACAGCTGGACCACGTATGTGGTGTAAGCACCCAGCATGATCATCTCGCCGTGAGCCATGTTAATGACTCCCATCACACCAAAGGTAATAGCCAAACCGATAGCCGCAAGAAGCAATACAGATCCCAAACTCAGACCGAAAAATAGCTGGTCGACGAAGTCATAAAACTCGATACGTTCGTTGATCTTTTTCAGGGATTTGCTCGCAGCGGCTTTAACTTTGTCATCACTATCATTTTCAGAGATAGCCGCCAGTGCATTACGTGCTTCGTTCTCTAAGCTGCCACTCAGCACCTTAACTGCGCCTAGGCGAATCGAAGCATCCTGGCTTTTGCTGTTATTCAGAGCAAATGCCAGATCCATGATGCTTTGTACATCTGCATCGGTTTCGCTACTACGCAAAGGTTTAAGCATAGCGATAGTTTCGTCATTCAGATCACCCAACAATGCCTTCACTGCTGAAAGGCGTTTTTCAGGGTCTGGATTCTGAATCTGCAGGCGTGCAATAGCCTGACGCAGGAATACACGTAGTTTGTTATTTACGCGTATCTTTTTAATCTGTTTTTTTGTCATTGTGCCCAACGCTTCACCACTGAACACCTCTGTAACTACAAATTCACCACTGTTTTTTTCAGCGGCAACAATCTTTTTACTGGATTTGATGTAGTACAACCCGCCTTTAAGCATGGTCTGAAACAGTGGTAGTAGCTCTGCACCACCCTGCTCTTCCAACTGCTCAAGTACCGGAAGGGTTTTAGAAAGCTTGACCGTCACCAACTGCTGCATCAGCGCTTGGGTTTCAGGGTCTGCGATTGTCTGCTCTTGGGCCTGTACGGAGACAGAAAACACAGCAAAGTAGCACAACAATATGGCTAACAGGTGTCTCACGTAATCTCTCCTTTAGTGATGGCAAAAACCTGTTAGTTTTTATTGTCGGAACTGCGCATCAGGAATGGGGAGGCTCCGAGAAAAAATCAACGGAGCCGGATTAAGGGGAGCCTGCGGCAAAGAGAACGATCAACATTTGCCGCAAACCCCGTAGCTCTTTTAAGAACGACTAACAGGATTAGTAGTTCTGGCCAGAACAAGCCTTAGTTTTGGTGTTGTAGTTGCCGCACTTAACTGGAGTGGTCCAGTCAGCGATCAGGTCTTTAGAACCTGGTAGGAAGTCAGACCAAGCATCACCAGGGACAACACTTTCTGTTTCCCATACAACTTCAAACTGACCGTCATCCTGAATTTCACCGATCAGTACCGGCTTGCTCAGGTGGTGGTTTTTGTTCATTACAGCCATACCACCGGTCAGGTTTGGAGCTTTCTGACCGATCATTGCCTGCTCTACAGCGTCTACCTCAGTAGTACCTGCCTGCTTAACAGCATTAGCCCACATATTGAAGCCGATGTACGTTGCTTCCATTGGGTCGTTAGTTACACGCTCTTTGCTAGTGAATGCTTTCCACTGCTCGATGAATGCATCGTTAGCTTCGTTATCAACACTCTGGAAGTAGTTCCACGCAGCCAAGTGACCAACAAGCGGTTTAGTATCGATACCAGATAGTTCTTCTTCACCTACAGAGAACGCCACCACTGGAATATCCTCAGAAGAGATACCCTGGTTACCCAGTTCTTTATAGAAAGGAACGTTCGCATCGCCGTTGATAGTGGATACAACAGCTGTTTTCTTACCTGCGCTACCGAACTTCTTCACATCAGAAACGATAGACTGCCAGTCAGAATGACCGAACGGCGTGTAGTTGATCATGATATCTTCTGCAGCTACACCTTTATCTTTCAGATAAGCTTCCAGAATCTTGTTAGTCGTACGTGGGTAAACGTAGTCAGTACCTGCCAGAACCCAACGCTCAACACCCAGTTCATTCATCAGGTAGTCAACCGCAGGAATAGCCTGCTGGTTTGGCGCAGCGCCTGTGTAGAAAACGTTTTTAGAAGACTCTTCACCTTCATACTGAACCGGATAGAACATCAAACCGTTCAGCTCTTCGATAACAGGTAGAACTGATTTACGAGAAACGGAAGTCCAGCAGCCGAAAATAACGTCTACTTTTTCTTTAGTCAGTAGTTCACGGGTTTTCTCCGCAAACAGTGGCCAGTTTGATGCCGGATCAACTACAACAGGCTCTAGCTGCTTACCCAGCAGACCACCCTTTTTGTTCTGCTCTTCGATCATCATCAGAACAGTGTCTTTTAAGGTCGTCTCAGAGATCGCCATAGTTCCTGACAGCGAGTGCAATACACCAACTTTGATAGTGTCAGCCGCCATTGCGCTGAAGCTTACTACTGATGCACCCATTGAAAGTGCAACACCTACTGCCAACGATTTAAGTTTCATTTCCTGCCCTTCCCTTCATTTTGTTAGTCGTGTTGCAGAAGATCTGTAGCTATTCGCCAAAAAATTCCGCATTGCAGTAAGGCTATAAAATAGAAGGAAGAAGAGGTATTCGGTGATTGACGCAGCCGTATACGTCATTTGACGTATCTAGCCCGGATATTTAATGAAGAGATCGGAATTTCTGGGAAATATGGCTAAGCAATTGTTTTTATCTTTTACAGGGCCTTGGTGGTTCCAAGGCTCAAGAAAGATGATAAAAAGTGCAACGCCAGATTTTTAAGAAAAC
>NZ_JAAEQH010000091.1 GCF_024231755.1 Neptuniibacter sp.
CAGCTTTGGTTGAAGCAGCGCTTAGAGACGTTGGAGTGCGCAGGAATTCAAACAGCGACAACGGCTGACAAAAGCGGACGGTTATTGTTGATAGCAGGCCATGGCGAGTGAAGGTACAAGCGAACGGAATGCTTGGGCTCAAGCCAGACACAAGGAAGCAACAGCCATGATAACTGTGCCAGACGAGAAATGTCGAAGAGAAGCATTCTCGGCTGAATGGATAGTCGGCAAACAGCATTTGGTCGTGTCCCACAGCGGAACGAAGGAATGGGATGGAAAGAAAGCGTTATGTTCCACAGCGGAACGTATTAAAGCGAATTGTCGGTCAAATTGCGTTGGCGGTGCAGCGAGAGGTTCAGCTCTATATGAAAAGAGCATTTCGGATGGCTTGCGAGATGAAAGGGTTTGAATCTTCTTGGGTTCAGGCAGAAGGGGATGGTTGCAATAATATCTTCGGGATTTCTGGCGGGAAGGAAGTTGTAGTAATAATGTCGACGAGTTCCGTGAAGTAGGCGGAGAGTCGACAGGTTCACGCAAGTAGGCATGGCTTGCGGGCGAATCCTCATTGATTGCTGGTTGTCTTTCTTCATCAGTACGACGGTAGCGGTTCAGTTGATTGCCTCAATGTTGTTTATTAGAATCCATACCTAACCTGAGAGTAAATACACATCCTATGCTATTACAACACACGAATATCTCACAAAATCAATCACTTCACTGTTTCTTAGCTGTTCTAGATTGTTAACAATTTTAGTTTCAATTACTAGCATAAGGTAAGTTTGGTA
>NZ_JAAEQH010000092.1 GCF_024231755.1 Neptuniibacter sp.
AGAAGCGTATTCAGGAACTTGAAAAGCAGCTTAGAAAAGTTGAGCAAGAGAAAGAAATATTAAAAAAGGCTACCGCTCTCTTGATGTCAGACTCGCTGAACAATTCCAGATAATTAAGCGACTTGAAGGGAGCTTTCCGGCCAAGACATTATGTGACACGTTTGAGGTCCATAGAAGCAGTTATCGCTACTGGCGAAACAGGCCTGGTCGTTTGTCATCAAACGAGCTTCGAACAAGGCACTTAATTAAAACGGCACATCGATTAAGTAATGGGTCTGCCGGGGCGCGCTCCATTGCGAAAATCGTGACCACGATGGGCGAAGACCTTTCTCGTTATCGCGCAAGCCGAAGGATGAAGTTGCTGGGTTTAGTTAGCTCACAGCTTCCTAAGCATCGATATAGAAAGGCAGAACAGACACATATAGCCGTTCCAAATGTGCTAGACCGCTGTTTCGACGTGGAGCGACCAAACCAGGTATGGGTTGGAGATATCACCTATGTTTGGACAGGTAAACGCTGGGCATATCTTGCTGTTGTCATGGACCTTTATGCCCGAAAACCTGTTAGGTGGTCGTTATCACTGTCACCGGATAGTGTGTTAACAAAGAATGCACTGGAAATGGCCTATGAGTCCAGGGAGCAACCAAACGAACTGTTGTTCCACTCAGACCAGGGTTGCCAATATACCAGTATTCAATTCAGGTAAGTGCTGTGGCGATATCAAATAAAGCAAAGTCTAAGTCGTAATGGAAACTGCTGGGACAATGCGCCAATGGAAAGGTTTTTTAGAAGCCTGAAAACAGAATGGATACCAGAAACCGGTTATCGCTCATTCACTGAAGCGAAAGAGCAAATTACAAATTATATTGTTGGTTATTACAGTCGATATCGACCGCATTCGAAGAACGGTGGATTATCACCTAATGATAAGGAAGTAATGTACTGGAAAACCTATAATGCCGTGGCCAAAAATACTTGACCACTACAAACTGTCAGATAGTGCATGAGTGAGTAAAGCTGAAGTGTACTAGCTCAGCACTGATTGAGTCCCACTTTATTTTTCGTGTTCAATTAAAGATTGGTAACCAAGATCCGAGGCATTCCGTTGTACACTTTCCCTTTAAGTTGTCTTCCATTCGCCTTCTTCGAACGCTTCTTACCATCAGCGCCCCAACCACCCCACTGCTTAAAGAAAAAAGCTACACTTTGCTCTTCACATTGCGCTTGCATATTCGACGCCCATTCAGGTTTCATTTCTCTGGCTTGTGGTCCAGACTCGCCACCAACGATGACCCAATGGATATCACTCAGATTTACGCGCCCTAAATCTTCCAACAGTGGCTCGACAGATAGAAAGCGGATTGTCGCATTAACTTGGCGGAGATCGTCAATCCTACGCAGTCCCTGCTTTTTATTTTCAACGGTAACACCTATCCACGCGTTAACCGGAGGAATACGCGTACTAAAATACTCGGCCATACGGCGAGAGCGCTTCGTTAATATTTGATAAATATGTTGAGGCGTTTGTTGAATCACATCGAAGATTTTTTCAATAAACTCAAAAGGCACGTCCTCATGGAACAAATCACTCATCGAGTTAACGAAATATTTGGTGGGCTTTTTGCGCTTTAATGGCTCATTTAAGCGTTCTGGCATCAGCGATACATCAAAGCCGTTTTCGTAGCCATTCGCTCCCATAGCCTTTAATCGAACTGCCATTGCTTCGGCATAACAATGCTTGCACCCGGATGAAACTTTTGAGCAGCCTGTTACCGGGTTCCAAGTTTGTTCTGTCCATTCAATTTTACTGGTACCACTCACTCAACGCCTCCTTAGCAACCATTGTGTTTACTTACGTTAACGTGTCTTGACTGCCTATGCAATCGTCTTGTATTCTAAATTTAAAATATAAATCGGAATACAGAATATTGCAAGTCAAAGAGAAGTTAGCTGAGGCTGTAAATCACTATAAATCAACGCATGAGTTAACTTTTGAACAGTTAGCTAATGAATGGAAAGTGTGCAAAACGACGCTTCATCGCGCCAGCTCAAAAGATTGGAAGCGACCTTCTCGAAAATTAAAAGAGATAGCTGCACGTGTGAATGTAGATTTGCAGGAGCCAATTAAGGCGGAAAATTGCAAGCCTGTGCTTGCGGCAATTCAACAGATTTGGGATGGGTCGGATATGCATGCCA
This sequence comes from Neptuniibacter sp., assembly GCF_024231755.1. GTDB lineage: Bacteria > Pseudomonadota > Gammaproteobacteria > Pseudomonadales > Balneatricaceae > Neptuniibacter. The sequence continues at coordinate 2,197 of NZ_JAAEQH010000092.1, forward strand.
GAAAACTGGCCCGGTTAATGATTGATATCCACGATCTAGCTGCGAGGCAAAAACTTTAATAAGGCGTTATCGGGATAACTGAAGCGTCTATTTCTTGATGCAGGTTCGACATCAATCAATCCTTTTTTTTCAAATACTTTGAGGTATTTGGTTTTAATGCTATCTGTGGCGTAGTCTGTGGCATCAGATGCAATAAAATATAAAACCGTTTGAGCGGTTACATACCTATCCTTAAACGTAGCGCGAAGCGTGTCATGTAAGGGAGAGTAATCAATATCTATGGCAACAAGTTTAGTTTGCTGAATACCGCCTCGAAATTGATAGCTACCATCAGGAATATAACGCCATATGGCGCTTTTCATCTTCTCTATCCCTTTAATGTGAGTTGTCGCAAAGAAGATGGTGTAAACGTGGCGGTTGCCATTATACAACTCAAAGTGAAGAACTTGCTTGGCGCCAGCTTTTTTCAACTGGCTTTTATATAGTTCATTGAAGAACTTTCGCCTGTCGTTTTTACACTCAATATGGACACCATCCTGCCATCGCTCAGTCCCAAATAGTTCTGTCAAATGAGGACCAAATTCCGGGCTGCGTTTGAAACGATTGATAAACTCATACATAAACGAGATATATACCTCAGCTTTAGGATTACGCAAGATCCTCGATATGATTGACATGGGTGTATCGGACACGCCGAATGGATCAATCATAAAAAAGCTTGGCACCAATACTTTTCGATTTTTCTCAGTGTCATCCAGTAACTCTGAAAGACGCGATGAAAACGCCTTACAGTGAGCTTTCACAGCGACATTTGAGGGTACATCACTGAAATTCTTTTTTAGCAGTTCACATAGATGCGCATAGCGCTTAGGAGATTTTTCAAGGAAATAATAAATAATATGATTCGTTAGCTTATCCTGATAAAAATGCTCAAGATAAGTATTTAATAGAATTTGTGGGGAGCCTAACTCACCTCCTTCATATTCACCGGGTCCAGCAAATCCATCAACTACAAGTATTTTCTCATTGGTCAGTCCCATTACCGGCAGCCACGCCTGCATATAAGCCTTCAGCACCATGTGCTTCCCGATGGTATGCTCGTCCAGTTTCCATAACGTGTTCGTTGTAGCCATACCGCACCACCTTTCCTATCAGTTTATCTGTTGTAATTATTATCTGATCAAACCGCTATTTTTCATTTTTCTTTTCGTAAAAGAAGAATAAGTTTTGCTGTTTGTTGAGCCTAAGCCTGTCTGTGACCTTTATAGTGTTTGCTTTACGTCTCATACCTCCTTCTGAGCCAGTTAACACTTCCACATCGGGATTCAATATCATCATTTCGTGAATGTCATCACTATGTGCGGCGGTTTCGTTGTAGGCCAATTTATAAAACTCGTCCATTTCAAGCGTATCACCAGACTCTGAAATCATGCGCGGTATGTCTTCGTACAGCTCTTTTTTGGCGACTTCTCGTGAGTCACTGTTAAATAGGTATAACTGCACATCGTCCCCGGGAGTGTAAGACAGCATTTTCAAGCCAGCGCGGCCAAAATGCGCTTGTGTAGAGAAGTCTGAATGCAAAACATTATTAAATACCTGGCGTGCTCGATATGAACTAGCAAAATGCATCAGCCAGTACCGCCATCCCTTATTGTTATTAATTGAAAATGGACTGACGAATGGTGCTGCCTGCCCCAGGTATTCAAACACTGCCTTCTCAGCAGCGCCAAGCCACGCCGTTTTACCGAATTGGCCTTTTTCAAACTCAATGCTTAGACGCTGAATACTCTGTCTCAATTCTGGCTCTAATGTAACGTTATTTTTGGTAGGTGAAAGATAGGTGATCAAGCTCTGGATCATGAAGGTCAACAATATCTCAGCAGATTTCCAAGAAGCGATAATATCGCGCAGTATTGTTGTGCTTACGTGAATGTAGCCGCATTGGTCGAGATTAAAAAATACGTTGTTACACCCCACCGCTTTTAATTTTGGCTTAAGCTCCCAATAAAGCTCTTCAAAAGGCTGACTATAAAATTGGGTTTCGATGGATAGGTGTTCAATTTCTCGGCATTGTCGCAAAGGTTCAGCAATATTCTGCTTAAGCTCCTGTGTCACTTCAAAATCATAATCGTTTAAGCACAAGAGGCATGAAATAGATAACGGTCGCCAACCTTTGGCGTCTCGTTCTATGTTAATTTTGACTATCACTTCTATTAAGACTTCAACAAATAACAGTGAAGAGCCTGTGTGACCGCCCTCATATAACCCAGAGCCTGAAAATCCGTCTACGACAATCAACTTAAAGCTGGTAGTTGGAAACTGGCAGCGTGTTAGCAGATAGCTTCTAAAATACTCCCTAAGAATTTGGTGCTTTTTCTGCGTATGAGGTTCGAGTTCGACACCTTCCTTCCACTTATATGTCCTAGCTACCATCTGCATCCTTAAGCACGTGCTACATGCGCTAATACTTAGTCCAACAAATTAACGCTTGATATCAAAATTTCCACTATTCATTAAGGTAGGAATGACATTCGCCGCTAATATGTATCGCTAAGCAATTAACATCAGTCTCCGGCACAACAATGCCGTTGTTCAGTTCAATCCAATATACTGTTCCCAGACCTATCTCAGTTATCTCAAATCCATATAAGAACAAAAAATGGCTTCTGGTAGGCCAGAATTAGCTTTAATCAACCCTTTTAAAACTCGCTTAATATTGCAGTCCATCGCCATCCCTCCAAACTCATTATCAATGATGATCTAACCAGCAAATAAGAAATGTTCTGAAATTGTGTCCTTTTCCAATCGCTTTCGGTAAGTCGTTAAAAATGATAATCACCAAGACACTATCAAGAAAAGCGTTATGGCTTAAAAACCATAAACGTAAAATATACTCAAAAATCGATTGAGAAGTAACCTACATAATTTATGTAAAGCGTTTAAATAAGATCCTTTAATCTCACGTAAGTCAAATTAACTGTTATGAGCAACGTCTACTGTGGAAGTTCCTAGACGCTAGGTAGGATAGGTTCTACTCCGCAGACAGTAAGCTGCTTTTAACGCCGGAGCAATATAATTTGCCCTCGTATCTGCTTCTGATGCCACGCTCTCACTCCTTTGACCAAATCAGGCTAAACTATAATCTAGAAAGACTCTCTATAAGTAATCGGATAACTCTACAATCACTCCACTTCGCCGCAATACTTCATAATTAGCTTCGGGATCATCATCTCGCAATACCCTTAAGTCGCCGGCTATATACACTGGGGTATAACTAGCTACATCCCTTCTCTTTTTCTTTTTAGGCTTAGGATCTTTTAGTTCTTTTACCCTAGCAACCAATCCTAATAGATCTTCCTCTGGAAACTGCTCGACAGCTTGTTTCGCTATTATCGGCGCTATGTCACTACCAATATTGAGCTTTTTTAACAAAGCTACTAGCTGCGATAGTCTATCATCACTCTCAAATAATTCTTCCGTTTCAATTACATCTTCTACAACGCGCTCAAAGCCTGAATCAAGAATTACAACCTCTTTTAAAGGCAAATCCAGATCTTTAAATTTCTCGATTTCTTCTTTTCTACCGCTGCGTAGTGCATTAATCATCGGGTGAACAATAGACAATTTATCGTCATACACTTTTTTAACTAACTTTTTGTTAATTATTTCTTTGCCGACAACAACTGCCCGAACCTGACAAAGATAAAATAGGACAACGGCTATATGAGCAATACCTTGAGTATACTCCCAAAATACATCTCGGATCTCTTCTGTTAATGGGACTGGAGTTTCAAACCATTGAAGCTTCCACAATAGCGAAAAAAACTTCTCCCAACCGCCACTTTGCTCAGCGATCTCAGAACGGCTAAAGCGCTCCCAACTCAAGCCTCCAAACTGTGCCATTCGCCTCGAACTTCGCATGGTAGGGTTAAATATTTCCCTAGCTTTCGGAGTTCCAACAAATAGCACGGGGATCTTGATGACATTTGTTAACGCTACAAAGAAATTGATAATTCGCTCCGAACCTCCGGATTTGAATTCATCCAGATGCTGTATTTCATCAATGACAAGTATGCCTATTGAATGCAAAGCAGAAACCCTGGCTATGTCTCCTAACAATGATTCCGCTGAGGAGCGTGATTTTACATAGGTATCCTCATAATCGGTATTTAGTGCTTTATCCACCGCTCTGAAGAAGTTAATGCATAAACTCTTGACTGAACCATCATGCGGACACTCCAATTTAAGCCACACTAATTGCACGTGTTGATATTCAGGATGCAATATCGCTTGTTCATAACAATCTAAAATAGCTTCAACAGCCGTTGATTTTCCAGAGCCAGAACAACCGATAACCGAACTGACTAGCGCTTCGTTACCAGCATTTCTTCGTTTATTAACCGCCTTCACCCTGTCAACAGCACTTAACGACTCAACAAAGCTTTTATCAGCAATATTGCGACTTAAATAACCACTACGAATCATGCAAGATATAGTTTGTTCGAGCTCTGAATGGTATTTTGTTGGATATAAAAATTTATCCAGTATCCGCATCATTGCATGCCGTCTGATATGACTGGGTAGAGCCCGCTCTTCTTTGGTGATCTTAGGATACCTGAAAAGCAGTTTGGCAATTTGATCAGCCGAATTTATTGGTGGAAGCGCATTAATCAAGGGATGACCTGAATACTCCTCAAGCTCAGCGTCGATATACCTTGCTGTGATAAGTCTAGTCATCATCGTCCTCCAGGAATACATCCAAGTCAGGATAATCAAATGAATTGTGCTCGACATCATCAGATGAACGAATAGGAATTATCTTAGCGGGCTCCTCATTCTTCGATTGATCAGCAAGCTTATTTCTATCTTTTTGGCGCTCGTAGTCTCTCTCTGCTTGCCGATTGTCCCGAATACCTCTAATTCTTTCAGTTTTAGTCAATTCAGACACCGACTTTGATTGTTTATCTCTTTCATCCTTAACAATCTGCATAATCTCTTGTTGCAAGTCTGGTGCGTCAAAATCTTCCTGCTGCTTATACACAGCCTCAGTTTTTCTAGCCTGTCCCAGCACGAGTTTAGCTTCAGCAAAGGTCATATCGCGATATCTACGACTTCTATCGGATAATAAGCATACCCAGTATGAATCAAATCTACTATTCGGCCTTAAGTAAATTACACTTGTATTTCTAGGGTCATACGAGATGTCGACCGAGTCAGGTCGTATTACAGATTTAGAACGGTGTTGCAAGCCAGCTCGCAATGCTTCACTACTGCTATAAAACATCCCGTTAAACTTAATTCCAAGATTTGAGACCGTCGCTTTGCCCATAGGAAGCATATTAATATAAGTTAGTTCCTCATCAATCTGCCTTAATTTCCCGGTACGGTTTTTAACTCCCCAATTCCAAAGTTCAAGAGGATTTGCCGGCAACTCGGCTGGCATATCAGCGGCAAAGTCATATCCCTCGACGACGTGTTTTAAATTGTGATTAATTACATAGTGAATAACGATTTTAGTAAATGCTTCCAGAGTTAGTTCTGCATCTAGCTCATATCTAAAGCCAATTCGTTTCTTACCATTGAGTGGTTCAACAACACCTTGAGCATAAGGCTTTATTTTGGCGTGCGTTTCTTTAAACGCTCTTTCAACCACACCTTTGTCACTTCCAAAATAAGCCCGGGTATTAGTTAACGTTACTCCGAGCCGGTTAACCAAAACATCGGCTTGTCTTCCTAACAGTTCACCTCTGTCTGCAGTAATCGCTGCAGGAAGACCAACACTTGGCCACATAGATGAGTCAATTTGAATACCAAATTGTTGACAATATTTTACTTTATCAGAGAACGCATTTGCTAAAGCAATTGTTGCTGTTGCCCAGGACGGATTTTCTAAACCTACATACAGCCCTACAATCATTCGACTAAATACATCTTTAACATAATAAATAACCGGGCGACCCACGATGCGAAATCTGTTGAGGATTGAAACCAGATAAAGATCAACTATTGTCGCATCAATTTCATATCGGGCTCCCGGACCGAAATTTAGATTAGCGGATGTACTAGTTAAAGGCTTAGTGTCTTTTTTGAATACAATATCTGGAGTACGAGCTTTCAATACTTCTGTGATCTGATAATTGATCTTATAGAAATACCTGAATTGAGCCATTGTGGGGATACTGGTTTTATCCGCCTTTGGATGTCGCGATTTATAGAGTCCTACAGCTCTATCCTTTGCATCTTTCAGGTTCACCTTTTCATTTTTGAGGTAAAAACCATCAATTGCTAAACGGAATAAGTCTGCAACTTCGTCTGTAACAATAATGCCCTCACCGGAAGCATGCACACGTTTACGACCAAGCTTGTTTTTTACATTTCTTCTGGGGATACCAGCAGCTCCACATTTTTCATAATCCGGAGCCAACGCATCAGGCACCATCCCTCGTTTCCAATATCTCCTAAGTTGCCGAAGTATGTAGAGTCTTGATTTTTTTGCTTTGGAAACCTGTTCTCTAATCAGATGATTTCTGGAGGCTTTATCAAAAAGCAATGTATAGTTATCAAGTAAGTGCGAGATAGATTGATAAGCTTCATCCCTTTTTGATGCGGAAATACTTCCATTTTCAACTGGTGGTAAAATATATGGCTCAATTACCTGTGAAAATAGCTCTGGATTCTGTAACTCTTCAATTTCTACCCGAACAGGCCACGCATTATCATCATCGATATCAAAGGCCATAATGTAACTAAGATACTCAAAAACAACCCGATAACGTCGCTCAGCTAAATTTTCTAAATAAACTCTATTAAGATACATAATTCCCCCTAGGTTCAGAGAAAAGTGTATTAATAGTTAATTCATTAGTGTTCCATTGATAAAATGATTGGTCCAATTGAGCAATCACTAACTTTCTGGCAACCGCTAGCCGAAACGCTTCTATATGAAAACCGGGCTCTACTTGGTAGCTATCATCGAACTGAGCACATAAGCTACTAACTTTAGTATTTCTATATTTTAAGAGCCGCTCTACGATTATGAGTAATTCTTGATTTGAACGTTCTTGCGAGTCGTGAACTAATACAGGATGAATCCACTCTAAATTTTCTTTTAAACCTGGTTCGACTTGTTTTTCTGTGAATAACTTCCAGTCAGTATGCTTATTCTCCCAATAAGACTTCTCAATTTGCAGCTTATCCATAACACGAGGATCAGCGAGTTCATCGATATACTTAACACTAAGCGCTAACTGCTTTTGACTATTGAAGTCAAAAAGAAAGTCAGTTGTAACGACTTTAAGTTTGTCAGATACCTGAGGATGTTTTATGCCTAGCTGCCTGCATATTTCCAAAGAGTCGCTAATTGGAATTGGGTATTGCTCTCGGATATCAATTGTTTTCGATGAGTAATCAAATGAGAGGAAGGCGGACAACTCCAGACGAGAAAGTAGATGATGGACCCTACCAACCGTAGCACTATTACTACGACAACTTTCGCCCTGACTACTAAGCTCATGGATATAAATAAAAGGCTCATAATCTTTCCCAGCTCCCTTTCCACGAGTCTTTAGCTTTTTGAGGTCTTTGGGATCTACTGGTTTATTAGAATCTGACATAGAGACACCTCCTGATGCATTCAGCATACACCAAGAGGTTACTTTTTGAACAAACTTTATTATTTTTGATCAAACAATATTATTTTCGATCAAACTTTATTATCCGCCTACAATAAATGTGGTAATCAAATAAAGTTAGAAACTTACTGCTCTCCGAAGCCTATTAATCAATAAGATAATAGCCTTTGCAAATTAATAAAGTTGGTAACAGATTGCCCGTAAAACCCTAAAGCTATTTTTATAAAAATAATAAAGATAGTAACATTCAGAAAAATCCACTTCTACGTCACCCGATATCAGTTGACACGAATCACTTCTATTTATATAATTGACCGATCACTAAAGTAAATGGTGCTTTTATGTCTAATTTAGGTCGTCCAGTGAATTACGCGGCTCGAGAGGCCAAAATCGAAGCTATCCTTGATGCTGCCGTCCAATGCTTTGTTAAAAAGGGCTTTCATGGTGCAGGCATGGCAGAAATATCCCGTGCTGCAAAAGTCAGCCAGGCAAGTTTCTATCAATACTTTGCCTCAAAAAATGAACTCATTCTGGAAATTGCCAAACGCTATTCTTCTAGAGATCTTGATGCCTTGAGAAGAATTGAAAGTGCTAGTGATTTCATGGATGCTTTAGAGCAAGAGGCTTATCTCACAGGCGACAAAACAGGAACTATTATGTATCTGGAGATCCTCGCAGAATCATCCAGAAACCCAGAGATTAAGAAAGCGGTACAGGATTCAGGTCAAGAGCTCTTTGACACCTGTTGTGCCATGATCAAGAAATTACAGGATAAAGATGAGGCAAGTTATTTGCTCACACCCGAGCAGATAACCCACTATATCTTTGCCTACATTGATGGTTTGTCCTGCCAGATAGCGACTGCGGATATCGAGTATTCGCGGGAGCTTTTACGTCAGCTTGTTCAGACCCTTCTTACACCAAAAAAGTAATTAATATTTAAGCCATACCTCAAGAGGGTTTGATATGAGTTCGCCACTTTATATACTCGAACGATCAGTTATATTATTAAAGAAATTCAGCAAGTATGCATTGGTTAGCCTGCTTGTCCTATTCCAGGGTTGCAGCAGTGAAAGTATACCTGAGCCCACTGAGCAGAACATTCGAGTGGTTACGCTCAATGAAGTAGGTGCAAACGCGCATTACCAAGAATCTCGCTTTTCTGGAATAACACAAACAGAGAGCAGAGCGCAGCTCTCATTTGGCGTTCCTGGCAAAGTGCAAAAGGTGCTGGTAGATATTGGTAGCCGGTTAAAAGCAGGCGATATCATGGCGACACTGGATCTTGAGCCTTATCAACTCGCGGTCGATAACGCCCGTTCTGAAGCCTCAAAAGCGCAGATCGCGCTTGAAGAGCACCAAGCAAACTTTGAACGGCTTAATCGCCTCAAATCAAATAATGCAGTTTCACAGCAAGATCTAGACGCTGCTAGAACGCTTTTTTTAACCGCTCAAGCCTCTGCCCGTGAAGCACAAAGTAGAGTCAGACTCACAGAAAGAGAACTCTCTCAAGCAGTAATAAAAGCCCCTTATGATGGTGTTGTCTCTACCAGGCAAGTTGAACCCTTTGAAGAGGTCGCTCAGAATCAGGTCATTTTTACATTCGACAGTTCAGCCCAACTTATTGTTGAATCATCAATCCCTGTATCTTTGGCAAATGCTCTACGTTCTACAAATGAACAGGTTATCAGTATTAGTCATCAAGGGAAGTCTTTTGAAGCTGAGGTGTCCCACATCGCAGAGCGAGCAAGTAATGGTTTAAGCTTGCCGGTTAAACTGCGTATACAAGTGCCAGAGGGCAATTTTTTACCGCCAGGTATCGTGGTCGCAGTGAACTATCGACTGAAGAATAGCGAAAACGTTCTCTTGGTTCCTCACGGCGCAGTTTATGTTGAAGCAACAAGTAACAGTGCTTTCTTATACTCTTTTAACGGTGAGTCCAATACCGTTATTAAAAAACCTGTACAAATTATCGATATTCAACCTACAGGCTACATTATTAATGCTAAGTTGAAACTCGGAGAGAGATACGTAGCAGCCGGAGCGGCCTTTATCAGTGACGGGCAACAGGTTCGTGTTTTAGGGGAGACGCGTTAATGTCAATTACAGGCTTCTCACTTGCTAACAGCCGTTTAGTGCTCTTTCTGTTTTTTATGCTTACGAGCATAGGGTTGGCGTTATACCCGAGTTACCCGTCGCAGGAAGAGCCCACACTACCGATAAATGTCACTGTGATTACCGCTTATCATCCCGGCTTAGATATTTATCAAACGGAATCGCTATTGGCGCGCCCGGTTGAACGTGCTTTGCGTGAACTGGAAGAAACTAAAAATATCACGACGTCTATTCGTGCCGGAGAGATCCATATCTCTTTGGAAATTAAGGACGGAACACCAGACTACGCGCAATCATGGCTCAGAGTCAGAGCGAAAATGCAGGATGTGCAAAACTCTCTTCCCGATGGTGTTTCTGGGCCTTTTGTTAACGATAGTTATGACGCCGTTGCCGTGATGACTGTTGCAATTAGTGCCCCCAATCACACTTTTGAGCAACTCAGAAATAAAGCCAGTGAGCTGCGGGATTTTCTTTACGATATCCCCGGTATGGATAAAGTCACCTTGCATGGTGTCACTGAAGAGCAAGTGACTATCAATCTAAAGCCATTTGCTGCGTCCAGATTTTCGATCAAGCCTAATGATATCTACCTGCAATTGCATAAAAACAATACGCTTGATGATATTGCCAGAGTGAATTTTAGCGATCAGGAAAGTCGTATTTATGTCAGAGGTGGCTATAACTCTATTGAAGATATTAAAGCGATACCTATTGTGCTGCCGGACGGCAGCCAGTTACCACTTGACACGCTAGCTGATGTAATAAGGACAACTGCACAACCGCTTAATACCGCCGCCTATCTAAATGGGGGGCAGGCTATTGTTGTTGCAGGTTATATGACACCAGGCGTTAACATGGTCGATTTCAATGATCGCCTTCGTACACAAATAGCGCAGTGGGAATACGATTTACCCGCAGGCTTTCAATTGAAAATCATTACCGACCAAGGTGAAGTTGTTAATCAAGTCATATCCAAAATGATTTCAACCCTTTTGGAAACGATCCTGGTCGTAACCGCAGTCACTGTTATCGCACTGGGTTTACGCGCTGGTTCATTGGTGGGACTTGCTGTCCCCATTACAGGCATTATGACATTAGTCGTTTTACGTGTGCTTGGTGTTGAGCTTAATGAGGTTAGTATCGCCTCGTTTATCATTGCACTTGGGATCTTGGTTGATAACCCGATGGTGATTGTTGAGGATATCTCAAAACGTATTAATCAAGGTGAGTCTGGGAAATCAGCAGCCTTACACGCCGGAAAGACACTGGGTACGCCAATGCTGATTGCTAGCCTAACGGTTATCCTGGCATTCGCCCCACCTATGTTCACCGATAATATCACTGCGATTTATATGCAGACGCTAACCATCGTCATTGGCGTCATGCTGATCATTTCCTGGTTTGTTGCCATTATGCTGGTACCGATTTTGGCGCAGTGGTCTATAAGGAAAGGGAAAAACACTTCTGAGCAAAGTAAGCTCTCGCGCTTAATGATGATCATGTCTCGCTTTTGGGACAAAGTCATTATCTGGCCAAAAGCATTTTTAGCAGGTGCGACGGCAAGCCTGATCCTATCGTTATTTTTATCTGCGACTATTCCAGAGGCATTCTTTCCACCGTCTGAGCGCTCACAAATGCAAATATCCCTTGAGCTCCCAGCAGGTACGCCTGCAAACCGCACAGCTGAAGTTGCACAAGAAATGACGCGATGGCTTGCTGAGGAACAACGTTTTCCCCAGATTACAGGCGCTACTGCTTATGTTAGTGAAGGGGGGCCACGCTTTATCCTGGGCCTGAATCCGCCAGATCCGGCCCCGCACACCGCTTACTTTGTTGTCAATCTTAGTAAAGAAACCAATGTTGCGGCTTTTGTAAGCCAACTTAGGGCTGAGATGCCTCCTGTTTTCCCCTATGCCAAGCTCGGGATTAACCCGTTTTTCATGGGCTCCACCCCTCCAGGCGAAGCAGCCATTAGAATCATCGGCAACAACCATAGTAATTTATTACAGGCTGCTGCAACGATTCAAGAGGCGCTTAGCAAAGTAGATGGAACCATTAACATCAAGCAGGACTGGGAACAACCTATCCCCAGCTTAGTGGTAAATTTAGACCAAGCCGCAGCAAGCTATGCCGGAGTCACACGAGAAGACATTTTTTCCGCTCTTAGGAAAAATACTCTCGGAGAGAGTACATCTGAGCTTCGGGAAGGAGAGTTCTTGCTGCCTATTATGCTGGCAATGCCAACAGATAACGCGTCACTGTCGCAGTTAAATAATATTCAGATTTTCTCACAATCTTCTGATAAAACCGTTTATTTATCAGAAATTGCTCGCGTTGACACAGAGTTTCATCCGTCAATTGTGAAAAAGAGAAACTTACGGCCAACCCTGACGGTGACAGCGCTTAATCCGGCGATGACCTCTAAAGAGTTGGTTTCCAACATCGCAGAAACGTTGGAGCAAGTTCGTAATACTGGCAAAGTGCAAATCGAGTTTGGCGGAGAGATTGAAGAGAGCGAGGTAACCGCAGAAGCTATTTTTGCTTTCCTACCACTTTGTGTACTTATGATGATCATTTTATTCATCCATAAGTACAACTCGTTTCGTAAGGTGGCGATCATTGTACTAAGTATCCCCTTCTGTGCCATTGGGTTACTTTTAGCACTGATCATTTTCAGGCTGCCTTTCGATTTTATGGCTAATTTAGCGATATTCGCCCTAATAGGCATTATTGTGTCGAATGCTATGCTAATTATCGAACAAATTGATATCGAGAAAGACGCAGGAAAATCTGAGCTTGAATCACTCAAATCGGCTTTAATGCAACGGTTTCGCCCTATTATGTTGACACAAATAACCACTATTTTAGGGCTGCTTCCTTTGCTTATCGCCAATGATCCGCTATGGCGCTCGTTTAACGTTGTGATAATGGGCGGCCTTATTTCAGGCACCATTGCATCCTTTATCGTTGTGCCAAGCTTATATGTTTTATTCTTCACAAAAAAAGCAGCAAGGGCAATCTAAATGAATGACTTATTACTCTATATCAGTGTATTTGTCGGGGCGGCAATTCCGGTGCTCGAAGTTTGGATTGCCGTCCCATTGGGTGTTATTGCTGGGTTACCATGGTTTCCAGCTGCACTTGCAGGCTTTTTCGGAAATTTGCTTTCGCTGTTACCCATAATTTATGCCAGTGAAAAAGTTAAGTTATTTATGAAGCGCTGGCGAAATAAACCCGAAACTGAGCAAGTTGCCCACGACATAACGGATCGTAAACATGTAATTATGGAAAAATTTGGTGTTCCGGGCTTGGCTTTTCTGGGGCCATTTTTGATTGGTATCCATGCCGCTGGTGCATTTGCAATTGCCATTGGGGCTAACAGAAAGGTTGTTATGTTTTGGTTTACCTTGTCACTGCTGGTCTGTTCGTTACTATTTGGATTTTTGGCGTCATTGGGGATCACTCAAATAGGAGAAGAAAAACAGCTTCCCTTTATGTAGTGGCACAAACAGAAGCTTTTCCGCTAGCCAGCCCAAGGCTGGCTAGCGTTACTTAAAAGTTACCGATGCTCATAATGGGTAACTTCACTCCTCGCCAAATTCAGGCTCATCCCCATATCTATCTCAACTATATCGGCTACACTATTAACTTAGGCTAGTATCATAGTCTAGGATAATAAGCTTCTCGATTGCTATATTATTAAAACAGTTATGTTACGATAATCTAATCTCCTTATAAACTCGCTCAGCCCAATGTTTAATTGACTCATTTTCAAGGAATCCTTTATTTTCAGATGATGATTTTGGATGAGGCACACGCTTATATCTATCACTAAAGAGCTTTTTGATTAGCGCTGTAGGCCATGCCAGTGATTTTTTTAATAACCTGATTTCCAACTCTCGAAGAGTGCGTTCCCAATCAAATTGGACATGCGGCTTCAACAGGAGTGTCGATAGTCTGTTCTTATTATCGGAAGTATCCACTTCTATCAATGCGTACTCTTGACCATCCTTTTCAATTCGATGAAAAGCCAGACAACGTGGGTTACCATCTGCAAGCAAGTGTTTGGAGTAACCATCAATAGTGGGAAGCTTTCGGATTTCCCTGTGGATGTGGCGGTAACCCGACATGCCAACCAATTGCAGCACCATAGCGTTAAAGGCTTCAAATTTATCCGCATAGAGATGTGCGTCGTCGCTCTTGTCTTCCATGCCATCATAATCTGCTGAAGGTAATGTACCGTGAGTACTGGCCTCATCCGTACTTACTTCAAAGCCAGTATTTTCTGGAGAGTCTGACGAGTCGCCCTCCTGGCCCAAACAGCCAGTCTGTCCTTTTCCCTTACCTATGCGAGTTGTCCGAATGGGATTAGCAAACTCAAATGCGACGGCTGGCGTTTCAATCCGGATTTCTGTTTGATCAGTATCTGGCTCTTGTTCGTCATCAATTTCCAATTCTGGGCCGGATTGCGGGCCCGGTCGAACAGCATACCCCTGGCCTGCTCGCCTCTCAGCGAATCGGGGATCGATAAAATCGACATAGGCGGGACAATCACCGGTTAGATTAGAAACACCATAAATCTCATACACAAAAAACGCTTTTCGCTCCTGATCGAAATGACCTCGAAGTGTCAGCTCAGCACCTGAGAGCTTCGGTGGTTCAAACTGAAAACGCCACAGACGGTATTTGTCTGTGTCATAACCGTTCTGAAGTTGGTAACGGACAATACTTTCAAAAGATTGCCGCACATCATCATCCAATAAGATCCAAGCTAACAAACGTCTTAATGCATAGTCACCTCTGACGTACAGCGGTAGCGTGCAGATTGGTAGAATATTGATGAGCGCTTTGCTCAACTTATCTAAGCGCTGGACATCAAACTCCTGAGAGAGTCCGTTGGGGATCAAAGCTAAACGCGTTATATAGGCGTGGTGGAAGAACAGCACTCGCGCTAATTCGAGCTGAGGAAGATAATACTGCGTTCCACCAAATTCAAAATTAAAGCACCATTGCTGTCCATCATCCTGCCGATTTACCACCGGAATTGGACAGGCTTCGATAGGTTCAGTACGCCAATGACGAGTATTTTCTATCACAATACGGGACTGGAATCCGGCAGGGCGTGGTTGTTCGCTTGCATTGACCACCCTGCGTCTTGCTAAGACCGGAATTTGAGAGACACCAAAATATTGTTTCTTTTGGCCTGGTGCCAATTTGACATTAATGTGCCAATCAGGGCCATCATGGCGGCGAAATAAAGAGCCAATCTCTCGGATAACACTGTTATTTTCTACACCTTTGAACTTCATGTTCCGTATCCACTAAATTTTCCAAATACTGCCTGGCAGGCTCCATCATTCGTTCTTCACTCAATCCGGCGTTTCGCAACAATCGCCACCTTGGCGGAGAGTCAAAGAGAACCCGTAAATCGTCATAGGCATTTTGCAAACGTCGGATCTGGTACTGGGGGACACTTTCCGAATTAGCCACCAAAAATGCCGAAGTCCGTGGCAGTTGATGGAGGTTTTTCTCAAGGGTTGAGAGATTGCCAAGCAACTTAAGGTAGTTGGTTCTTGAGCGCCTGGGTCCTTGTTGATTTGCATTCAAAAACGTAGCCAGTTGTCGAAGTGCTTGCAGATATTCCCGATCCCGTTTGTCCCAATCAATACGTGGTACGTTATGGTTTGCCTTGTCTTGTGCATAACGATGGTTAACGTCCAACAGCCAGTCGCGATGACTTCGATAAAGTCTGGCATACAAGGCTGGTGATGTTTTTCTGGCTTGAAGGGGTTGACGAGATGACAACAATTCGAGCCAAGCTTCCTGATCTGGCGTTTGACTGCTCGACTGTTGCATCACAACCTTAACTTGTTGTGGCGTTTTACGTGTTGGTTTCCGGCTTACTTCATCAAGTACATCGTCTATCTGCCAGCGGCTATCCAGCAATGCCTGATGAACAACAATATGCTGAAGATAATTGAAACTTTTTCGATGCTTGCGGAAGATTGCTTTCAGCCAGTCTGAGTCATCAATATCGGAACTGAGAGGCATCAGACGGTTTAGGATTAACCAAGCGGCAGGCCACACCTTTAATACCTTATTTTTTATCGCCGAGTGGTCAACTTGAGCTTTTCCCCGGTAAAAACCCAGTCGATAAGCAAGGCTGCGATAATGCTCTGTCCATTGCTCAAAGCTGGGTGATGCTTGAGCAGGCCGAACTAACAACCGTCGCACCTGAGTGGTTATCCAGTCAGATATTCCCATTCCCTTTTGCTGTTTACTCACATGACAGTGTTCAGGTGCCGCAGCGATAAAGCGATGACGTTCAATCAAGGGGCGAGCAATCCGCGTATCCATCAGCACACCGTGTTCAGGGCACGATTCCACCCCGGCAACCTGCCATTCTCGTCGCCAAAAATACTCACCATATTGTTCACGTTGAGCGGCTATGCAACCGGGACAGTACCTGACAAAACGCGGGGATTTAATGCGAGAGGCGGCAACCCCTAATGCCAGATGAGCGGCACCCTGAGTACCCTGGTACAACCAATTCATGCACTGAAGCCGTCGAGCCTCTGGTACAAAAGGTGCGTAAAGCGGAAATAAGCTATGACTATAGATCAACCTATCAGGTGTAAACTCCTCTGGAAGCCAGCGAGAGAGCGTTGCAAGATGGTTGGGTAAGTCTATCGTTGCGATAATACTGCGAGATTCGAAGACATCATCCAACAGTTGCTTTGGGCTGGTCAGCCCTTGCCGGACACCTGCTCTGGCCACGGTGCTATACATCAACTCCTCTGTGTAAGGTATAGGAAAATTTAACACAGCCATCACCCAAAGGAATTAACCCAGTCCTGGGCATCAAAAAACAGGCCGTTGCGGCCAAGTGATTCCTGGAAGGTTTCTTCGTTTGCGGACTGAGAGAATAGGAAGCGCAAGTCTTCTGAATCCAGGGTATGCCAGTCAGCTTTCCTCACAGCCTTAAGTTTGGGTGTGGTTGACGCTGGTTCTTCTATCTCTGCATTCTGATACCAAGAGAGGATCAGCGGCATAAGGTCCTTCATCACAAGGCCCGGGTGATCCTCAAACGCTCTGTTGATCAGAGGTTCAAGCAGCTCAGAGGCATACCCCATATCAACCAGCATATTGTGCAAACGAACAGCTTGTTCATTACCCCCATACTTGACTACGGTATCAATGCTTTCCTGGTTAGAGCGCAGCAGGTGTCCCAGCTCCAGTATTTTTCTATCTACGTCGGGGATAGTCAGATCTGAGTAACGCGCTATTTTTGTTACATCACCCGACCGTAACGCATCAATCATGGGGTGGATAGGTTTTAGCTCATCCTGATATACCTTTCGCATCAAGGTGGGGGTAATGCGCTCAATTCCGGTGACAACAGCCCGGATCTGTGACAGAACAAACAACTTGATGACGACATCCATAATGCCTTGTGAAAGCTCGTACCAAGTATCTCTAATCTCATCGGTCACTTCAGGGGATGCTTTAGTCAGCCATTGATACTTCCACAAACGGCCAGTGAAGGCTCCCCACTCGGTACGGGATACCTCCTGCTCGCCTGAGGGCTTGCTTAAAGGCTCCCATAGTATTGAACCAAAACCTGCACCACGGCGAGCGGACCGCAAATCCAGTTCAAAGACAGATCTGGCCTTTGGTGTCCCCACCATGACAACCGGGACCGAAATTTCATTAACCAGTGTGACAAAGAAATTGAGCATGCGCTCGGCACCTCCTGAGTTCTTAACACTCAGATGCTGGATTTCATCAATCACTAACAGTCCAATTGCGTGGGTGTTGGCAATGTGTGCCATTACCGCAATCAAGGTTTCTACGCTATGTCGTTTTTCCACGTAGCGACGTACGTAATTCGTGGCGAGTACCGCGTCAATTTCCCGAAAGAAGTTATGACACAGGCTTTTCAACGAACCGTCATGCGGGCAGTCAATTTTAAGGAAAACGATCTGCGTGAAGTTGTAGGCTTCGTGATATATCAACTGGGGATAGGTTGCCAGAATACGGTTCAATGAGCTTGTCTTGCCTGAACCAGAACAACCGATGAAAGCCAGACTCTTAGCGGTGGATTCCACATGCTCGAACCGGAAAACAGCCAAATCCCCCTGCATGACACGCTCATAACCATTCTGGATGTGGGCATTCAGTTCGCCTGTCGCCAGATTTCTGCCAACATACCCTTGTCGAAGCATGACTGATAATTTTGACTCCAGTTCAATGTGACGGGATAGCGGCTGGAAAAAATTATCAAGTAATTGAGATATGACATGAATACGGGTCTGGCCATCAAGATAAACGTCGGTTGGGCGAAACGTAATTTGACCCGATAACCCGTCCTTTAGCTGACGCCGGTCCAGAATCGGCGGCAAAGCTTCAATGAGCGGGTTTCCTTGGTACTGACTGATCCCGGTATCATTATAAATTGCCTGCACCATGCCTTTGGGTAACGTCATTCATCATCTCCAAACAGGTCATCCAGAAAATCTGGGAAAGCCCCATCTTCGGGCTGATCAGTCAAATACCTGACATCTGCTTTGGGTTTCGGCTCAGTAGCCTTGTTATCCGCTCGACGTTTCTGGCGTTCCTGATCACGGGCTTCCCGTCGGTTTTGATTGATGCCAGCCAAAGTTCCTGTTTTTGATTCACCAAAGTAGGAAGGACGTAACTTTTCCGCGTTTTGGATGGTTTCCTGAATCACATTTTCCAGCGATCTTTTGCTTTCCCTCTCTTTCAATTTAGCTGCTGCTGTTGATTTTCGTTGTTGCTGCTGGCTGTCCCATAACTCCCACATCGACCGGCCCCTAAATTCCCTTGAGCGGTCTGTTAGCGAGCACTCCCAATAATCTGATTTTGTTGCATCTGGGAAGACATAAATGATGTCGGTTACCGCGGGGTCATACGCCGCCATAAAGGGGCCAGGTCGCTGTTGCCCGGTTCTATGGAGCCAGCCAGACGCCAGCAGCTCCCTACAGGTATAAAACGCACCGAAGCATTGAATACCGTAATCGGAAAGCGTTACTTTTTGACGAGGCAACAATGCCAGCTTCAGCGCCGACTCCGATGTGTTACGTAGCCGTCCGCTACGATTTTGAATACCCCATTGCCAGATATTAATTGGTACAGGTGCGAGTGTATCCGGCATATCCGGATCGCGGTCATACTTGACCAATACCGAACTCTGGTTGCGATGCAGGATAGAGCCGATAATTATTTTAGTGAATTCGTCCAATGTAAGTGTTGCATCCAACCGATAATCTTTCCCGCCGCGCTTTTTGATGGTGGTTCCAGCAACCACTCCTGGTGCAAACGGCTTGAAGTCTGCTTGAATAGTACGAAAATGCCGCTCAACGATACCCTTCGCATCCCCACGATAAGGTGGTGTATTTTCAATCCGAACACCAAAGGCCTGCTCCAGATATTCAATTTGATGGCCCAGCAACTCACCACGATCAGCCAAAATGACGTCCGGCAGTCCAATCGACGGCCAATCCTCTGGCTCGATGTCATAACCGAAAGACTGGCATATCGTAAGCGATCAATATAGACCCGGATCACCCCATTTTATCTAAGTCGCTCGTTAATTTTTTGTCCGCGAATCTCTCTTTCCAGACTCTTGGCGTCAGGTCGAGTACGTCTTTGGCCGGATGCAGTGCTACACGCTGCAA